>CAZVDO010000015.1:17309-31219 GCA_964625345.1 uncultured Anaerolinea sp. | reverse complement strand
GGCATGCCAAGCGTGCGCCGCCGCTCGTTCCGCCTGTTCGCCGTGGCCGCCCTCGTCGCCGCCTGCGGCGGAGCGGGCGCCACAACCCCGAGTCCGACGGCAACGGCCGCCTCGGGCGCCTGCGCGGCAGCGCCGGCGCCGCCCCAGGGCCTGGAGGGCTGGTCCAGCGCCCCGACGGCGCCGTCGGTGTTCCCGGTCATCGTGAACTCCGCGCTCACGTGCGGCCAGAACCGGCTCCTCTTCACCCTCCTCGACGCCGACAGCCGGCCGGTGGCCTCACCCGATCGAAGCGTGTCCGTCGACCTGTACGACCTCGGGCGCGATCCCGCGAAGGCCACGGGAAGCGCGGATGCCGCGTTCGTCTGGGGCATCGAGAACGTGAGCGGCTACTACGTCGCCCACGTCGCGTTCGCCGAAGCCGGCGAGTGGGGCGCGGACTTCCACGTGACGACCGGATCGTCCAGCGAATCGATTCGCGTCCGGTTCGACGTCCGGACCAGCACGAGCGTCGTCAAGATCGGCGATCCCGCGCCCGTCTCGGATACCCCGACCGCGGATTCGGTCGACGGCAACCTCGCGATGATCTCGACCGACCGCGATCCGGACCCGGCCTTCTACCGCGTCTCGGTGAAGGACGCCATCGCCGCCCACACGCCGTTCGTGGTGGTCTTCGCGACCCCCAAGTTCTGCACGTCGGCGCTGTGCGGCCCGACCCTCGACCAGCTCAAGCCGATCGCCGCGGCCCACCCGGATGTCGCGTTCATCCATGTGGAGCCGTACCAGCTCATCTTCCAGGACGGGTCGCTGCAGCCGGTTCGGGACAGCGCCGGCTACCTTCAGGCGACCCCGATCGTCGATCAGTGGGGCCTCCTGACCGAGCCGTGGGTGTTCGTGGTCGACAAGGAGGGCATCGTGCGCGGCTCCTTCGAGGGGGTCGTGCTGCCCGACGAACTGAACCAGGCGATCGCCGCGGTCGAGTAGGCCCACGTCGCGGGCCGGCGAGCGGCGCCCAGCGGGCGCCGGCGCGGCGCGGTCAGGTCGAGGACGGACCCGGCGCATCCTCGAGGGCGAACACCACGCGGCGGCCGCCCTCCTGCCGGTAGTGGACGATCACCGGGCTGCTCGTGGCCACGTGTTCGGCCAGGTGGCTCGGCGGGAAGGCCACCGGGTCCTCGAGGTTGCCGAGGACGAACTCGACCGAATCCCCCCCGGCGATCCGGAGCGTGAAGCCCCGGACATCGGTCAGCGACGCCGAATCGACCGCGATCACCACGCCCGTGGCCGTCTCGAGCCGGGGCAGGAGCGCGAACGCCCCCGCGATCACCGTGAGCGCGCCCGCCGCGATCACGAGGGGGAGTCGTTCGGCGAGGGTCGTCCCCTCGAGGGGCCGCGAGCGCCGGGTCGTCACGCCGGAGCGGCCGCGCCGGTGCTGCCCGGGGCGTGGAGCGGTGTGCCATCGGCGCAGCGCGGACAGGTCGCGGGCCCGGGCTCGTAGGTCGGCAGGTCCATCGACCAGAGGGATCGGAGCGGGTAGACGCGGCCCGTGCTCGGGGACGTCAGGGTGGGCATGCCGCCGCTCCGGTCCACGAGGATCGCGCATTCCACGATCTCGCCGCCCATGGCCTCGACGGCCGGCAGCATCGCGAGGAGGGACCCGCCGGTGGTCAGGATGTCGTCGACGAGGAGGACGCGCTCGCCCGGCTCGATGCGGAAGCCGCGCCGGAACTCGCGATGTGACGCGCCGCCCGCTGCGCCGACCTCCTCGGCGAAGATCGCCCGGGTCCCCAGCTGCCGGCCGGTCTCGAAGGCGAGGATCACCCCGCCCGTGGTCGGTCCTGCAACGACGTCGACCGTCGCGGCTCCGGAGGCATCGCGGTGGGCCGCAGCAAACGCCCCACACAGCTCGCTCGTGGCGGCCGGGTCCGAGAGCACGGCGAACTTCTCGAGGTAGGCGTCCGAGTGACGTCCGCTCTTGAGCAGGAAGTGCCCGTCCCGCAGCGCGCCGGACCGGCGGAAGAGCTGCTCGGTGCGCTCGGCCGTAGCGGCGCGGGCCGCGATGGCGGCCGCAGGCTTGGTGGACGTCACGCTCCCGAGTGTACGGGGGCGGCGGCACCCGTGCCGCCGCCCGCATCCGTCGGTCAGGCCGCGGGCGCCTCGGTCGGCCCGGCGGCGGGCGGCGCGTCAGGCGGGGGTCCACCCGGACCGGCATCGCCTCCCGGGACCACCGGCCCGGTGGGCCGGGTCAGTCGCCGCAGCACGAGGAAGATGCCGAGCGAGAGCACGCCGAGGACGAGCAGGACCGGGACCCACACGATGGCGAACCAGATCCCTGCCGTGGCCACGGCCTGGAGGATCTCGATCAGCGACGCCGAGGCCCGGTCGACCTCGCTCCTGGGATCGAACTTCTCGCCCGACACGACCACGGCCGGCTGCGGCTTCACCGCGAATCGCACGGTGATCGTCGAGAGCGCGGCCTGCTGGCTGAGGTGCTGGCGCTCGGCCTGGGCCTGCTCGATGTCGCCGCGGACCTTGGTGAGTTCGGCCTGGACCGTCAGCACGTCGCTGATCTTGGTGGCCTGGGCCATGATCGCCTGGAGGGCGCGTTCGGTGGCCTGGAGGTTGGTGATCCGGGCACCGAGGTCGACGACCTGGGTGGTGACGTCGTCGCTGCCGGTCTGCTCGGTCACGACCTTGATGGCGAGGCCGCGCAGGGCGGTCAGCGCGTCATCCCAGTGCTCGACGGGTACCCGGTAGGTGATGGTCGCCACCACGCCCTCGCCGTCGCCGTGCCGCTCGGAGCCGCTCGCATACCCACCGAGGCCGGTGATCGCGGTATCCGCGGCTGCGACGGCGTCGTCAACGGCGGTCACCTGGAGATCGAGTGTGCCCGTCCGGATGATGAGGCGGTCCGCCTGGGCCGAATCGGGGATGTTCGGGGCTGCGCTCGGAGCGGCGGTCGGAGCGGCGCCTCCCACCGCGCCACCTGCCGGCACGAGGCCACGGTCGCCGTACGCCCCGGACTGGGGACCGGGCTGGCTGGCCGCCCCCGCGCACGCGGCGACGAGCACCACGAGCGCGGCGAGGGCGAGGGCGAGACCGCGAGGTCCCATCGACGTGGACCGGCGGATCGAGCCGGAACCGGGAGTCCGTGACGGCATGGGTCGGCGCTCCTGTCCTTGTGGCACCGGACCGAGCGTGCGGTTCGGCTGCCCTGCGGACGCGGGCCCTCGGCGTGTGGTTCCTCCGGCCGGCGGCGCCGGCCTGCTCCCTCGCTCCCCTATACCGGTCGAGCCGGCGCGAGGATCATCGACCGTGTAGGCGGCCGCGTTCACGAGGCTGGGCGACGATCAGGGCCGGTATTCGACCCCGCGCGCGGAGGGTGCCGACGCGCGCTTCGGCAGCGCGGTGCCGATGAGCGGCGCGTACGAGGACAGGCCCTTCGCGCGGCACGTCGCCGCGAGCTCCTCCACGAGGCGGACCGGGATCGTCGGGTCGGCGAAAATCGCCGTGCCGACCTGGACCGCCACGGCCCCCACGGCGAGGAAGTCGAGGACGTCGGCCAGCTCCGCCACGCCGCCGATCGCGACGACCGGGATGTCCACCACCTGGCTCACCTCGTACACGATGCGCAGCGCGACGGGCTTGATGGCGGGCCCGGACAGGCCGCCGTACACGTTCCCGAGCAGGGGCCGCGTTCGGGGCGCCTCGACGGCGATTCCCGACAGCGTGTTGATCGCGGTGAGCGCGTCGGCCCCGGCGTCGGCGATGGCCCGGGCGATCGGCCGGACGTCGGCCACGTTCGGGGACAGCTTCACGAGCAGCGGCAGGTCCGTGGCCCGCCGGACCGCGGCCGTGACGCTGGCCGCGGCCTCGGCATCGATCGCGAACTGGAGCCCGCCCCGGCCCACGTTGGGGCAGCTGATGTTGAGCTCGATCCCGGCGACGCCCGGCACGCCGTCGAGACGCCGCGCGACCTCGACGTAGTCGTGCACGGATTCGCCGGCCACGTTGACGATCACCGGCACCTGCCAGCCGGCCCACGTGGCGGCGTACTTCTCGACGACCGCATCCACGCCCGGGTTCTGCAGCCCGATCGAGTTGAGCATCCCGCCCGGCGTCTCGGTCACCCGGGGCGTGGGGTTGCCGATCCGCGCCTTGAGCGTCGTGCCCTTGCAGCAGATCGCGCCGAGGCGCTGGACATCGACGACGTCGCCGTACTCGATGCCGTAGCCGAAGGTGCCCGACGCGACGAGGACCGGGTTGGGCAGGACGAGGCCACGCCCGAGGTCGACCGAGAGGTCCACGCCCGGGTCCGGGCCCGGAGTCCCCTCGTGGGCCCGGTCGGGCGGCTGGGTCGACGCAGCCGCCGCACCTGCTGTCACGGCAGCCCGCGAGCCCGCGGGATGCCCCGGTCGGACGGTCGAGGGCGCGACGATCGCCGACTTCAGGCGCTTGACCGTGGGCGTCCGCTTGGCGGCGCCCTTGGCCGCGGTGGATCGATCGGCACTGGTCACTACGCGTCGCTTGGCCTTCACCTGCCCCACGCTCCATCCCACGCGATCTCGTCGGAAGCGAAGACCGGACCCTCGCGGCACACCCGCTGCGGCGTGCCGGTCGTGGACATGACCACGCAGCCGAGGCAGGCGCCCACGGCGCAGCCCATCCGCTGCTCCATGGAGACTTGCAGGAACGCCTTCCGGCGGGCAGCCGGCGATCCGGCCGGGTCGGCCTTGCCCGCTCCCCGCTTTCGGCCGAGGCGTGCGACGCCCAGCCGGTCCCGCCGGCCAACCGCCTGCGCGGCGAGGGCGCGGAGCATGGGTTCCGGGCCGCAGGCAAAGGCCTGGTCGGCCCACGCCTCGTAGGCCGGCACGAGCTCGGTCACGAACCCGCGATGGCCCATGGACCCGTCGTCCGTCGCGACGACGTACTCGAGCTCATCGGGCAGGAGGGCCGTGGGGTAGACCTCGCGGGCGCTCGCCGCGCCGAAGAGCAACGTGACCTGGCGCCCGTCCCGGATCGCCTCGTCGGCGAGGAATCGCACGCCGGCCATGCCGAGCCCTCCCGCGATCAGGAGCAGGTGCCGGCTCCGGCTGTCCACCTCGAACGGACGGCCGAGTGGGCCGAGCACGTCGATGGCGTCGCCGGGCCGGAGGTGGGTGAACCACTCGGTGCCGCGCCCGATCGTGCGGAAGTGGATCGAGATCGTGCCGCTGGCGGCGTCGGCCGTGTTGATCGAGAACGGACGGCGGAGCACCATGCCGGCCAGGTCGCCGGTCCGCACGTGGACGAACTGGCCGGCCCGGGCCCCGCTGGCGATGGCAGGCGCGTGCAGCGTCTGCAGCCACTGGCCGGGCAGGATCTCGCGGCTCTCGATGAGCTCCGCGCCGATGAGCCGCACGTCAGGGGTGCCGAGCGGCGACGCGTCGCCCCAGCTGCCGCCGACCGCCGGTCACCGCTGGCCGTTGTCCTCGTCGTCGAACGGGTCCGCGCCCTCGCCGTCCTCGTCGATCGCGTCGTCGTCCGCCTCGTCGTCGAACGGGTCGCGCTCGGCGGATGGGTCCGAACCGGCGACGCCCGGGAACGTCTCGGCGACCGCGTCGGCAAGGTCCCCGAAGACATCGGTCGGGTCGTAGAAGCGGACGACGTCCTCGGGACGATCCAGGTCGACCCAGGTCCCCTCGCCCTCCGGCAGCACGCGGCCGCGGAAGCCGGCGAGGGCGAGCTCGAGGTGCTCGTCCATGTCGTCCACGACGACGATGACCCCGACCCGGCTCATGAGCGCGGCCGCGGCGTTCTCGAACTGCTCGAGGAGACCGGCCTCGGCCTGCTGCGATCGCTCCTGGAAGTCGAGCGCGAGCTCGTACAGGGCCGCGGCGGCGCTGTCCTGGTCGCTGACTGCCGGGACGTCCGGCTGTCCCGCGGCCCAGGTGTCGGCGGCGCCGGCGTAGGGATCCTCGGCGAACGGAGAGCCGACGCCCGCCCCGGATGGCCCGGCGACCGCGTCCTCGCCTGCAGCCGCCGGCTCGGGCCCCGCGAGGGCCGCCTCCCGCGCGGCATCGGCGAAGGCCGCGAAGACGTCGGCGGCGTTGTAGAGCTCCACGAGCTCGCCGCCGGTCTCGATGACCTCGGTTTCGCTGTGCCAGGTGCCGGCCGCCTCGTCGTACACGCGGCTGCGGCTTCGGAACGTGCCGTCCGGCGCGATCGCGAGGTAGTCCGGGTCGTCGTCGATGAGGGTGATCCCACCCATCTCGCGGATCCGGTCGGCGTTGTCACGCAGGAATCGCTCGAGCTGCTCGCCCGCGCGGACGAGGAATTCGGAACGCTCCAGGGCGGCATCGCGGGCCATCTCGGCGAGGAGGTCGTTGCGCTGGAAATCCATGGCGTCCTCCTATCCGTGGAACTCGAGATCCGGGCCCATGCGCTCCCGGAGAAACATTGAGTGGTGGCGCTCGAAGATCCACTCGCCGGCCCGGTGGCCGAACGCCCGGACGCTCTCGTCCGCTTCGAGCTTGTCGAGTGTGGCGTAATCGGGCAGGTCGAGCAGGATGACGTTGTCGAAGTCCCAGCCGTGGGCCACGTTGTACCAGCCCAGGAACCGGATCCCGTACTTCGCCTCGTACTCGCGCACCTGGCGCGGGAAGAGGGTCTTCATGAAGAACTTGAAGAACGGGTCGCGTCCGCGTCGAACGGAGAAGTACGTGGCGAGCACGGGCACGGGCTCGGAGGACCTCCTGGGCGGCGGATCGGGCGCTATTCTCGCACGCCGCTCCCGGGTGGCATCGATTCCTCGTCCGGCGCCCCCCCGTCGGGACCCGTGTCGTCCGGTCCGGCCGTCCGATCTTCGAGCTCCCCGACCGTCGGCGTCGAGGAGGCGAGCGGACGTCGACGGCCGGCCGCGCGCCGGTCGGCGGCCACGAGGCGCAGCAGGAAGATGATCGTCTGGCCGGCCACGAGCAGCAGGACCAGGACCGCGATCAGGAGCGCGGCACTGACGGCCGGCGGCCAGCCCCAGGCGACGGACAGCGGCGTCAGCACGATCAGCGCGAGGAGCACGACGATCTGGCTCCAGAAGCAGCCCAGGCCCGGGCCGCGCTCGGCGTCGAGCGGGGCGCCCTTGTACTCGACGGCGCGGACCCCAGGCTTCGGGGCAGGCGCTTCGCCGGGATGCTGATCGGGGGGCGGGACGGGCGTCGGGTCCGGGTCACTCACGACGCGATCCTATCCGAGGGGGGCGACGAGGGCATCGGTGGCGAAGGCGCACGGTCCGGTCCCGAGGCACGCCCGGTGGCCCGGCTCCACAGCTCGGCGGCCACGAGGGCCATGACCGCCGGCTCGGCGATGGCGCGAACCCACGGATCCGCGGCCGCGGCCGGAATGGTGAGGCCATCGGGATCGTCGGCGCCGGGGCCAACGACCAGCACCTGGCCGCCGCGCTCCGCGATCACGGCGCGGATCCTCGCGTCGTAGGCGCCGCCGGCAGAGAGGACCGCCCGGCAACCTGGCAGGGCCGTGTACAGGCCCACGTGGAGCCAGTCGCCCGCCTCGTAGGCCGTGGCCTCCAGGCGAGGGCACTCACGCAGGAGGAGGGCGGCCTGCTCCGCACCGCCGAGCCGGTCGGGCGGGGCGATGACGTGGATCGGGGAGCCGCGATCAAGCCGGTCGGCCACGGAGTGACGCCACTCGGGCGGGTGGGCGAGGATGGCCTCGAGGGCATCGGCCGCGAGGCCCATCGCCGCGGAAGCATCCACGGCTGCACCGAGGCGTACGCCGAGCGCCAGGAGCAGGGCGACCGTGGCCGAGTACGTCAGCCCGGACACGCCGCTCGTCTCGGCGCCGGCGCCCAGGTCCGCCACCGCGCCGGCCGCGTCTCCGAGCGGCGAGGCGGCGCGGTTCGTGACGGCCAACGTGGCCGCTCCGGCTGCTCGCGCCGCTGCAAGCGCGGCGACCGTCTCGGGGGTCGAACCGGAGGCCGAGATGCCGACGACCAGCGCGTCGGGGCCGTCGGGGCGATCGGGCGCCGCGGAGCTGTATCGAACCTCCGTGTCCCACCCGGCCGCCCGCAGGAGGGGCGCGACCTGGAGCGCGGCGAAGCGGCTGCTCCCCAGGCCGGTGAGCACCACGCGTCGCGCCCGACCCGGCAGGTCCATGGCATCGAGCGCGCCCGCGGCATGGAAGGCGTCGCCGCCGTGACGGGTGGTCGGATGAGGGTGCCTCGTGCTGCGCGCGAGCGAGCGCAGGACGGCCGGCAGGCGACCGAGGTCGTCGGACAGCGCGGCCGCGCGGTCGGTGTCGGCTGGTCGTCCAGTCACACGCCCTCCCCCGCAGTTGGTGCCGGCACGGCGGACAGCGACACCCCCGCGAGCGCACGGAGGCCCCCGACGGGCGCGTACAGCCAGGTGGGCAGGAACGTGGCCGCGTACACGAGCTCGGCGAGTTCCTTGTCCACCTCGAGCGCACGCAGGAGGGCGCGATCGACCGGCGGGCTGCCGCCCACGGCGCGTCCATATGCGTCCAGGACGTCGCCGCGCGCCGCCCGGAGCCAGTCCTCGACCACGGGGATTGGCTGCACCGGGTCGCGGCCGGCGCGGCGTGCGGCACTCCGGGCCACGTGGTCGAGCGACCGGAGCAGGGTCGCGAGGTCGCGGAGGGGCGTGTCCAGTCCGCCCCTCGCGGCGGCCGCGACCGTCGGGTCGCCCTCGAAGTCGATGAGCCGGACCTCGCCGTCGCGGGTCGGCAACACCTGCCCGAGGTGGAGATCGCCATGGATCCGCTGGAGCATGGTCGGTATCGCCGCGTCCCCGAGGGGCCGGAGGGCGCGGCGGATCGCGGGCTCGGCCCGCTCCAGTCCTTCAGCGATGGCCGGTCCATCGGTGCCGGCTGCGGTGCCGGCCGCGGTGCCGAGGCTCGCGACCGCACGGGTGGCCGCTCCGATGCGGACCTCGGCGTCGGCGAGCCATCGGGCGCGGTCCCCCAGGGTCGCGGGGCACGGTCGGGCACTGGCATCGTCGAGTCCGGCCAGCACGCGGTGGAGTGCGGCCGTGGCCCGGGCGATCGCCACGGGTAGCCCACGCGCCCACGGCCCCTCGCCCAGCCGGCCGGCGCCTGCCGATCCGGGCTCCGCGTCGTCGGTCCGGATCCCGGCAGCCAGCTCGTCCGCGAGCACCTCGAAGGCGTCGGGCAGGTCGCCGAGGTAGCCCTGGACGATCGCGACGGGGAGGGACCTGCCGTCCGCCAGCTCGAGCTCGACCGCCCCGAACCAGGGCGGCACGGGCGCCTCCGGGTGACCCGCGAGTGCGGCCAGCATTCCGGACTCGACGCCCGGCCCGGGGTCGAGTCGCCGGTAGAGCTTCACGATCGCATCGCCGCCGACGACGAGGCTGGTATGGGTCTGGTCCCCCGCGACCACCCGCACGGGCGCATCGCCGGGGACGGGCACCGCGCCGCCGGGGCCGGGGCGCCCGACGAGTCGTCCACCGTGCCCGCCCTGCCGGCTGCCGCCCCCGGACGCCAGCCGCACGAGCTCCCGCGCGACCGCGGCCTCGTCCTCGGGAACGCTCACGAGGACGGGCGTCAGGGCACCGGCGATCCGGACCTCGGCGATGACCAGCACGCCCTCGTCCAGCGGTACCGCCTCGAGGGGCTCGAGGCGCTCGACTGCCGCCCCGTGGAGGCCCGTCCAGCGAGCCTGGGCAAGCGACGGGCGAATGCGCTCGAGCGCCGCGGCCGCGCGATCCGGATCGCCGCCCGCGGTCATCGCGCGGCCGGGAGCGTCACCGGGTGACCGGCTGGCCGGTTCGCGCCACGCGCTCGATGAGATCGGCCGCGCGGGCCGTGCCCGACGTGCCCCGGATGCGCCGCGACATCCGGGCGAGCCGGTCGTGCAGCGCCGCGTCGCCGAGCAGGCGGTCCACCGCGCCGGTCAGGTCTCCATCCTCGAAGTCGTAGGTCGGGAGCCGGACGCCGAAGCCGGTTTCGTCCACCCGCTGGGCGTTGTCCACCTGGTCCCAGAAGAGGGGCAGCACGATCATCGGCTTGCCGTGGTGGAACGCCTCGGTGACCGTGTTGTTGCCGCCGTGGGTGATCACGAGGTCCACCTGGGGGAGGATCGCCGGCTGGGGCAGGAAGCCGGCGCCGGTCATCCGGTCGTGGAGGCGGAGCTGGTCGGCCAGCGGGCCCATGGACACGATGACCCGATGGCGCGTGGTGGCCATCACGTCGATGAGCCGCTGCATCAGGGCCACGTCGGCCGAGCCGAGCGATCCGAGCGACAGATAGATGAGGCTCCCCTCGCCGCCGCGCAGGTGGTCCGGGAGCTCCCAGGTCTCGTCGGTGGCCCGGACCGTCGAGTCGAGCCGGTGCCAGGTGGGTCCCAGCGGCGCGGCCCGCTCGTAGTCGGCCTCGGCCGGGTACGAATACAGGTTGAGCCAGGGCGATTCATGGATGAACTCCGGCCCGAGGGCGGGCCACGCCAGCCCGAGGGCACCGCGGTCGCGCACGAACCCGTCAAAGTCGTCCCACATCGCCCGATGGGTGCGCTCGATCTCGTCCATGAAGGCCGGCCACGCCGAGCGGTCGGCCGCGGGATAGCCCGACGAGAATGGCGCGATCCGCTCGTCCTTCATCTCGGCCGGGTTGCAGGAGACGATCCGGACCCACGGCCGCCCCGAGGCGGGCAGCGCCGGGAACGCGACGACGTTGTCCTCGACGAGGGCGTCGGGCTGGACCTCGTCGATGATCTCGCGCAGCCGCTCGTCCACGTACTTCGCGCCGTCGATGAGCGCCTGCCAGGTCGGCGCGATGAACTCGCCCAGCTGCTCGATGGTGGGCTTGCGAAAGATCGGGGCCGTGTCCCGGATGAAGTCGATCCAGAACTGGCCGGGCACCTCCTCGGTCTCGGGCGGCGGCCCCAGGCGCATGAGCCGCTCCTCGAAGCCCTGGGCCTCGAGGCGTCCGGCGAACGATTCCTCGGCGATGAACACCACGCGATGGCCGCGCTCGCGGAGGATCCGCCCGATCCCGACGCAGTTGTTGGTCGGGCCGTAGGCGCCCTCGGGGAAGAAGACGATCGTTCGAGTGTCGGACACGCGAGCCTCCCTGGCTTGTCGGCGACGGCGTTGCTGGGAGTATGCCGAGCCCATCCGGTCGTCGCTGACCGTGCTCCCGTACCATCCCGTCGATGCCCGACGCCGACCGCCCCGCCACCACCCGCCCGCCGACTCCGGACGGCTTCCTCGACCGGTTCGCCTGGCACCCCGAGCCCGAGCTCCTCGGGGTCCGCGACCCCGGGGCATCCCGGGAGGCGCTCCGCCGCGTCGGGGACGCAACCTGGTCGGCAGGCCTCGACTACCTGTACGACCACGCCCTCGATCGGGCGATGGGTGAGCCGGCCGACTACGCGGAGCTGCGCGCCTCCTACTTCGGGCCGAGCGGCCTGCCCGGCCCCGCACCCCGCGAGCCGGAGCGCCTCGAGGCGGTCCTCGAGCGCTTCCGCACCTCGATCGCGCCCCATACGGTGAGTGCCTGGCACCCGCGCTCGTTCGGGTACTTCACGCCGCCTCCCCTCGTCGCCTCGATCGTGGGCGAGGTGCTCGCCCAGTTCGCCCAGCAGGGCGTGGACATCTTCCATGCCGGCCCGGCAGCCGCCCTCATGGAGGAGGAGGTCGTGCGCTGGTTGTGCGATCTCGTCGGCTACGACGCGGAGGCATTCGGGCTGCTCACTTCGGGCGGGGTGATGGCCAACTTCATCGCGATGGCCCTCGTCCGCGACCTCCACCTGCCCTCGATCGGTGGGCTCGACCGGGCGCCGCGGGGCGCGGATCTCGAGGGCCGCCGCGTGTACACGTCCGACCAGGCCCACTTCTCGATCGGGCGGGCGCTCGACGAGCTCGGGTTCCCGGCGGACACGCTCGCGGTCGTGCCCGCCGACGACGACTTCCGGCTGCGCGGCGATGCCGTTGCCGCAGCCGTGGCCGCCGACCGGGCGGCCGGCCGCTTGCCGCTGGCCATCGCGGCCGTCGCTGGATCCACGAACACCGGCGCGGTCGATGCCCTCGGCGAGCTCGCGGACGTCGCGGCCCGCGAGGGCCTGTGGCTGCACGTGGACGCCGCGTATGGGGCGGCGGCCCGCCTGTCGGCCCGTGATGCAGGGCGCGTGGCGGACCTCGAGCGGGCGGATTCGGTCACGGTGGATCCCCACAAGTGGTTCTTCCAGGCGTACGACATCGGCGGGCTCATGGTCCGGCGCGGCGCCGACCTCGAAGCCGTCTTCGGGGGGCGACGGCCGGAGTACTACCGGGCCGGTCACGCCTCCCGCGGCAGCAGCCCGGATCGCGCCCCCGCGGCGACCGCCCGGGCCAGCGCCGCCCCGGCGGAGGCCGTCGCCACGGAGCCCGCGGCCGCCGACCCGCACGACGCCGGCCTGAACTTCTGGAAGCTCGGGTTCGAGGGAACGCGGCGCTGGCGCGCCCTCAAGCTGTGGTGTTCGTGGCGGCACCTGGGCACCGACGGCCTCGGCCGCCTGGTGGAGGCCAACGACGACCTGGCCGCCCATCTCGCCACGACGATCGCGGCGAGCGAGGACTTCGAGGCGCTCCCGGCGGTCCCACCGCTCTCCGTGGTGTGCTTCCGGCACCTGGGGCGAGACGCCGCGGGTGCGCCGCTGGCCGGTACCTCGCTCGATGCCCACCAGGACCGGCTGCAGCACGAGCTCGAACGCTCCGGCGCCGGCTGGGTGTCCACCACGCGCCTCCGTGGCGGCACCTGGCTGCGAGCCGGAATCCTCAACACGCAGGCGACCGAGGCCGATGTGGACGGCTTGCTCGCCACGTTGCGCGCGGTCGCCGCCGTCGCCTAGCGCGACCGGCGCGACGCAGGCAGGATCTCAGGCTCGCGGGTCGCGTCCGAAGGACTGGTCCGCCAGCGCGTCGGGGTCGACGCGCACTTCGAGCGATGCCGGATCCCACGCCCGGCCGCACGCGTAGCAGCGCAGCACCCCGGCGGCATTGAGCGACCGACACCCCGTGCACGACCACCACGCCTCGGGCGCCGCGGCAGCCATTCGCGCGCCGGCCCGCCGGCGCACCCAGCGCACGACCAGCCACGCGATCGCGAGACCTGTGGCCAGGGCCGCCAGGGGCGGGCCGAGCGCCGAGATCCTCGCCGGCTGGTCAGCGGCGCCGGAACCGAGGTAGAGGCCGGTCAACTCGCGCACCACGCACCCGAGCTGGAGGTCCAGGCCGGCCGGTCCATCCGCCGGGAATTGCTCGGCGCACGTGGGCGGTCGCGCCGATGCGTCCGGTTCGGCCGCTCGCGTCGCTCCGATCCAGCCCGCCGCGGACAGCGCGACGGCGAATGCCACCGCCAGGGCGGCTGCAACGGCCCGGCGGATCCGCCCGCCGGCCGGCACCCGCAGGTGCAGCGCCTCAGGCGTGGTCGCGGTCCGTGGTCGCCACCGGGGCATCGACCCCGCGCACCGCCAGGCGATCCTGCATCCGGAACACCTCGCCGATCACCGGCAGGAACCACGGCCGGCCCTCGTACGGCGCAGGCACCATCCGGAAGCGCAGCTTCGAGAGCGCCGGCGCCTCGCCGCCGCCCAGCCACTCGGCGGCGCGCGTCCCGAGGTACGTGGACAGGAGCACGCCGGTTCCCGAGTACCCGACCGCGTGCATGATCCCGCCGAGCCGGCCGATGTGGGGCATCCGATCGAACGTCATCGCGACCTTGCCGCCCCACGAGTACTCGACGCGGTAGCCGGCGACCTGCGGATGGATCTGGAGCATCCGCTCGTGGAGGAGCCGGGCGGTTCGGTCCACCGTGGTCGGGATGAAGCTGACCCGGCCCCCGAAGATGAGCCGCCGATCGGCCGAGACATGCCAGTAGGACAGGAAGTTCTTGGTATCGAAGTAGGC
>CAZVDO010000015.1:1788-17209 GCA_964625345.1 uncultured Anaerolinea sp. | reverse complement strand
AGGTCCTCGGGGAGCGGCTCCGTGGCGATGATGTAGCTCCCGATCGGCACGATCCTCCGACGAACCGAAGGGGCGGCTGCGTCCGTGTAGCCGTTCGTGGCCACGAGCACGTCGCGAGCGAGGACGGCCCCGCGGGCCGTCTCCACCACGAAGCGCCCATCGGCCTGGCGTCGGATGGCGGTCACCGGCGTCTGCTCGTGCAGGTCCGCGCCGGCGCGCTCGGCCAGCCCGACCAGTCCGGCGAACCACTTCGCCGGGTGCAGGACGCCGCCCGGGTTCAGCGCGAGCCCTCCGTGGTAGGCCGGGGTCCCGATCTCCTCGTGGAGCTGCGACCTCGGGATCACCCGGCCCTGGACGCCGAGGGGCGCGAGAGCGGCGGCTTCGTCGGCAAACGCCTCGTAGTGGGACGGCGCCCAGGCCAGCTCCAGCCAGCCTGACGTCCGGAGCTCGGCATCGATGTCATGGTCCCGGATGAGCCCGACGACGAGCTCGAAGGCCTCCATCGATTCCGCATGGATGGCCCGCGCCACGTCGGGACCCCAGCGCTTGACGAGGTCGGCCGGGCCCCACTTGAAGCCCGGATGGATGATCCCGCCGTTGCGACTCGAGGCCCCGTAGCCGAGCGTCCGGGCCTCCAGGAGGACGGCCCTCGCCCCCTGGAGCGCGAGCTTCCGTGCCGCCGCGACGCCGGTGTACCCGCCACCGACGATCGCCACGTCCACGGTGTCCGGAAGCTGGCGTCCGCTCCGGTCGTGCAGCGGGGGCATGGTCGCGTGCCAGTAGGGCCGGCGCTCGTAGTCGCGGTTGAGGGTGGAGGTCGCCATGGCGGCATCGTAGCGCCGCGGACGCGTGCCGAGCACCCGGATGTGGCTGGTGGAACGTGGCGCGCGGATCTTCGCGGGGATCGGGCGTCGGCCCCTGATCCCAAGTCCTGGGGCGGCCCCGGATCGTCAGCCCTCGGCCGCCTCGTACGCGAGCCGGCCGCCGGCGACCGTGAGGAGCACCCGACCCCGCAGTGTCCGGCCGAGCAGTGGCGTGTTCGCTCCCTTCGAGGCCAGGGCATCGGCGGCCACGGTCCACGACGCCGAGCGGTCGAAGACCACGAGGTCCGCAATGGCACCCTCGACGAGCCCGCAGGCCCCGGCCGTCACCGGCGCGCGGGAACCCAGCACCCGGGCGGGGCCGGAGGTCAGGGCGGCGACAGCCACCGGGAGGGACAGGCGCCCGGCATCGACCGCCGCGAGCACGACCCCGAGCGCCGTCTCGATTCCCGAGATGCCGTTCGCGGCAAGCCCGAACTCCACCCGCTTGTCCACCTCGGTATGCGGCGCGTGGTCCGTGGCAATCGCATCGGCGGTACCGTCCGCGAGGGCCGCGAGGCAGGCGGCCGCATCGACGGCGGAGCGGAGGGGCGGGTTCACGCGGCAGGCCGGGTCGTACGGCGGGGCGACGATCGCGCGATCGCGCCACGGGTCCTTCGCCGCTCCCTCGTCATCGAGCGCCTCCCAGCTCCAGCGCCGCGCACCCGCGACCCACTCGTCGGTGAGGGCCAGGTGATGCGGCGTCACGTCGCAGGTGACCGGCAGTCCCTCCGCCTTCGCCCGCCGGACCAGGTCGAGGGCCGCGGCCGTGGAGAGGTGCGTGAGGTGGAGGCGCGCGCCCGGTACGTCGGCGAGCACGTCGCGGAGGATGGCGAGGTCGCGCGCCACGGCGCCGGCCTCCGCGGCCGCAGGCCAGCCACGCAGTCCGAGCACGGTGGCCACGACGCCCTCGTTCGCCTCGGCGCCCCCGGTCAGCGAGGCATCCTCGGGGTGGTCCACGATCGGCACGCCGAGCATGCCGGCGTACGTGAGCGCGTTCCGGAGCAGCGCCGCGTCGTGCACCGGTGCGCCATCGTCGCTGAACCCGACGACGCCGGCATCCGCGAGCTCCCCGAGCGCGGCGAGGTGCTGGCCGGCACGCCCCGCGGAAACGGCCCCGTGCGCGAGGAGCCGAACCGGCGACCCGGACGCGCGGGCCGCGTCCCGCATCAGGCCGAGAACCGAGGGCTCGTCGAGTGCGGGCGTGGTGTTGGGCATCGCACAGACGCTCGTGAACCCGCCCCGGGCGGCCGCCGCGAGCCCCGTGGCGACGGTCTCGGCATCCTCGTTGCCGGGTTCGCGGAAGTGGACGTGGAGATCGGTGAATCCCGGGGCGACCACCACCCCCGTGGGGTCGATGCCGGCCGCATCGGCTCCCTCGAGCCAGGTGACCGCCACGAGGATCCCGTCCTCGACGACGACCTCGCCCGGCCCCTCCCGCCCGGTCGCGGGGTCCACGAGCCACGCCCGGCTGATCTCGACGTTGGCCGTCGGCGCCGTGGAAACCGACGCGCCGGAGGGATCGACCGGGCCGCCCACCCGCGGTCCGGTCGCGGCGACCGACGCCGTCACGCCCGGGCTCCGGCGAGCAGGTACAGGACCGCCATCCGGATCGCGACGCCGTTGGTGACCTGGTCCGTGATGACCGACTGGGATCCGCCGGCCACGTCCGGCGCGATCTCCACGCCCTCGTTCATCGGGCCGGGGTGCATGACGAGCGCCTCGGGCCGGGCAAGCGCGAGCCGCTCGCGCGTGAGTCCGAACCGTGCCGCGTACTCGCGCAGCGACGGCAGGAGCCCGGACGCCATCCGCTCGCGCTGGATCCGGAGCGCCATGACCACGTCGGCATCCCGGAGTGCCCGCGTGACGTCCGAGGTCACGGTGAGCCGCCGTGTTCCCGCCACGCCGCGGGCGGCCCAGCCCTCGAATCCGCGCAGCACGGTGGCAGGTCCGCAGGCCCACACGTCGGCACCGGCCGCCGTGAGCGCCCAGATGTTGCTGCGGGCCACCCGGGAGTGCATGACGTCGCCGAGGATCACCACCTTGCGTCCAGCCACCGACCCGCCCGGCAGGTGGGCCCGCATCGTGAACAGGTCCAGCAACGCCTGCGTCGGATGGGCGTGCCAGCCGTCGCCGCCGTTGAGGACGCTGCCGGAGAAGTGCTCGGCGGCGAGGTACGGGGCGCCCGACACCGCGTGGCGGATGACGAGCATGCGCGCCCCCAGCGCCTCGATCGTCTTGACCGTGTCGACGAGCGATTCGCCCTTCGTGGTCGAGGACGAGGCGGCGGCGATGTTGACCACGTCGGCCGAGAGGTTCTTGGCGGCCACCTCGAAGCTGACCCGCGTCCGGGTCGAGGCCTCGTAGAAGAGGATGGTGACCCCCCAGCCGCGGAGCGCCGGCACCTTGGGGATCGGCCGGGCGAGGACCTCGACCATCGTGTCGGCCGTGTGCATCACGAGCTCGAGGTCGTCGGCCGAGAGGACATCGACGTCGAGCAGGTGCCGGTGGGTCCACGAGCTGGTCGCGGCCGGCCGGGACGGCGCTGCGGCTGCGCCCGAAACGGCGGGATCGGCGACGTCTTCCGCCGGTGCCAGGGCGGGATCGGTCGCCAGGTTCACGCGACGGGCACCGACACCGCGTCGGCGGCCGCGGCGCGTTCGATGTCCACGGCGTCCTCGCCGTCCACCTCCTCGATCCGGACCCGCACGATCTCCTCACGTGACGTGGGGACGTTCTTGCCCACGTGGTCGGCCCGGATCGGCAGCTCGCGGTGCCCCCGATCCACGAGCACGGCGAGCCGGATGGCGCGGGGGCGGCCGTACTCCATGAGCGCGTCCATGGCCGCCCGGATCGTCCGGCCGGTATAGAGCACGTCGTCGATGAGCACGACGGTGGTCTCGTTCAGGTCGAACGGCAGCTCGGTCCCCTTGACCACCGGCTGCTGGGCGAGCATCGAGAGGTCGTCCCGGTAGAAGGTGATATCGAGGGCCCCCACGGGGAGCCGTACGCGCTCGTGCTCCTCGATGGCCGCGGCGAGGCGCTCGGCGAGAGGCACGCCCCGGCGTTGGATGCCCACGAGGACCAGGCCGTCGGTCCCGGCGTGCTTCTCGACGATCTCGTGGGAGATGCGAATCACCGCGCGGCGGATCTCGTCCGGAGTCATGATCCGGCGGCCGCTCACCGACAAGCCTCCGCCGATGTGGCGCGATGCCGCTGCGGGCGTGGCACGCGTCGTGCCTCCTCTCCTTCCGGCCTCTCCGGGCGCGTCTGCCGGCTCTCGTGGCCGGTCTCGAAGGTGCGCGACGAGTCTACCCGATCAGTAGACCGAGACGGTCACCCAGGTCGTGCCGGACCACCACCCGCAGCCGCAGATCCGGAAGAAGTCGGGCCGGTACAGGTCCACGATCCGCTCGGGCTTGATCGGCCCGTAGTCGGTGACAGTGCGGTCGATGCAGCCGGCCGCGCCGCAGATCACCACCACCGTCCCGCGGGGCAGGCGCATCGCCGTGGTCCCGTTGTCGTAGAAGGTCGCGTAGCCGCTGAGCTTGTACTTCGGGGTCTTCCAGTTCCAGGCGGCCGGCGCGGTCGGGACGGCGACCGTGGGCCGCTCGGCGAGGGGCGCGGCGTCCCCGGCTCGGGTCTCCGTGAACGTCGAACCGGCCTCGAGACGGCCGGCCGCCGCGTAGGCGCCGTCGGGCCCGTCGATCGCTGGATCCGATCGATTGCCTGTCGTCGCGAGGATGACGTTCCGGAATGCCGCTGCGTCGATGGGCCGATCCGGGCTCGGTTCTCGAGAGCCCACCAACCCCGGCAGCGATCCGAGCGCGATGGCGGCGGTGAGCGCCGCGATCGCGACCGTCTTGCTGGGTCGCACGCGTCGAGGGTAGCCGATCGCGTCCGATCATGGGACGCGGCCACGTGCCCTGAGCGGGCACGACCAGGGTTCAGCGGATGACGATGACCCGCTGGGTCGGGATGGTCCGGACCTGCCCGAACGCGTTGCCGCGCCAGCCCAGGACCTGGATGTGGCTCGCCTCGCCATCCTGGCCGGGGGGCGTCACCCAGGCCATGCGGCCGGCGTTGATCGACACGCCGCGCAGGGCCGCCACGCCCGGCAGCGGGTCCACCGACGCGTCGATGGTGCCTGCCTCCGGGTCCAGCACGACCAGGCGCAAGGTGCCGACCTTGGGATCGGTCGGATCGCTCACCCACACGGCCAGCCGCGTGCCGGTCGGATCGAACCACGTGTCGAACTGGGCGACGGGCTGTTCGGTCAGGACGACCGGATGTCCGGCCGGGCCGATCGGTAGGGTGCTGGCCGGCGACGCGCCGGGCTCGCTGGATGCCGGCGCACCGGTCGGGGTTTCCGGGGACTCCGATGCATCCGGATCGGCCGTCACGCCCGGGTTCCACTCGTCCAGGACGAGCGACCCCGTGGCAAGGTCCCAGCCGGTCCCGGCGGCGTTCTGGCGCAGCGTTCCCTGCCAGTACGTCACGAAACGGCCCGTCGGGTCGACCGTCGGATGCCAGACGTCCGGCCACGCCGTGTCGAGCACTTCGCCCTCCATCGGGTCGAACAGGAACGACACGGCGTGCTCCTCGACGCCCGACGGGATCGGCTCGGCGGTCGAGTCCGGCGATGCCGTCGGGCCCCCGGGCGCCGAGGCGGTGGGAATCGGCGAGCCGGTCTCGTCGACGGTCGGCTCCGGCGGCACGACCCGGCTCGCGAGGACGAGGTCGCCGAGCCAGCCGGCGAAGAACGTCCGATGGTCGGAGGTGACCTGCGTCGCCTGGTCGTCGCCGACATGCCAGATGAACAGGTCGGGTCCGGTCGCATCGACGGCCGAGCGGGCGGAGAACGCCAGCCACGTCCCGTCGGCCGAGTACGCCGTGTCACCCACGATCACCACGCCGCTCGCGATCGCGTGACCGTCCGACGGAATCGGCGTGGGTGCGACGGTGACGGTCGGTGCCGGCGTGACTCCAGGCGGGAGCGTCGGGGGCACGGTCGGGACGTCGGTGGGGGGCGGGGTGACGGTGGGCCCGACGCTCGGCGGCGCGGGCGTCACGACCGGTGATGGCGACGCACCGTCGGGGCTTGCCGACGGGTCCACGACCTTGATCGAGGGGACATCCACCACGAGCACGTCAGATGCGGCGCTCGTGCTGGACCCGGTGACGACGACGATCTGGGTCTTCTCGGGCGACAGGACCACGGTCTGCGGGTCGCGGCCGAGCCGGATCGAGGTCGACATCTCCGAGGTGAGCGGAGCGCAGCCGTCACGACTCGCGGGGCAGACCTGGTCGAGCTTGGCGAGGCGCAGGTCGTAGCTGCCGTTGGCGCTTCGCTCGAGCCACGCAAGCCCGTCTGCGGTGACCGGGATGAGGGTCGGTTCGAGTTGCGGGGTGCCGAGCGCGACATCCGTGCCCGATGGCGGAACCACGACCGGCACCGTGCCGCGCGGGAAGAGCGAGACGCCCACGACCACGACGACCACGATCAGGCCCGACACGGCGCCGAGCGGGAGTCGCCCGATCCGGCGACGACCGATCGCACCGACCCCGGCGCCTGAGCGGTGCCCGGCATCGCGCTCGATGGCGGCCGCCGTGCGGGCCCACAGGTCGCGTGGCGGCTCCGGCGTCGCGTCGCGCAGGCCGCGGAGGAGCTCGTGGTCGACCCGGAAGCCTTCAGTCTCGCGCCGGCACTCGGCACAGCCCTCGAGGTGGGACTGCAGCCACGCGGCATCCGCGGGTTCCACGGGGCCCAGGAGGGCGTCGGACGCGATGGCCCGAGCGCGATCGTGGGAGATCTCGAGGTCGTGGTGGCGTCGGCGGAACGGCAGCGTCATGGCCGGCCCCCGTTGCTCCGGGCGAACCCGGCGTCGCGTTCGGCCTCGGCGTTCGCCTCGGCCGCCCGCTCCTCGGCGAGGGCCTCGCGCAGGCTGTGTCGGGCGCGGGTCAGGAGGGCGCGCGCGGCGACGTGGCTGATCCCCAGGGCGGCCGCCAGCTCCAGCCCGGTGAGGTCCTGTACCTCGGCCATGAGGAGGGCCGCCCGCTGGCGCTCGGGAATCCTGGCCATCGCCCGCTCGAGTGGGCCGGACAGGCGGACGTCCATCGCGAGGTGCTCGGCTGACGGCGAGGCGCCCCGGGCCTCGCCGACGAGGGGCAGGAAGCGCACGATCTTGCGACGGCGGATATGGTCGAGGGCCACCCGGTGCGCGATCTGGTAGAGCCAGGCCCGCGCGTTCTCGCCCTTCTCGAGGGTGTCGTAGGCGCGGTACGCCTTGATGAACGCGTCCTGGGTGAGGTCGGCCGCAAGCTCCCCGTCGCGAAGCATCCGTACGAGGTACGCGTAGATCTCGTGGTGGTGCTTGGCGAAGAGGTTCTCGACGAAGGCACCCGCCGTGTCGTGGTCCCAGGTGCCGGTCATGCGCCCACTCGCGCTGGTCCCGATGACCCCGGCGTCGACCGCCAAGCCCCCCGGCCCGCTGCGTCCGAGCATCCCGATCCTTCCGTGCCCTGCGAGCGCACGGACGTCGGGCGCCGCGCGTCGCCAACCCACCAGACGCGGCCTCGCCGGGTGGTGTGACGCCGCACCATCAGCCGGCCCGCGCGTCCGAGGGCTCCGGTGCGCCGGCCAGCAGCTCCTCGACCGCGTCCTCGGGGGACACGGGGTTCACGGGCAGGCCGGTCCCGAGCTCGAGCCCGGCGACCTCGCGCAGGCGCGGGTGGACCTCCCAGTGCCAGTGATAGGTCGCGTCGACCCGCTCGCGCAGCGGCGCCGTGTGCAGGATGAGGTTGTACGGGGGTCCGTCCAGGGTTCGGGCCAGCTTCGTGAGGACCTGGCGGAGCGCGGTCGCGGTGGCCCGGAGGTCCGATTCGGTGGCCCGGCCGAAGTCGGCCTCGTGGCGGCGTGGGACGATCCAGAGTTCGAACGCGGACCGCGATGCCCACGGCGCGAAGGCGATGCTGTCGCCGTCCTGCCAGACCACCCGGTGCCCGCCCTGGGAGGCCGCCCGAACGAGCCGGCAGTACGGGCACTCCCCTTCCCGGATCACGAATCGCGCCGCCCCGCCGAGCTCCTCGCCGACGCGGTGCGGAATCTGGGGGAGGTCGTAGAACTCGAGGCACAGGTGGTTGGTCCGCGCCCCCGCCTGGCCTCCCCAGTTCTGGACGACCTGGAGGTAGTCGGTCTGGTCCGCCGCACGAGCTGCCACGATCGCATCGCGCGCGTGCGTGACCATCGCCTCGACGATCGTCGACCCCACGTGGTGGAGTGGGCGATGCTCCCCCGGAGGGGCGACGACGGTTCGCCAGCTGCCGGCGGCGCGGGCGCTCGACATCGCGACCTGGGCCACCTGCCCGTCGAGCTCGCGGGCCTCGGCCTCGGTGCCGACCACGTGGAAGGCGAAGTCCTTGAGCACGCGGAGGCGGACGCCGTCCCCCTCGGGAAGGCGGCAGTTCTGGCAGTCCCCGCCGTCATCGATGGGCTCGGCCCGGCGCGCGAACCGGTCCCGGTGGAACGCGCGATCGACGATCGTGGCCACCCACCACCCGGTGATGGGGTCCTTGCGCAGCTCGAACAGCCCGGCGGCCATGCGTCAGGCCACCAGGAGCCGCTCGAGGGCCGCGGCCGGGACGGACTCGAGCTGGGCCGGGAGTGCGCGGGCGAGCGCGTCCGCGAAGTGGCGCGCCGCGAGCTCGACCCGCGCCGTGGACGGCGCCTCGGCCGTCTGCCCGAGTTCCTCCGCGACCGAGGTCGAGACGACGCCCGGCATCCCGCATGGGTCGATGAGCTCGAAGTCGCGCAGGTCGGGGTCGATGTTGAGGGCGATGCCGTGATAGGTCACGCCGCGCTCCACGCGAATCCCGAGGGCGCCGATCTTGCGGGGCGGCCGAGAAGGTTCCACGACCCAGCACCCGGGATGGCCGTCGCGCCGGGTCGCGTAGACGCCGAAGGCCGCGCAGGCCTCGATCATCGCCTCCTCGAGGGCGCGCACGAGCGGCCGGACCAGCAGCCCGCGCTCCCCCAGGCGGAGGATCGGGTATGCCACCAGCTGCCCCGGGCCGTGGTAGGTGACCTCGCCGCCCCGCTCCACGCGGATGACCTCGATGCCTCGTCGGCGCAGCTCGCCCGGGCTCGCGAGGACGTGGGCCTCGTCGGCGTGCTTGCCGAGCGTCAGCACCGCGTCGTGCTCGAGGAGGAGCAGCGCATCCCGGCCGGCGCCGGCGGCGCGCGCATCGACGAGCCGTTTTTGCAGGGCCCAGGCGTCCCGGTACGGAACCCGGCCCAGCCACGTGCTCGCGATGGGCCCGTTACCGAGGGGCGAGATCATCGGCGCCGCCCGGCGCAGATCGTCCATGCGCGGACGATAGCAGGGGTCCGTCCCGATCCCGGGGCAGGGCCACCGACCCGCGGCACCGGCGCGAGTCCGGGTTCATATCGAGTCCGAGCGGCCTGCCCGCGGCATGCCGGACGGCCCGTCCCATCCGGTGTGCTCGCGACCAGCATCAACAACGGCCGCGGGCGTCCGTGATCCACGGCCGTCCCGAAAGGATCACCAGGATGGACGCAGGGTTGCTCCGCCGATTCGTGGCCGTCACTGCCTCGAGCATCGTGTTGCTCGCGGCCTGCGGGACGGGCACCGCCCCCACCCAGACCTACGAGGCGCCCTCGGCGCCTCCGCCGACGGTCGAACCGACGGCGACGCCGCCGGCCACGGTCGAGCCGACGCCCGAAGCCACGCTGCCCTTCACGCCGGGCACCGCGGCTGCCCCGCGGGTCATCGAGATGACGACCGATGACCTCCTCAACTTCACGCCCGGCGTCGTCCAGGCGGCCGTGGGCGAGACCGTCACGTTCCGGATCCACAACGTCGGCACGGCCGTGCACGAATTCATGATCGGCAAGCTCGACGATGCGTTCGCCGACCTGGAAGGCACGCCCGAGGTCGCCGACATCGGCCCGGACCAGACCGCGGAGCTGACGTTCACGTTCGATGGGACCGGACCGTTTGCCTTCGCCTGCCACGCCCCCGGGCACTTCGAGCACGGGATGGCCGGCTACATCCAGCTGGTCGGGCCCGGCGCACCCGAGGTCGGGACCGCCGCAAACCCGCGAATCGTGTGGCTGGACATGAACGACACGCTCGCCTTCCTGCCGAGCGAGGTCACGGTTCGCCAGGGTGAATCGATCCGGTTCGTCCTCACCAACAGCGGGACCGCCGTCCACGAGTTCCAGGTGGGCCCGGCCGACAAGGTCGCCGCGGACGAGGTTGACGGCGTGATCGTGGTCGAGGCGGACGAGCTCGATGCCGGAAGCACGCACGCGGTCGACTACACGTTCGACGGACCGGGCCCGTTTGCCTTCGCCTGCCATGAGCCCGGGCACTACGAGGCGGGGATGCACGGCACGATCACGATCGTGCCCGCCTGAGTTCCCGGCGGGTCCGCGCCGGGCGGGCGTCAGCCGGCCGGCGCGGACCGATCGATGGCGTCCGATTGCAGGAGCGCGAGCTCGGCGCGCGACAGGGTGGCCGCGCGGACTGCCTCCAGGAGGAGATCTGCCACGTCCGCCTGGCGCGGGCGGCGCCCCGGGACGGCCGTGATCCAGCGGGCTCGTTTCGTGATCCCGCGCCCCTCCATGAGGCCGTCGGGATCCTGCATCAGCACGCCATGCGGGAACCCGAGATGGACGTGCTCGCGCTCCACCATGATCCAGGCGACATAGCGCGTACGCCGCGGGCCAGCCGGCACGTCGTAGCCGATGATCCGCCAGCCCGCCCGCACGCGCTCGATTGCGTCGGGCAGCGACGCATGGACGAGCTCCCGGAACCAGCGGGCTTCCGTGCGCATCGAGGGTGGGTAGTCGGCGAGGAG
Source organism: uncultured Anaerolinea sp. (assembly GCA_964625345.1). Classification (GTDB taxonomy): domain Bacteria; phylum Chloroflexota; class Limnocylindria; order Limnocylindrales; family CSP1-4; genus UBA5189. The sequence continues at coordinate 6,467 of CAZVDO010000015.1, read as the reverse complement.
CGCGGCCACCGCGGCGTCCTCGGGAAGGTGTCGGTCCATCGGCCCGATCATGCCCGATCGGGACAGGGCCGGCCGCGCGGGCCTGCCCCGGCCTACGGGATCGGGGCGACGTCGAGGAGCGTGGATCGCAGCGGCGGATCGCCACCCGGACGGTGGGCGTTGAACACCGAGACGAAGACGGCGCCGGACACCGTCCGCGTGCCGCTCGAGCCCACGAGCGTGACCGACACGAGGTGCCCGGATACGCCCCGGTTCCGGAAGTCGAACGCCGTGATGGCTCCCACGTTGGTCCGGCTGTCCGCGGCGAAGATCGCGCTGATCTGGGCCGCCGTGTAGCTGAGGGTCCGCCACGTTGCATAGGGAGCCGCCGCGTCGTAGCTGGCGCCACTCGGATCGCGATCCGGGGCTCCGCGCAGGTAGCCGACGACGCCGGCCACTCGGGCGCCGGTCGAGGACGTGAACACGTCCTCGTTGTTCTCCGTGCCGCCTCCGGCGGTCGAATGGAAGAGCGCGTTGACGATGGACGATCCGCTCCGGAGCACCTGGTCGGCGGTGGCACGGATCACGGCATCTGCTGCCGCCGATTCGCGGCGCACGCCCCGGTAGACCTGGGATCGCGTGTCGTCGTAGACATCGAACGTGCCCGTGGTCGGGTGCAGCCGGTACGCGGCATACGAGCGGGCGGCGATCGTCTGGGCGATCCTCGCGGCCTCCGGCCACGAGGAGGGCATCTCGACCGGGACCACGCCGCGGAGGTACGCCTCGAGGTCGAGCTCGTTGATCACGTCGATTCCCGCGCTGGTCCGGAGGACCCGCAGGGTCCCTCGGAAGAGGTCGTCGGTCGTGGGCTTCGAGAACAGCTGCATCGCGCCATCGGCCGAGCTCGACCGGACCCGCAGGTCGGCGGGAGCGGGGCCGTCGAACAGGACCGCGCCCGCGAGGTCGATCACCATGCGCCAATCGGCGTCGGCCGTCGGCGGGTAGATCCGGAGGCGGGCGTCGGCGGGGTAGGGATCGCCGCCGTCCACGGACCACGTGGCGGCGCGACCGTAGATCGTGAGCGGCGCCGTGGCTGTCGGCGTCGCGTTGTCCATGAGGAGGACCCGGATCTGGGTCGGCCCCGGCAGCGTGCCCAGGGTCGTGCCCGGGTAGTAGTGGGCGAGGATCTCGGCGGCCGTCTGGCCGGCGAGTGCACGGCCGCGGGCTCCGTACTGGGACAGCCCGACGGCGTGCCCGTAGCCCCGGCCGTAGAAGGACACGGAGGGGCCGAGGGTGGTGAGGTCCGTGGCCGACGACGTCGTGGCGACGGCGAGGACGCCGGTGGCGGCATACAGCGCAGACGTGCCGTACACGGACTGGACGGATCGGCCGTCGATGGCCGTCACCACGTACCAGCCGGAGCCGGCCTTGTTGGTGGGGCAACTCGTGCTCCAGGAGCCGCCGGCGACCTGTCCGGTCACGGTGACTGGCGTGCCCGCTGGGAGGCGGACCCGCGTCGTGGAACTTGTGGTGGCGCCGGTCCGGATGTTGACCCCGTCGCAGGCCGGCACGTAGGCCTGGCCGCCGGGTGCCGGCGACGCGGTCGGGGCAGGCGTGGGGGCCGGGGTGGCGGTCGGGGTCGGCGTGGGCGTTGGGGTTGGGGCCAGCGTTGGGGTCGGGGTGGGCGCGGGCGTGGGGGCCGGGGTGGCGGTCGGGGTCGGCGTGGGCGTTGGGGCCGGCGGAGCCGGCGCCGGCGCGAGCACCCCGGAGGCCGCGTAGATCGGCGTGATCCCGTACAGGGTCTTCACGGGAGTGCCGTTGACGGCGGTGACCACGTACCACGTGGCCGCGGACTTGGCGGTCGGACACCACGTGGACCAGGCTGCCCCCGAGGTGGTCCCAGTGACGGTCAGGTGCTTGGTGCCCGTGAGGCGCACGACGGCCGGGGCCCGCGTGGATGGGCTTGTCCGGACGTTGACGCCATCGCAGGCCGTGACCATGTCGATGCCGGCAGGGGCCGGCGTCGGCGTCGGGGCTGCGGTAGGTGCGGTGGTGGGGGTGGGCGTCGGGCTGGCGGTCGCCGTGGGAACCGGCGGCGCCGTGGCCGCCGGCGCGGCTGGGCCTGCGGTCAGCACGCCCGTGGCGGCGTACAGCTTGGCGACCCCGTAGACAACGCTCGTGCTCCGGCCGTTGATCGCGGTCACGACGTACCAGGAGCTCGCCGCCGACCAGGTCGGACAGGAGGTGCCCCAGCTCGAGCCGCTGACCGTCCCGGTCACCGTGACCGGCGTGCCGGCGCTCAGCCGAACCTTGATCGTGGCAGTGGTGGTCGGGCTGGTCCGCACGTTGACGCCGGCACACGCCGCCTGCATCGCGCTCGACGAGGCCGTGGTGGGCACGACCACGAAGGCGCCGAGGAGCACGGCGCACAACACGGCCGTGAGGACGGCGGATGGGGCGGCGAGGCGGCCCGTCATGAGCGCGCGGAGGGATGGAGGAGCCACCGATCGATCGTGGCCGCGGGTCCAGGGCCGATCCACGACCCAACAGGGCTACATCCGACTGCACCGGAGGTCCTACGACCTCATGGCCTCGCCCGGCGGGGCGCGGGGGCACGCGGGGGCGCGATTCGCCATCCCTGGCACGCCCGGCGGGCGCGCTGAGGTCAGCCCAGGGCCGCGAGGGCGCCGACCCGCAGCAGGTGCCGCGGCGATCGATCTGCCTCGAAGGCGATGAGGTCGTCGATGAACCGGTGGACCGTCCGGTGGCCATCGAACCAGATCGGCTTCGGGCGGGCCCGGAACGGCGACCGGACGATCGTCTGCTCCACGGCATCGAAAAGGAGCGGATTGTGCACGAAGCCAGACCCTGACTGGATGTCGGTTCGAGGGTGGCCGGGATAGGCTCCCCACGGCGTGCTGCCCAGCGCATACCCGATCGCCGACCAGTGGTTCAGCGAGACGGTCCCATACCGGAGACCCGCGAGTGCCCGTTCGAGCGCCGCGCCCGATTCGCGCTCCCGTGCCGTCGCGGGATCGGCGATGACCGTGGCGTTGAGCGTGCCCCAGAGGGTCTCGTTGCAGAACCGGACCGCGCGGTCGAGGTACGTGGCCGTGTCGGGTGCATCGATGGTCGTCTCGGCCGTGACGGAGCAGAACGCCTCCACGCGATAGGCCGGATCGCCCGAGGCGTCGGGCGACAGGCCCGGGATGAGCATCCACGGGAGACGGCGCGGCGCGCTGCCGGCGCCACGATCGCGGGCACGGTCGCTGCCGACACGGTCTCCACCGAGCAGCTCCGCCTGCGGGTAGATCGCGGCAAAGGCGGCGAACCGCTCGGCCGCCCCCGGGTAGTACGCGGCGCGCACCGGCGTGGCCGCGAGGCGGGCCCGGATCGCGTCCAGGAGCGCCGCTCGCTGCGGCCACCCGCGCGCCGTGACGATGACCCGGGACGCGGTGCAGTTGAACCCGGCGTTGTTCGTGAGCATCGTCGCAATGTTCGTGGCCTGGTAGTCGAGCTCGGCCCGAGACCAGCGGCCTGGCACCACGACGATCGGGGTCAAGTTGCCGAGCTCGGCCGTGAACGGCTTGGCCAGGACGGGCTCGTCGCGCGCCTTGCGCGCCTCGCCCTCCGGTCCATCGCCGAACACGATCGCCTCGTACGTGCGATCGGATCCGGTGATGTGGAGGGTGTCCACGTCCGGATGGTTCGCGAGGTGCGCGCCCTCCGCCGCGGCGCCGTTGACGACCGCCACGAACCCGGCGTCCACCAGGGGGCGCAGGGCCGCCTCGTGGACCTCCGCGAGGTGCGCCATCACCGGGTGCGTCTTGAGGATGACCACCTGCCGCTCGACCACGAGCTTGTGGAGCACGTCCAGCGGGGCGATCGAGGCCACGTTGCCGGCACCGAGCACGAGACAGACCCTCGGCGGAGGCGGCGTCCGATAGGCGCCGGCCATCGCCTGGGGCAGCGAATCGGGCGTGACGCCGGCCGTCATCACGACATCGGCCGTGGTCCCGAGGTACATGAGCCGGTCCACGAGATCCGTGGGCATGACGCGCGCGACGGTGCGGCCGTCGCCGCGGACACCGATCCGTCCCGGGACCCGCGGCCGGCCGGCGCGGGCGAGCTCGACGAGCGTCCGGCGGTGCAGCCGAAGTGCCCGGAGGAGGACGTACGGACCGGCGATGGCGGCCTCCGTCCGGCCGGGCCCATCTGGGGTCAGGCCGGCGTGGCGGGTCGCGAGGTCGATCCAGCGCGGAGCGACCGCCGCGGTCGCGGCGATGACCTCGTCGAGCAGCCGGACCTGCTCCCCCAGCGGTAGCGCGAGCCACGCCGGGGCCCGCTCCCGGAGCCGGGCGACCGTGCGATCGATCGCCGCGATCGGGGTCGCGGGCGGGATCGGCAGGACCGGCACATAGGGGAAGGGTCCGCGCGGAATCGACACCACGGCCGGTGAATCGGTCCGGCTCGCTGGCAGCTCCGTTGTCGTTGGCGGTGTCGCTGGCACGAGGGTCCCCACGCACTTGCCCGACCTGGGCCGAGCGTCGATGATACGGCCCTCCCCGAAGGTCGAGCCCGATCAGGGAACGGGGAGCTCCGGGGGTGCAGCACGACATGACACGCGGCAACGCTCGCAGTCGGTGGAGCGTGCGTCCGGGCCTGCTGATGGCGATGCTCGCCATCGTCCTGGTCGCCGG
>CAZVDO010000015.1:0-1688 GCA_964625345.1 uncultured Anaerolinea sp. | reverse complement strand
GGAGCGTGCGTCCGGGCCTGCTGATGGCGATGCTCGCCATCGTCCTGGTCGCCGGCTGCTCGTTCGAATCGACGTACTTCCCGGCGATCGGCATCCGGAACACCGCCTCGGTCGCCGAACCGGTGGTGGTCTACCTCGGCATCGACACCGTGGAGGCCCATCAGGGCGACACCATCGAGCTGCTCGGCCTCGACCTCCTCGACACCGCGGGCGCACCCGACGTCGAGGTCCTCGCCGGGCGCATCCCCTCGGGCGGCTCGTTCGTCGGGGCCATGGATGCGGGCACGGTGGAGGCCGCCGGGTTCGACCTTCGGCCCTACGTGCCGATCAACGGCTTTCGCTTCTCCTCGGAGGACGGGGAGATCGGCATCCTCGCCCGGGTCGCCCCGGTCAGCCGCACCGATCCCGTGGCGGGCTACGGGCGCGTCCGCCTCCACTTCCGGATCAACGGCGGACACCCGATCGCGCAGGTGCTCGGCGTCGGCGGGTACGTCTGCCTCGTCGGCGCGACGCCCGATCCGGCCGCAGCGCCGACGCCGTGCGAGCCCGGCGGCGCGTAGGGCGGACTGCGGCGGCGTGGGCGCCGGGCGTCGACGAAGTTCGGGCGTTCGGCAACGTCCAACCCATCCTTTTCGCCGGTGCGGCGGTATGTCCGTTCACAGGCCCCGATTCGAGGGAGATGGATGGAGCGGCTGCGAACGCCGGGCTGGGCCCTGCTGGTCCTCGCGTTGATCCTGTCGGCCTGTGGCGGCACCACGGCAACGCCGACGCCCATGCCGACGCCAACCCCGACCGAGGCGCCCACCACCACGCCGGCAACGCTTCCCGCCGGTCCCCTCGCCGGAATCGGCGCCCTCGACGAGGGCCCGTACCGGACTCCTGTCGACTTCATGCCGGCCTTCGGCTTCGACATCCGGTCGACCGCCTGGCGCACGGCCACGGAGCCCGACCAGTACGGATTCCTGCTCGCGACCCCGAACCTTGCCCGCGCGCACGCAATCATCGCCGTCGCGCTGCCCGCGGCGCCGACGCTCGAGGCATTCATGGCGGAGATGACGGACCTGGGGCTCGAGGCCGCAGCGCTGAGCGTCACGGACCGCCAGGTCGACGGGGTCCCGGCCATCGACTACGCGATCTCGAACGGCACGGGCGTGGACGCGTTCCGGATCCTCACCGCGAACGGCGAGGTCCAGACGGCCCTGGGGGGCCCACTCTTCGAGAACCGAGTGGTCTACGTGGCGGCGCCCGGCCAGCCGTTCCTGCTCCTCCTCAGCCAGGACGCGGATGGCGGCGCGGAGACCCGCTTCGTCTTCGACGCGCTGCTGCGATCGATCGCCTTCGAGTGACCGGGGGTTCCCGCCGCGCCGCCGTGCCGCGCCGCGTTGCCGCGCCTCGCTTGTTGTCTGCGACGCAACACTTCGGGGTCCGAGGCCAGGGAACCAGGTTCCTCGGCGCAAGACGTTGTCTGGCAGGCAACGGCACCGCGCGAGGGCCACGTCTCACGACCGTTCAGCCGCGAGTTGTTGCCTGTCCGACAACATCGGGGCGGTATCGAGGGTCGGAGTGGGGCGATCGACGTCGCTGCGCCATCACGGGCGATTGGCGAGCCGCGACTCCGTCGCTACACTGGCACTCTCCCGAGCGGGAGTAACTCAGCTGGCAGAGTGTCTGCTTCCCAAGCAGAATGT
>CAZVDO010000014.1:23093-42500 GCA_964625345.1 uncultured Anaerolinea sp. | reverse complement strand
ACTCGTTCGGCCCGATCGCGATCACCTTGTCCCCGACGCGGAGGGTCATGTCGGGTCGGAGCGGTGTCGCCACGCCGTCCCGGACGACAGCGAACAGCGAGCATCGATCGGGCATCGTGAGGTCGCCCGCGAGCCGTCCGATGGCCGGGGATCCCTCCTGCAGGTGGGCCTCGATGATCTCGAGCTCACCTTCGCCGAGCGCCGCCAGGTGGAGGAGCTCGTGGACCGGGATGTCCTGCTCGATCGAGCCGAGGATCATCCGGGTGGGACTGATGATCTCGTCGACGCCGAGGTGGCGGAACAGCGCCTCGTTCTTGGGGTTGTTCACCCGCGCGATCGTGCGGGGCACGTCGAAGTGGTGCTTGGCCATCTGGCAGATGACCAGGTTGTCCTCGTCGTCGCCGGTCACCGCGGCCACGATGTCGGCGCGGGCGCAGCCGGCCTCGCCGAGGTACTTGCCCTCGCAGCCGTCATGGGCCACGACGATCGAGCCGATTTCGTCGGCGATCTGGTCGGCCCGGGCCCGGTCCTTCTCCATGAGCACGACCTCGTGCTCGCTCTCGATCAGCTCCTTGGCCAGGTAGTAGCCCACCTTGCCGCCGCCAACCACCAGCACGAACATCGATCAGCCCTCCTGGCCGGGGCGCGTCGCCACCGGCATCGCGCCGGACGAACCCGGGTTCGGCATCGGCGAGGCCATGGCACCGTCGACGCCCGCGCTCGCCAGCGGGGCGTGATCGCCGCCTCCATGGTGGGTCCCGCTCGGTGCGAGCACGCCGGACACGCCGAGGGTCTCGAATCCCAGGTACGCACCGATGGCATCGGCCAGCATGGTGGTCCGGCACAGCGTGGCCACGCCGAGCTCGGCATAGGCGGCGGCCCGGACCGGGTCGTTGATCTTGGCGACGACCTTGGGCACGCCGAGCTTCTCCGTCGCCACCTGGGCGGCCATGACGTTCCGGTTGTCGCCCTCGGTCAGGGCCAGGAAGACGTCCGCGCCCTCGGCCCCGGCACGGCGAAGCGAATCCTCGTCGGTGCCGTCTCCCCGGACGGCGCGTCCCCGGAACTCGGCCGGCAGCCGGCTGAAGGCGCGGGTGGACAGGTCGAGGATGACGACCTCGTGGCCTGCGGCGTCGTACGCCTCGGCCAGGACTGCGCCGACCCGGCCGGCGCCCACGATGACGATCTTCACGATGGATCCTCGGACATCGGCTCCCGCACCACCCAGACGGCGCACGGGGCATTCTTGAGCACGTACGGAATCGTGCGCCCGATCGCAAAGTCGCCCCCGAAGCGCGTGCGATACGGGAGCCCGATCACGAGCAGGTCGGCGCCACGCTCGGTCGCCTCGTCCACGAGGGCGGCGCCCACGTCGCGCGCCTGCAGGAGCACGGTCTCCATGTGCACCTTCTGTGATTCGGCCACGCCCTCGGCCACGTCGAGGATCTGTTGGGCCACCTCGGACCGGCCCGCGATATCGGCGTCGAGCGGCATTGCCCAGCTCACCTCGACCACGTGCACGGCCACGACCTCGGCCCGGTTGGGACGGGCGAGTTCCGCCACGAGGCGCACGATCCGGGCATCGCCGGTACCTCCTCCGAGCGCCAGCACGGCGCGTCGGAACGAGGGTTGGGTGGGGTCAGACACCGGATTGGTCGGCCGCCTCGGCGTGCACACGGGGCTGCGGGCCCCGATGAGGTTCCGGGCCCACGGTCGGGCCGTTCAGGAGGGTCACGATACCACCGAGTCCCCGCCCGTTGGCTGCTCGTCGTCGGGCCGTGCCGCCGGCGGTCGAGCCTGGTCGAACGCCTCGGGGTCATCGCGCCGGTACGGGACGTTGACGATGACCGTCCGGGGGCGGCCGAGCAGCAGCGTGCGAAGGCGTCGGGACGACTGGTTGTAGAGCAGCCGCTCCCACCAGCTCTTGGCCACGTACTCGGGCAGGACCACGAACGTCACCGGCTCGGGGCGATCGGGCGGCCAGGCCCGGTCGAGCACGTCGAGGTAGGCGAGCAGCGGGCCCGCCAGCGCGCGGTAGGGCGATTCGATCCCGACCAGGGGCACCCCCGGGACCTGCCGCTCCCATGCCTGGCGGACCGCCTCGGCGCGCTCGGGCTCCTCGTAGATGTGGACCGCGCGTACGTCGTCGGCGATCGAGCGGGCCACGTTGACGGCCTGGATGACCGCCCGGTTGATCCCCGGCACCGGCACGACCGCCCGTTCCTCGCGGACGGGCGGCCCGGCCACGAAGTCGGCGCGCACGGCCAGCTCGGTCGAGCTCCGCGCGTACTGGTGATGGATGAACAGCATCATGCCGACGAGGATCGGGACGAGGACCACCACGAGCCACGCGCCGTCCACGAACTTGACGCTCGCCACCACCACCAGGACGACGAACGTCAGCACCGCGCCGATCGCGTTGATCCCGGCGCGACCGAGCCAGCCCGCGGCGTGCTCCCGATACCACAGCCGGACCATCCCGCCCTGGGAGAGCGTGAAGCACACGAACACGCCGACCGAGTAGAGCGGTACGAGGGCGTGGGTCTCGCCGCCGAAGGCGGCGAGGACGAGGGCCGCGATGGCCGCCAGCAGCACGATGCCCCAGGAGAATGCGAGCCGGTCGCCCCGGAAGCTGAACTGGCGGGGCATGTAGCCGTCCTCGGCGAGGAGGGCGGCGAGCCGCGGGAACGCGTTGAAGCTGGTGTTTGCGGCGAGGAACAGGATCAGGGCGGTCGAGGCCTGGAAGGCGTAGAAGAGGGGCGACCCAGGCCCGAACACGGCCGTGGCGATCAGCGCCACCACCGAGGCCCCGCCGTTCTCCAGATGGGTAGGCAAGATTCCGAACCCGTCCGCGACGATCGTCATGCCCAGGAACAGGATCCCGAGCAGGACCGCCATCACCATGAGGGTGGTCGAGGCGTTCTTCGATTCGGGTGGCTTGAAGGCAGGCACGCCGTTGGCGATCGCCTCCGTGCCGGTCAGCGCCACGGCACCCGAGGCGAAGGCCTTGAGCAGGAGGAAGACGCCCATCTCGTGGGTGCCGAACGCCACGGCATCCGGCTGGACGACGTCCACGGCCGTGCCGGTCACGATCCGGAACGTGCCGATCCCGATCATCAGCAGGGCCAGCCCGAGGAACAGGTAGGTCGGGACGGCAAAGATGTTGCCGGACTCGCGGAGCCCGCGGAGGTTGGCAATCGTGATCAATGCGATGGCCAGGACCGCGATCTCGACCCGCCAGCGGAACAGGTCCGGAATCGCCGAGTAGATCTGCTCGACCGCGGAGGCGGATGACACCGCGACCGTCATCACGTAGTCGATGAGCAGGGCCGCAGCCGCCACGAGCGAGGCAATCGGGCCGATGTTCTCGCGGGCCACGGCGTAGGCGCCGCCGCCGTTCGGATACGCGCGGCAGATCTGGCGGTACGAGATCGCGACCACGGCGAGCAGCAGCGAGATGGCCACGGCGATCTCGATCGAGACGAGGATCGCGCCCGCGCCCGCCAGCACGAGCACGCGCAGGATCTCCTCCGTGGCGTAGGCCGAGGAGGAAATCGCGTCCGAGCTGAAGATCGGCAGGGCCAGCTTCTTGGGGAGGCGCTCGGCCGTCTCCTCGAACATCGCCAGGGGACGCCCGAACAGGAACGCCCGCACGCGGGCCCAGGCCCGGCCCGCCGGCGTGGTGGGGCCGCTCGCCGTGGCGCGGGCCACGAGGGCCCCGCTCGGGGAGTACCGGAAGTAGGGTGCGTGCGGACGTACCACCCGGACCCGCCGATCCGCCGGCTTCTGCCCGCGGAGCGGCCGTCGGCCGCCGATCACCGTCCCATCTGCCTCCGCTCCCGTCTCCGGCAACGCGGCGAATGATGCTCCTGCGCTCGCCGCCTGTCAGGCGGGCGTCGCGCACACGCTCCGGAGGCCCGCGTCAGTGCTCGCGGCGATACGGAACGTCGGCGATCACCGTGTGCTCGCGTCCCACGATCGCCGCCTTGAGCCGCTTCGCGGTCTGGTTGTAGAGCACTCGGTCCCACCAGTGCCGGGCCACGTATTCGGGCAGCACCACGATCGTGACGGGCGCCTCCCGGTCCGGGGGCCAGGTGTCGGCGAGGACATCGAGATACGCGACGATCGGCTCGATGACGGCGCGGTATGGCGATTCGACGATCACCAGCGGGACGCCCGGCAGCTGGCGTTCCCAGCGGCGGCGGAGCTCCTCGCCCTCCTCCGGGTTCTCGGTCACGTAGACCGCGCGGACATCGCTCGCGATCGTGCGGGCGAACGTGACCGCCTGGACCACGGCTCGATTGATGCCGTTGACCGGCACGACCGCGCGCTGCTCGCGGTGCGGACCCCCGAACACGACGTCGTCGCGGACCCGCATCTCCTCGGCCTGCGCGCCGTACTGGTGGGCGATGAAGCGCATGAGGATGACCAGGAGCGGAACGAGGAACAGCACGAGGAAGGACGCGGGCGCCTTCGCCGCCGTCACGACGACCATGACGATCGCGGTGAGGGTGCAGCCGAAGGCGTTGATCGCGAGGCGCCGTTGCCAGCCCTCGGGCCGCTCCCGCAGCCAGTGCCGGATCATGCCCGCCTGGCTGATCGTGAAGTCGATGAACACGCCGACCGCATAGAGCGGGATCAGCAGGTGCGTCTCGCCGTTGAACAGGATGATCAGGCCCGAGGCGACCGCCGCGAGGACCACGATCCCGTAGGAGTAGGCGAGGCGGTCGCCCCGCAGTCCGAACTGGCGGGGCATGTGGCCGTCGCCGGCGAGGATGGCGAGGAGCCGCGGAAAGGCATTGAAGCTGGTGTTCGCGGCCAGGAACAGCAGCAGGGCCGTGAACGACTGGAAGAGGAAGAACGGGATCGTGCCGTCGCCGTAGACGCGGCGGGCGACCTGGCTGATGACCGTCTGCTGCTCGGGCAGCTCCACGTGGGTGATCCCGAAGTTCACGGCCAGGAACGTGATGCCGATGAACAGGATGCCGAGCAGGGCGGCCATCGCGGCGAGCGTCGTGGCGGCGTTCTTCGATTCAGGGGGCTGGAACGCGGGCACGCCCGTCGCGATGGCCTCCGTCCCCGTGAGCGCGACCGCGCCGGCAGCGAAGGCTCGCAGGAGGAGCAGGATCCCCACCTGCTCCGGCACCTTGCCCGCGGCCTCGAGCACCTCGGGCGAGAACTCCTGGTGCTCGCCGCCGATCGCGATCCGCACGACGCCGATCGCGATCATGAGGAACGCCGAGCCCACGAAGAGGTACGTGGGCACCGCGAAGATGTTGCCGGCCTCGCGGAGGCCGCGCAGGTTGCCGATCGTGATCAGGGTGATCGCGAGCACCCCGATGATGACCCGCTGGTCGATGAGTTCCGGAATCGCAGACGTGATCTGCTCGACCGCCGAGGTGGTCGAGACGGCCACGGTCATCACGTAGTCGATGAGCAGCGCCGAGGCCGCGATGAGCGACACGTCCCGTCCGAAGTTGCGCTTCGAGACCGAGTACGAGCCGCCGCCGCTCGGGTAGGCGAGGCAGACCTGGCGATAGCTGATGGCCACGGCGATGAGGAGCACGGCGATGGCGATCGAGACCTCGAGGCCCAGCGCGAGCGCCGCCGCTCCGCCGAGGATGAGGACGCGCAGGATCTCCTCGGTCGCGTAGGCCGAGGACGAGATGGCATCGGAGCTGAAGATGGCGAGGGCCTTCTTCTTCGACAGGCGCTCGCCGATCTCCTCCTCGGACGCAAGCGGGCGGCCGAGGAAGATGCGCCGGAGCGCAGCGAACACACGACTCAGGCCGGTTGTCGGCGTGCTCGCGGCGGCGCGGGCCGTCATGACGCCCTTGCCGCTCCAGCGGAAATAGGCCGCGTGGGGCCGTTCCACCCGGACCCTCCGGTCCCCGAGCTTCCGGCCGCGCAGCGGCTGGCGTCCGCCGATCAACGGGCGCCTCGCGGCACGCGGGCCCGCAGCATCAGTAGCCGACCGCCAGGCGCGCCTGGAGCGGTGCCGGGAGGCCCACCGCCCGCATGCCGGCCTGGACCGCCGCGATGTCGTACGGAACCCGGTGCCAGGTGACGGTGTCGGCGGCGCGATCGAGGATGAGGAAGCCTGCGCGCGGATCACCGTCGCGAGGCTGCCCGACGCTGCCCGGATTCAGGAGGGCGCGGCGGCCGCGGAGCTCCAGGACCGAGCCGTCCCCGGGGCTGACCAGCTCGACGGAGCCGTCCTCCTCCAGGAAGGCCATCGGGAGATGGGTGTGTCCCAGCAGCCCGATCCGGGTCGGCAGGACGGCGAAGTTGGCACGGGCCACGGGCACCGAGGTCACGTACTCCCACGTCGGGTCGCGGGGGCTGCCGTGGACGAGCGTCGCGTCGCCGTCGGTCCGGACCGAGGCGAGATCCGCGAGCCACGCTCGGGCGTCCGCGCCGATGACCGAGCGCGTCCATTCCATCGCGCGGCGGGCATCGGGATTGAACCAGTCGATCTCGGGACCGCCGATCGCGGCCGCGTCATGGTTGCCCTGGACCCCGGACGCCCCGACGGCTCGCAACCGCTCGATGACGGAATCGGGCTCGGGCCCGTACCCCACGACGTCGCCGAGGTGCCACACGCCATCGACGGGTCCGGCGGCCTCGAGCACGGCGTCCAGGGCGGGACGGTTCGCGTGGATGTCCGACAGGACCGCGATTCGCATGCTGGAGGCCAGCGTATCAGGGGCTCCGGTCACCACGGATGCCGCTTGCGAACGGCCGGGTCGCGCGGATAGCCCGCCGGGACTCCCCGTTCGCGGGCCACCCCGATGAGGCGATGGCCGTCGAGCCCGGCTGCCGCCAGGGCCGCCACGGGCACCGGGAGATCGACCGGCGACCCGCCGCCGAGGGCCGCCGCGGCCCGTGCGGCGGCGGTGAGCTCTTCGTCCAGGTCCCCGCGCTTCCAGGCGATGAGGAGTCCGCCCGGCCGGAGGAGCGGCAGGGCCACCTCCACGAGGTCCGCCAGCGGCCCGACCGCGCGGGCGAGGACCGCGTCGTACCGGTCCCGTGGCTGCGCCTCCGCCCGCCCGGTCACCACGCGCACCGCGCCCGAGAGGTGCGCCGCCTCGGCTGCGGCCGCGAGGAACCGCGTCTTCTTGCCCACCGAATCGAGGAGCGTGATCCGGCCGTGCCCGCGGAGGCAGGCCGCGATCGGGATCCCCGGGAAGCCGCCGCCGGAGCCGACGTCGAGTACCTCAGCGTGGGCTCGGCCGGCCAGGACCGGGAGCGCGGCCAGGCTGTCGGCGACATGCAGGCGCGCAATCGCGGCGGGTTCGAGGATCGCGGTCAGGTTGATCGCCGGATTCCAGGCAAGGAGCATGCGGACGTGGATGCGGATCGCCGCGAGGCCCTCCGCCACGCGCGGGTCGGCGAGTGCGTCGACCACCGGGGCGAGCGCCGCGTCGAACGCCGGATCGAGCGGTGGGAGGGCAGTGACGTGCGTCGGGAGCGGCTCTCGCGGGCGATTCAGGCGGGCCTCCCCCGACGACCCCCTGCGGCCCGGGAGATCCGCCCCCGGCGACGTTCGTTGCGCAACCCCGGGCTCGGTCTCGCGGTGCCCGCTCGGTTCGTGGCCGGGTCTCCCCGTGCCCCTTGCGGGTGCCGCCCCCCGTTGCCGGTCTGCTGCGGATGTCGGACGGTAGGCGGGCCCGCCGGCAGCGTCAACGGGGTTATCCACCGCGACGCGATCGAATCGGGCGAACCCGGTGGATAACCCCCGACTAGGACTTCGCGCCGCGCACCGGCCGGCCCAGCGTGCGCCGCACCACGTCCACGACCTCGTCAACGTAGCGGTCCGCATCGCCCTGCTCGGCGGCCGTGCGCACGCAACCCTGCACGTGGTCCTCGAGGACCAGGACGGCGAGCGAGTCGACGGCGGCGCGGAGGGCCGAGGTCTGCTGGAGGATGTCCACGCAGTACTCCTCGCGCTCGATCATCCGCGCGATACCGCGCACCTGGCCCTCGATCCGCGCCAGGCGGCGCACGAGCTGGGCCTTGTCCTTGGAGTACGAGTGACGAAACGTGTCGGTGCCATGGAGGGCGCCGGCGTGGGTGTCGGGCATATCAGGGGCGGCTCCGTTGGGGCCGATCACCGGGACGGCGGGCCGAGCACGATGATACCCCCTGGGGGTATTGGGCGACAAGTTCCGGGCGACATCGCGGAATGGGCCGACCCGCTACACTCCGCGTGGATGGATTCCAGCGATCACCTGCGAGCGCTCCTGGACGGCATCGGCTGCTCCGTCTGCGACGCACCGGTCCCCGCCGAGCGGATCCGCGTCCTCGCCCACCGGGACGACGTGACATTCCTCCAGCTGGAGTGTCGGGCCTGCGGGAGCACCGCACTCGGGTTCATCAGCGACGCACACCTGCCCCCCGATGCCCGCCCCGGGAACCTCGGCGAAGTGCCCCCGGCCGTGACACAGGGCGCGGACCCGCTGTCGGCCGACGACGTCCTCCAGATGCATCGGTTCCTGTCCGGGTGGCAGGGTGACCTGCGCAGCCTCGTCGATGCCGGCGAACACCACCCGCAACGCCGCGGCGGGTCGAGCACGCCCGCGTGACGCTGCCGCCGACCGGGTTGGACGCACGCGGCCGGGCGTGGCCGCTGTTCGCCCACGGCAGCGAGGCCGAGATGGCCCGCATCCTCGACTTCTACGGCGTCGAATGGGACTACGAACCGACGACCTTTCCCATCCTCTGGAACCTCGAGGGCATGGTGGTCGAGAGCTTCTCGCCGGACTTCTACCTGCCCGAGCTGGACCTGTACCTCGAGATGACCACGCTGCGCCAGCGCCTCGTGCGCAAGAAGAACCGCAAGCTGCGCCGCCTCCGGGAGCTCTACCCCGACGTGCGGATCAAGCTCTTCTACGCGCGGGACTTCCGGGCGATGATGCTCAAGTACGGGCGCCTCGCGCTCGCCGAATCCCTGAGCGGGACCCTCGGCCAGGTGATGCCCGGCATGGCCAGGACGCCGGTGGGCGGCCCGTCCCCCGACGTCGACGCGGTGGCGGTCTCGCCCGCCCCGACCGATCTGCCGGCTGCCGCGCCCGTCCGCGTGGGAGGCGAGGCCAACGAGGGGACCACCGACCTGCCACGACGACGACGCGCACGGCGACACCGCCCCGCGCCCGCGGTCGTGGCCGCGTCGCCCGGAGCGATCACGATCAGTGCGGGACCACAACTGGAGGCTGACGGCACGCGATGACCACGGGCACCGACCTCATGGCCGACATCGGCGAGGTCCTCCTGGAGGAGGACGCCATCCAGGCGCGCGTGCGCGAGCTGGGCGCCGAGATCAGTCGCGACTACGCCGGGCGGCAGATCACGCTCGTCAGCGTCCTCAAGGGCTCGCTCCCGTTCATGGCCGACCTCATGCGGGCCATCTCCATCCCGCTTCGCATCGACCTGATGGAGGTCAGCTCGTACGGCGGCGCCACCACCGAATCCTCCGGGCTCGTCCGGATCCTCAAGGACCTGTCCACGAGCATCGAGGGCGAGGACGTCCTCATCTGCGAGGACATCATCGACACGGGACTCACCCTCAACTACCTCGTCCGGTACCTGTCCGGCAAGAAGCCGGCATCGCTCCGGATCTGCACGCTGCTCGACAAGCCCGCCCGCCGCCTCGTCGAGATCCCGGTCGATTACACCGGCTTCACGATCCCGGACCAGTTCGTGGTCGGGTACGGGCTCGACTACGGTGAGATCTACCGCAACCTGCGGTTCGTCGGCGTCCTCCGGCCCGAGGTCTACACGAGCGCGGAATGAGCATCCACCGGCGCCCGGTCGGGCAGGCACGACGCCTGTCGGCCATCGGCGCGATCGTCGTCCTGATCGGCTGCGTGCTGCCGTGGTGGGGCGTCGGCGGCCTCGAGGGCCTGCCGGCGCTGTCGGGCAACGCCTTCGCGGGCATGGGCATCGTGGTCTTCGTGGTCGCCCTGGCCGTGATCGCGCTCGTCACGCTGCCGTACGCCACGGATCGGCCCGTCGCGGTCGACCGCTGGCCGGCCCACGCCGGTCTTGCCGTCGTCGGCTGGCTGGCCTTCGGGATCCGGATCGTCGACCTGCTTGCGCTCCGCGCGTTCGACATCCGCGAGCCGGTCGAGGCCTTCACCGACGTGCCGGGCTTGTGGATCACGGGCATCGGGCTGGCGATCCTCGCCCGCGCGGCCTACGACGTCTGGCGGGACCCGAACCCGCGCTGAGGGTCGCGGGCGCCGGGCCGAGGGTCGCGGGAGCCGGGTGCCCACGGTCGGGCCGATCAGGTGTCCGAATCGATCGTTGAAGGCGCCGTGGTCGGGCCCGTCTGACGGGGATCGGGCGCAGGCGACAGACTGGGCGATGCGCTCGGGCGCGGGCTCGCGAACGGTTCAGTGAGGCGAATCGCGACGCCGAACCAGCGACTCGCTCCCGCCGCACCGGCATCGACGTACCGGAAGACATAGCGACCAGGCTGCCAGCCGGCGGAGCCACCCGGCCCCGGGGCAGGCGCACGGTAGAGCGAGCCGAACGCGGAATCGCCCTGCTCGGGCGCAGAGCGCACCAGCACCAGGCGGGTGGGCCCACCGTCGTCCAGCCGCCACGCGCTGACGGTCGCCGGTCCGACGGGCCGCTCCGCACCGGCCACGGGGGCGCACCACCCGAGTTCGGCGACCGACATGGCGATGACCGGGACGAACGGGATGTCGGGATCATCGGGCCGTACCGCGTCCACGGATTCATCGAGCGGCGCGACAGCCCGCCACACCCGGACCGGTTCGGGCCAGCGCTCCAGGGACGCGATTCGCCAGGACCCGGCCCCGAGGCAGATGGGCACGGCGAGCCCCTCGGGGCTGGTGTCCTGGGTCGGTGAGGCGGTGGGAGCCGCGGTCCTGACGCGCAGGCCGGCCCCGGGATCGAGGGCGATGGGAGCGTCGCCCCACGGCTTGACGAAGGCGAGGACCAGGAACGCGAGCGCCGCGCCGATGAGGCCGGCCGGTGACGGCCCGCGCCGCCTGCGGTCCGCGACCGGCCGAACGGGCACGCCGCGGTCGGTCATCGCGGGCCTCGGATCCGGGTCGGGGCGACCCGGAGGCTATTCCTCGCCGAGGTACGCCTTGCGCACCATCTCGTTCTTGATCAGGTCGTCGGCCGGTCCGGACAGCACGACCTCGCCGGTCTGGAGCACGTAGCCCCGGTGCGCGATGGTCAGGGCCTGGAGGGCGTTCTGCTCCACGAGCAGGATCGACGTCCCCTGGGCGTTGATGTCCTTGATGGTCTCGAAGACCTGCTGGACGAGGATCGGGGCGAGGCCGAGGGACGGCTCGTCGAGGAGGAGGACGCGCGGCTCGGACATGAGCGCCCGGCCGATGGCGAGCATCTGCTGCTCGCCGCCGGACAGGGTGCCGCCGAGCTGGCCCGTCCGTTCGCGAAGGCGCGGGAACAGCTCGAAGACACGATCGATGTCCGGGCCGATGGTCTTCTGGTCCCGCGTGAAGGCACCCATCTGGAGGTTTTCCAGCACGGTGAGGCGCGGGAAGATCCGGCGGCCTTCGGGTGCCTGCCCGATGCCCCGCTCCACGAGGACGTGGGCGGGCACCTTGGAGATGTCCTGGCCCTCGAACCGGACGTGGCCCTGGCGCGGGTGCAGGATTCCGCTGATCGTCTTGAGCGTCGTGGTCTTGCCGGCGCCGTTGGCGCCGATCAGGGTCACGATCTCGCCGGCGCTGACCTCGATCGTGATGCCGCGCAGGGCGTGGATCTGGCCGTAGTAGGTATGGATGTCGTCGACGACGAGGAGCGGCTCGCCGCTCGTCCCGTTCGGGCCGGCCGTAGCCATCGCTGGTGCGCTCATGCTGCCGGTGCCCCCAGGTAGGCTTCGATGACCTTCGGATCCCGCCGGACCTCGTCGGGCGTGCCCTCGGCGATGCGCTCGCCGTGGTCGAGCACCGTGACGCGATCGCTGATCCCCATGACCACCTTCATGTCGTGCTCGATGAGCAGGACGGTGAGCCCAAGCTCGCTGCGGAGCCGACCGATGAGGCGCGTGAGGTCCGCGGTCTCGTTCGGGTTCATGCCCGCAGTGGGCTCGTCGAGGAGGAGGAGGACCGGGTTCGAGGCCAGCGCGCGTCCGATCTCCAGCCGCCGCTGGTCGCCGTAGGGGAGGTTCTTGGCGAGCTCGCCGCCGCGTCCCTTGAGCCCCACGAGTTCGAGCAGCTCGTTGGCCCGGACGCGTGCCGAGACTTCCTCCGCCCGGTTCTTCGGCGTCGAGAGCAGCGCATCGAGCCAGCTGGCCTTGAGCCGCGAGTGCATGCCCACGAGCACGTTGTCCTCGGCGGTCATGTTCTGGAAGAGCCGGATGTTCTGGAAGGTTCGGCCCAGGCCGGACACGACCATGTCGTTCGGTCGGGCGCTCCGGAACACACCGACGCTCGTCAGGAACTTCACGTAGGCCGCCGGCCTCGAAGCGCTGATCAGCAGGACCGCGAGCAGGCTGAGGACGGTGACGAGCACGCCGATCCAGATCGTGGCCTCGGACGCCCCGTTGCTGCCCAGCACGCCAGTGATGATGCCGAGGGTCAGGGCCGGGAGCAGCCAGATCACCGGCTCGATCCAGGCCCGCCGGGCGTGGGCGATCACCGGGGTGCCCCGGAACTCGATCTGCCCCTCGGTGGGGTCGTAGATCCCGGCGATGATGTTGAAGAACGTGGTCTTGCCGGCACCGTTCGGGCCGATCAGGCTCACGATCGAGCCCTCCGGGATCGTGAACTCCACGTTGTTGACGGCGATCAGGCCACCGAATCGCTTGGTGATGCCAGTCGCGCGCAGCACGTCGGCCATCAGGCGCCCTCCCCGCGACTCTCGTGGAATTCCTCTTCCGCGCCCGGCGTCTCGCCCATGGCCCCGAGCGCGGTCGGATCCTCCGGATCCTCGGCCTCCTCGTGGAGCTCACGTCGACGCGTCTGGCTCGGGAACAGGCCCTCCGGGCGGTACAGCATCATCAGGACGAGGGCGATGCCGTACAGGAGGAACTGGTACTCGAGGAAGTTGATCTGGCTCAGGTCCACGTGGACGGGCCCCAGGTCGAACGGCGGGATCCCGAGCGATTCCACGATCCCGTTGATCTGCTTGAGCAGGACGACCTGGATGAGGTAGATGATGAACGCGCCCGCCGCGACGCCCCAGATGTTGCCCATCCCGCCGAGGATGACCATCGCCAGGACCGTGAACGAGACCTGGAACAGGAACTGGTCCGGGGAGACGATCGTGAGTTTCGAGGCGTTGAAGACCCCGGCCAGGCCGGAGGTCGTGGCGCCCAGGGCGAACGCGAGCAGCTTCGTCGTGATCGTGTTGATGCCGTTGGCCGCGGCCGCGAGCTCATCCTCCCGGATCGCCACCCAGGCCCGCCCGATTCGCGAGTGCTGGAGCCGGTAGAGCAGGATCATCGCGATCGTGACGATGACGAGCATCAGACCCATGTAGGCGAACGGCGTGAGAGCGCCGAACGTGCCCAGGAGGGGCAGTGGCTCCGGTCGGAAGATGCCGCCGATGCCGTTGGTGCCCTCGGTCCATCGATCGAGGTTCAGGAACACGATCGGCACGATCTCGCCGAATCCGAGGGTCATGATCGCGAGGTAGTCCCCGCGCAGTCGGAGCGTCGGTGCGCCGAGGGCGATGCCGAACACCGCAGCCACCGCCGCGCCCACGACGAGCATCGGCAGGAACGGGAGGTCCAGGCCCGAGAACGGCGAGTTGCTGTAGGCGTAGGTGTAGGCGCCGATGGCGAAGAACGCGGCGTACCCCAGGTCGAGCAGGCCCGCGAGGCCGACCACGACATTGAGGCCCATGGCCAGGAGCACGAAGACGCCGGCGTTGGCGAACGCGTCGTACCAGGAGTTCTTGCCGAGGATGAAGTTCAGGGGCGGGATCTGGGGCAGGATCACGGCCAGGGCAGCCACGATGAGCATCGCGACCACGATCGTGATCGAACGATGCTGCCCCGCGAACTGGTCGATCCGGCGGCGGAGCGGCGCCGAGGAACGTGCGGCCATGGCGGTCATGCCCGGTCTCCCAGCTGCTGCCCGAGGATGCCGGTCGGGCGGAAGATCAGGACCAGCGTGAGGATCAGGAACACGAGGAACTCCGACCACCGCGAGTAGCCGAGCGACGCGGCGAAGTTCTCGATGAACCCGATGATGAAGCCACCGAGGGCCGCGCCGGAGATGTTGCCGATGCCACCGAGGACGGCCGAGGTGAAGGCCTTGAGCCCCGAGTTGAACCCGAGGTCCTGGCGGACGAACCCGAACCGCAATCCCCAGACCACGCCCGCCGCGCCGGCGAGCATGCCGCCGAGCAGGAAGGTCAGGGCGATGGTCTGGTTGAGGTCGACGCCCATGAGCTGGGCGGCCTGCTGGTCCTGGGCCGTGGCCCGCATCGCCCGCCCGAGGCGCGTCCGCGTGACGAACGTCTGGAGCGCCAGCATGAGCACGACGGCGAGCCCGAAGATGAAGATCGAGAGCACCGAGATCGAGGCCCCGCCGAAGGGGATCTGCCACTCGAGCGGGAAGATCTGGGGGGCGGCCCGGTCGCCCGATCCGGCGATCACGAGGGCCAGGTTCTGGAGGATGAACGACACGCCGACCGCGGTGATGAGCGGTGCGAGGCGTGAGGCATGGCGGAAGGGCCGGTAGAAGACCCGTTCGATGAAGGCGTTGATCAACCCCGTCAGCGGCATGACCACGACCAGGGCCACGGCGAGCAGGAGGATCAGGAACGGCAGGTCGGTGACGCCGCCGGATTGGCCGAAGATGCCGCCGGTCACCACCACGGCCAGGAAGGCCCCGACCATGAAGACGTCGCCGTGGGCGAAGTTGATGAGCTCGATGATCCCGTAGACCATCGTGTAGCCCAGCGCGATGAGTGCGTAGATCGCCCCGATCGACAGGGCGTTCACGGTCTGCTGGAGCGCGACCGCGAGGGCGTGCTCGGAATCGAGGCCCTCCTTGAAGCCGAGGGCCTGCCAGAGCACGAGCAGGTAGACGAGGACGGCCAGCACCGCGAAGAACGCGACGCGCAAGCCGCGGCGCAGGAGGCTCGGAGGTGGGCCGACGCTGACTGTCGTCGTCACTGGGCGGTCCTCGTATGGGCTGGGAGAGAACCGCCTCCGAGATATGAGCGGGCCGGGGACCTCGCGATCCCCGGCCCGATCTCAGAGGCCTTTACTGGGCGTAGTCGACCTGGGTCTCGAAGGACCAGTCGCCATCCTTGACGGAGTAGATCGAAACGATCTTCTGGCTCGTGTCGCCGTTCGCGTCGAACGTGACGTCGCCAAGCACCGTCTTGTACGTGTGGTCGGTGGCCGTGCCGGCGACGCGAATGGCCTCACGGAGGGCCGCGTTGTCCGCCGGGTTGGTTGCCGCCGCACGAGCGATGGCGTCCAGGACGACCTGGGCGCAGGCGTAGCCCATGCCCGCGTAACCGGTGGCGTCCTCGTTGTACTCGGCCTTGTACTTCGCATCGAAGTCGGCCTTGCCGGGGAAATCGCCGATGCCGGCCAGCGTGCTGTACGAGTTGGCGGCGGCGTCACCGGCCAGGTTCAGGAACGAGTCCTGGGTGGCCGCGCTGCCGTCGTTGATGCCGTCGGGGCCGACGTACGGGATGTCACCCATGCCGACCTGAGCCGCCGCGAGCAGGATGCGCGCGCCGCCGGTCGCGGTGACACCACCGAAGTAGATGGCCTCGGGGTTCTTGGACTTCGCCGCGGTCATGATCGAGACGTAGTCCTGGGTGGTCTTGGGAGCCGCGTCATGCGCGACGACGGTGCCACCACGCTGCTTGAAGTCCGCCTCGAACGCATCGGCGACGCCCTTCCCGAAGGTCTCGGTGTCGTCGATGATGTAGACCGACTTCTTGCCAAGGGTCTCGTAGATGTAGAGCGAGGCAGCGGGGCCCTGGACGTCGTCCGTCGTCGTGACGCGGATGTAGTTGTTGGGCTTGGTCCGCAGCTGCGCGGCCGGCTCACCCTTGGTGAGGTCCGGGTTCGTGTTGGCCGGCGAGCACTGCAGGACGCCAGCCTCGTTGGTGATCGGGATCATCGCCTTGCCGACGCTCGAGTTGAGCGGGCCGACGATGGCCACGATGTCCTCTTCGCCCGCGATCTTGGTCGCGTTGTTCGCGCCGGTCTGCGGGTCGTGGGCGCCGTTCACGGCGTCGTCGTAGATCGCCGCGGTCGGGAGCTCGACGGTGTAGCCACCGGCCTTGCCACCCGCATCCTTGATCGCGAGCTTGACGCCGTTGATGATCGGCTGCGACGCCGCGAGCTCGGAGCCCTGCAGCGGCAGATCGATCGCGATCTTGATGGTGCCCTTCGCGGCACCGCCGTTGTTGCAGGCCGCGAGGGCGATGACGGCAACGCCGGCGATCGCCCCAACCTTGGTGAGTCTCATGCACTCTCCTCCTCGATGCCGATCGCCCCACGAAACCAGGAGGCGATCCCTCGATCGGCCGACCGACGAGCTGGGCCCGACCTCGACACGAGTACCCCGCCGGCGCCCGTCCCACCCGCCGGTACGGTCGGCCACCGGAGTGGCCGTCGGTCGGGTGCGAGTTGGTGCGCGAGGTCGGGGGCTCGGATCGGTCCGGGCGGCGCGCAGGTTGCCGCCGAAGCGATGACGTATGATAGGCGACGGCGCACCGATTGCAACACCGGTCGCCGCGACCCGGGACGGTAGTTCGAGCGCATCGTCGCTCGCGTCTCGCGAGGTCCGCGGCTCCGGAGGCAGGACCGCCCGGCCCATTTGACCGGTCCCACTGCCGCAGCACTGCGACGGGCGCCACCCGATCGAGGTATCAGCGACGGCGTGGAGTACACGGTCCGAGCAGCCAGGATCACGGATGTCGACAAGGTCGTTGCCCTGAGTGGCGACCGCATCGGCGCTCGCGGTTCGGGCACGGCGCTCGATGCCGCGGACATGCTCCGTCAACTGGTCTACCTCCCCCACGCGAGCATCCTCGTCGCCGAACGGCGACGGGAGGTCGTCGGCGGCGCCGTGCTGTCGATCCGGCCTTCGATCCGGGCCGGCGGCTACGTCGGCACCATCGACCTGCTCGTGGTCGCCCCGGACGCCGATGCGGACGCGGTGACGGAGGTGCTCCTCGCGGAGGCCCTTCGATCGGCGGCCAACAAGGGCTGCGCCTCCATCGAGGCGCAGCGACCCGAGGATCCCGCGGAGCGGGCCCGGTGGGTCGAGCGCGGGTTCACCGAGCTCGGACCCCAGCTGGGACGCGAACTGGCGCCGGCCGGAGCCGGCGCGCGGCGGTCCCGTTGACAGCGTCGCCCGTGCGGAACCGCCGCGCGCTGCGACACCACCCATAGGAGACCCAGTGGGCAAGAATGTCGCCGTCTTCGTTGACGTCGCGAACGTGTTCTACGCCGCCAAGGCGGCGGGCGTGGACATCGATTACGTCACGCTGCTGAAGTCGGTCACGGCCGGCCGGGACCTGGTCCGGGCCTACGCGTACACGGGGCTGGACCCGGAGAACGACAACCAGCGCAACTTCCACGACTTCCTGCGCCGCAGCGGCTACAAGGTCGTCAGCAAGGACATCCGCAAGTACGGCGACGGGAAGGTCAAGGCGAACCTCGACATCGAGCTCGTCGTCGACATGATGAAGACCGCCCGCAACCTCGACATCGCGATCGTGGTCAGCGGCGACGGGGACTTCGCCCCGGCCATCCGCGCCGTGCAGGAGCAGGGCGTCCGGGTGGAGGTCCTGTCCTTCCGGGGCAACACGTCGTCCGACCTCATCGAGGTCGCCGACCTGTTCACCGACATCGCCCAGATCGCCAAGGTCGAGAAGGGATCCTCCCGTTCGGGCCGGCGCGTCGCGAGCGACGACGAGGACCTCTCGATGACCGAGGTGCCCGACAAGATGAGCGAGGGCACCGGCACGCGCGGTCGAGGACGCGGTCGCGGCCGATCCCGGAGTGGCGAGGCCGAGCCGGTGGCGGCCGCCTCGCGAACCCGCACCCGCTCGCGGGCCGCGGCACCCGTGCGCGACGAGGAGGATGCGGTCGTGGCCGCGGTCACCCCGAACGGCCTGCCGCTCGTTGTGCTGCCCGGCGAGAAGCTCTCCAGGGTCGCGGCCCGACCCGCCCCGGCGGTGCATGCGGATGGTGGCGACGAGGAGCCCGAGCTTGACGACGAGGCCGCCGAGGCGACGCGTGGTCCGGTTGTCGAGGGCGAATCCGAGGCTGAGGCAACCCGCCGCCGCCGGCGACGACGCGGTGGTCGCGGCCGAGGTCGCGGCCGCGGTCGAGATGAGGTGGCCGCCGGTGCGCCGGCGCCGGACGATGCGGATGCGGACGAGGAGGACGCCGACGAGGAGGTCGCCGCCGCCCCCGGGCCGGCCAAGCGATCCGTCCATACCTTCGGCTCGGTCTGGGATTCCCAGATCGGCGTGCCCGCACCGAGCGCCGGTGCAGGTGCGGGTGCGGCCCCGCTCGATGAGGACGACTTCGACGAGCCGCCGATCCCCGAGTACCTGATCGCGGAGCGACGACAGCAGGGCGGCCGGGGCGGACGTCCCGGAGCCGGCGGTCGCGGCACCCGGAGCGGCTACGCCGCGGCGATCGAGCGCGAGCGATACGGTGGCGGCCGCGGGGGCGGGACCTCGCGCTTCGGCGATTCGCCGCGGCGGCCCAGCGGGCCGAGCGGTCGGGACGCCGGTCGGGACGCCGGTCGCGATCGCTTCCGCACGGATCGGCCGGCGCCTCGGCCGGAGCCCCGAAGCAGCAACCCCGACGAGCCCTGGAGCGACGTGCCCCCGGAGATCGAGGCCATGCTCCGGGCCCAGCTGGGCGCGAAGGCGCGTCCGGCTGCCCCGGCTCCCGCGCCACGGGTTGCCGCCGACGCCGACACGGGTGCTGCGCCGGCCGCACCGGCCGGCCAGCCCGCGAAGCGTCGCGCGACACGCAAGCCCGCTGCCGAGGCCGCGACCGAAGCCTCGACCATGGCGCCCGCCGCGGACGACGCCGCACCCACACCCACCAAGCGCCGGGCGACCCGGACCAAGGCGGGCGCCGAGGCGGGCGCCGAGGCTGTCGTGGAGACGCCGAAGCGCCGCGCGACGCGCAAGCCGGCCGCCGCAGCCGCGGACAAGGCCGCTGCCGAGGCCACGGACGACGTCAAGGCGGCGACGCCGAAGCGTCGGTCCACCCGGACCAAGGCGGCTCCGGCCGCGGAGGCCTGAGCAAGGCCCAGGCGATGGCCGCCCCTGCCAGCCTTGGAGGCGCCGCCCCGACAACGGGCGGCGCCTTCATGACCCGTGGCCAGCCGGGCGCGGTGGCCGCGATCCGGGGGATGCTCGGCACGCATGTCCCGCATGCTCTCCTGTTCGCCGGGC
>CAZVDO010000014.1:21473-22993 GCA_964625345.1 uncultured Anaerolinea sp. | reverse complement strand
GCGATCCGGGGGATGCTCGGCACGCATGTCCCGCATGCTCTCCTGTTCGCCGGGCCGGCAGGCGTGGGCAAGACCACGCTGGCGCTCGACCTCGCGATGGCGCGCCTGTGCGTCGGCGCGACGGGCGCCCAGCGACCGTGCCGGGCGTGCCGGAGCTGTCGCATGGTCGAGCACGGCAACCACCCCGACCTCCACCGGCTCGTGCCGTCCGGGGCCGGGAGCACGATCTCGATCGGTGGCCGTGACGACCGCGGGGTCCGCGATCTCGTGCGTGACCTGTCCCTGCTGCCGGTCGAGGGAGGTGCGCGCGTCGCGATCGTCGAATCGGCCAGCCGGATGACCGAGGATGCCCAGTCGGCCCTGCTCAAGACGCTCGAGGAGCCGCCCGCCGATACGACCCTGATCCTGTGTGCGGACGAAGAGGAGCGGCTCCTGCCGACGATCCGCTCGCGGGTCGCCCGCGTTCGCCTGGGCCCGATCGGCATCAGGGACATCGAGGCCATCCTCGTGGAACTGGGGGCGGCCGACGCGCCGACGGCGGCTCGCCTCGCCCGCCTGACGGACGGACGGCCGGGTCACGCGCTCGCGTTCGCCCGGGCGCCGGAGGCGGCCACGATTCGCGACATGATCGGGCGGACGCTTCTCGATCTCCGGAGCGGCGGCCTCACGGGCCGGCTCGCGGGTGTCAGGGAGCTGGCGGGGCAGGCCGCTGCGATGCTCGAGGCTCTCGATACCGGGGCGCGGGCGGCCGGTGACGCGGAGCGGCCGACCTCGACGTCCGGAACGCGCGGGCGTCGCCGCGGCCGGGTGTCCGCGGCCAGCTCCGACGCGGCCGGGCCGGCCTCGGACGACCGCCAGGGGGAGTCGGGGGCCACGACGAGGGCGCCCGCCGCGGAACGCCGCCGCGCGGCCGTCGCCCTGGTCGATATCTGGCGAACCGTGGTCCGCGACCTCGGGCTCGTGGCGGCGGGGGAGCGGGCGCGTGTCCGCGCCCTCGACCTGCTCGAGGACCTCGACGCGATCGCGGCAGCGGTAGACCTGGCCGCGGTTGGCGAGGACCTGGCCCGTCTCGAGCGGGCGGCGGAACAGCTGGAGGGCAATGTCAGCCCGGAGCTCGTCCTCGACGACCTGGCGGCGTGGTGGGGTCGGCGGCGGGCGGCATGACCGGGCCCGGGACTGGCCGGTGGCCCAGCGAGCCCTCCTCGTGACGGGCGAGCCGGCCCGTGCCCGCGTCGAGCTCGTCGTCCGCGGCGTGGTGCAGGGCGTCGGGTTTCGGGTCCACGCGGTGGCTGCCGCGCGTCGCCACGGTGTGACGGGCTGGGTCGCGAACGAACGCGACGGCGCCGTGCGGTGCGTCGCACAGGGAAACCCGGACGACGTGCGCGCGTTCGTCGAGGAGGTTCGGCGCGGCCCGGTGGCCGCGCTCGTCGAATCGGTCGACGAGGCGTGGGGGCCGGCCGGGGCATCCTTCGACGGCTTCGCCATCCGGTCCGGCTGGCACGGCGGCGACTAGGGTCGCG
>CAZVDO010000014.1:19353-21373 GCA_964625345.1 uncultured Anaerolinea sp. | reverse complement strand
TCCTTCGACGGCTTCGCCATCCGGTCCGGCTGGCACGGCGGCGACTAGGGTCGCGTGGGACGCGCGCCGCGCGGGGACCGGGCCGCGCTGACCCGCGGTCACAGGAGCGTGTTGACGAGCCCTCCGTCCACGGCCGTCGTCGTGCCGGTGATGTAGGCCGCAGGCTCCGAGCAGAGGTACGCCACGTAGGCGGCGAACTCATCGGGCCGGCCGTAGCGACGAGCGGGAATCGTGGCCTCGTGCGCACTGCGCACCGCGGCCTTCGTCACGCCCCGTTGCTCGGCCGTGTGCTGGTCGAGCTGCTCGATCCGGGCGGTCGCGTGCCGCCCGGGCAACGCGGCATTGAGGGTCACCCCGTCCAGGGCGACCGCCCGGGCGGTGGTCTTCAGCCAGGCGATCAGGGCGGCCCGGCCCGCGGTCGAGTAGACGAGATCGTCGATCGGTTGCCGCACGGCGTACGAGCTCACCGCGACCACGCGTCCCCAGCGCTGGGCACGCATGGTCGGCAGGAGGCGGGTTGCGAGATCGATCGGGCTGATCGTGAGCAACTGCAGGGCGAGCCGCCAGCCATCCGGCGTCGTCGCGTCCGGGTCGGACGGCGGCGGCCCGCCGGCGTTGAGCACGAGGATGTCGATGCCGCCGAGGCGCTCCTGCGCCGCCGCGGCGAGGGCGCCCGGGGCGCCCGGATCCGTCATATCCGCCGCCACGCCGTGGGCGGCGGTCCCGTACCGTGCCCGCAGGTCGGCCGCCAGCATGTCGAGATCGGCACCCGTTCGGGCCGTCAGCACGAGATCGCAGCCCTCGGCAGCAAGCCGTTCGGCGATCGCGCGCCCGAGCCCCCGGGACGCGCCGCCCACGAGGGCGCGACGTCCGCGAATCCCCAAATCCACCCCGGACCGCCCTCCCCTGGTGCGTCGTCGCACCGAGGGTACATCGCACCGTCCGAATGCCGCCTCGGGCATGGGACCTGCGGGCTATTCACCCGGCCGGCCTGCAGGCCGATGCTGGCTCCTGTGGAAGGCGCGTCGATCGCTCACGAGCTGCCCGAGCTCTATCGAGCCGTCCTCGAGCGCGTCGCCTCGCTCGAGTTCCTTGGCCTGCGCGCCGAAGGCCTCCTGATCCGGAAGTCGGCCGTCGCGATCTACTCGCGCGGCTGGGACGCCAGGGCAATGACCCAGATGGCCCGCCTCCGCCAACGGGCCGAGCGCGTCCTCGACGGACACGAGCGCCCTCGCGTCACTGGGGCTGCCGGCGCCGCGGCCTGGCCGTGGAACGTCGCTCGCCGCCGGGAAGGGTCCGCCTCCGACGCAGCCTGAACCGGTCGGGTCGCCTCGACCCTGTGCCGCCGCAGCGGAAACGGCGGACATGTCCGAGTCCATCCACGCTCAGGCCGAGGCGCCCTGCGTGCAGCCGCTACGCTGTCGGGGTGTCGTCCGCGACTGAAGCCGTCCAACCCGTGGTTGCCGCGCTGGCAAGCCTCGCCGAACTCGGCGAGACCATCTCCGACGAGTGGACCTACGTCCACGATCTCGAGGCCGTCTGGACCGCCCGCCTGCGCGCCCTGGCCGGCGCGCGGGGCGACGAGCAGCTCGCGCCGGCCGTGACCGCGGCGCTTGGTCGTCTCGCCGAGGAAGGGTCGCGGATCTCCGACCCGCATCGCGCCATCGACTGGCTGTCCACGCTCCCGCAGGCGGCGCTCGTGGCGCTGGGCGAGGAAGCGTGGTGATCCCGTGAGGTTCCAGGACGCCGCCCGCGACGCGCGGACCGTGGTGTACGCGGGCATCCAGGCCGATCCGCTCGTTGCCCGGACCGCGGCGCTGCTGGCGGACGCAACCGCCGCCGAGCGGGTCCTGGCGCGCGCCGTCATGAACGGCGAGTCGACCGATCCCGAGGCGTGGCGGACGATGTTCCCGACCCTGTTCGGGGAGGGCGTGGCGGCGGACCTGGCCACCCACGCCGAGGCCGTCCTCGAGGCATCGCTCGCGGTCGCGGAGCGCGGCGAGCAGGTGCGCAGCCAGTT
>CAZVDO010000014.1:16701-19253 GCA_964625345.1 uncultured Anaerolinea sp. | reverse complement strand
TCCTCGAGGCATCGCTCGCGGTCGCGGAGCGCGGCGAGCAGGTGCGCAGCCAGTTCCGGGGCGCGATCGTGGAGGCGCTCGCGGAGGTGCTGCTCACGCGCCGGGTGGGCGCGGACCTGGTGCGCCGTGAGCGTCGGATCCTGTTCGACGGGGTCCCGGCCGAGATCCACCCGTACGACCTGACCGTCGAGGCACCCGCCGCGGCCGAGGCCTACGACTGCAAGTGGGGCGCCCGGGGCATCAACGCCGACGTCCTCAACCAGCTCGACGACGCCCGCCGGCACGCGGAGGCCGAGGGCACGCGGGTGCTGCCGGTGCTCGTGGTCTTCGATGCCCGGCGATCGTGCGAGGTGCGGCTGGCCCGCCAGACCGCGCAGCGCAGCGGGACGCGCCTCGTGGCCCTCGAATCCCTCGACCGGCTGGCGGGCCGGCGCCCGAGCGGGTCGGCGCCGGCATGACGGGGGAGCCACGATCTCCGCGACGCCGGGCGGCGCCACTCGGGTCCGGGATGGCCGCCGCGGCGACCGCCGGCGCGGGCAGTGCCGACGGCGAGGGGTACGATGCGCCGGACCCGGGCCAGTCCGGGATGCCGGCACGACCCGTCCCCGGCATCGACAACGGTTTCCTTGCCGGATACCGCGTGCGATTCGACGAGGCCGGTGCCGACGGGCTGGTGCGGACCGGTTCGCTCCTCCGGTACGCGCAGGACATCGCGTGGCGGCATTCCGAGGACCGCGGGTTCGATCGGCGCTGGTACACGGACCGGGGGCGCTGGTGGGTGGTGCGGTCGATCGACCTGGAGATCCACGCCGCCGTCCCGATGGGCCGGATCCTGCGCCTTGCGACGGCCGTCGTCGGGCATCGCCGGATCTGGGCGCGCCGCCGCGGCGGCTTCGAGCTGCCGGACGGGAGCGCGGCGGCCACGATCCACACCGACTGGGTCATCGTCGACGAGCGCGGCCGCATCGGCCGGATCCCGCCCGAATTCGGCGAGGCCTTCCCCAACCCCGAGATCGATGGCGAGATCATCCGCGTCGAACCGCCGCCCCCGCCCCCGGACGCGGTCGGGCACGAGCTCCGCGTCCGGCCCCAGGACATCGACCCGATGGGCCACGTGAACAACGCGATCTACCTCGACTGGGCCGAGGAGGCCCTGCGCGCTCGGTCGGACGGGGCGGCGGGGTCCGCGGTTGTAGCGCTGCCGCGGCGATGGCGTGCCGAGTACGCGGCGTCGGCTGAGCCCGGCGACGCCCTGCACGCGAGCACGTGGACCGACGGCACGGCCTGGTGGGTGCTGGTGACCCGGATCGGGGACGATGCGGCGGTGTTCCGGGCCGTCCTCGCGACCGAGCAGGGAGCCTGACGGCCTAGCGTTCCGCTGCGGTGAGCACCGGGTCGCGTCCTGCCAGCCAGTCGGCGAGCGTCAGGGCCACGGCGACATCGGGGTCGACCTGCAGGCGGGTCTCCCCGACGACGGGTTCGTAGAACTGCGTGGCGATGTTGGCCACGAGTCCCGAGAACGGCAGGCGGACGTCGCGCGCGTTGCCGTACAGGCTCGGGCTGCCGCCCATCGGCTCACCCACGATCGTGATCGCGGTGGCCGCCTGCAGCTCGGTCACGAACAGGGTCGCCGCCGAGAACGTGTTGCGACCCGTGAGCACGGCAATGCCGCCCGGCAGGTCATCGGCCGCGGCGACGAGCGCGTCCACCAGCCACGGGAACCCCGAGGTCTCGCCGCCGTAGTTGTGGCGCACGTCCACGACCACCCGCCGGATGGCCGGATCGGCGATGGCGGCACGGACGGCGTCCTGCGCCGCGGCTCCGAGCCGCGTGACCCGGTTGTACTGGACGTAGAGCGTGGTTCCACCGTCGACGCGGGTCCAGATGGGCTCCTCCGCCCGGGCCAGGTACGGGACCGCCGGATCATCGGGAAGGTGCAGCCCGTACGGCGTCGCCCAGGCGTTGTACTCGGTCATCGGGATGGCGTCGACGGTGACCGGCTCGGGGTCGCCCGCGAACGCCAGCGATGCCGTGTCGACGTTCGCGAGCAGGCCGGCACCGTGGAGGATCTCGGTGGTCAGCAGGAACCGCGGCAGGAGGAGCGTCACCGTCTCGTCGTTGTCGCGTGGGATCAGCGGCTCGAGCGCGGCGCGGACATCGGTGACGCTCCGCCCGTCGATCGACGTGAGGACCATGCCGACCAGGGATTCGTACGGCGGGAGGGCGTCGACCACCGCGATCCCCTCGGGAAACGCCCACAGGCGCAGCGGCAGGGAATGCGCCTCGCGCGAACCCGACCCCCACGGGTAGATGCCGGTGTGCGCGTCGCGTCCCCCCGCGCTCACGAGCGCGGCGAGGTGGACGAGTCCGTCGAGCAGCGCGTCATCCGTCGCGTCGGGGATCGTGGCGCGGAGGGCCTCGGCCGCTGCGCGCACGTCGGCCTCCGAGGTGCCGTGCCAGGGGTTCGGATGCCGGCTCGACAGTCCGTCGAGGAGGGCGTCGATGTCGCTCGACCAGCCCGCGGTGCGGCCGTCCGCTGACGGAGCCGTCGA
>CAZVDO010000014.1:13969-16601 GCA_964625345.1 uncultured Anaerolinea sp. | reverse complement strand
CCGGCCCGGATGCGCGCGGCGACCCGGTTGCGCCGCACGCCCCGACGAGCACGAACAGGGACAGGACGCCGGCGAGTCGCCTCACGTCTTCCCTTACGCACCGAAGCCGCCGGAAGTTCCGCCGGCCTCGGGCGGCCCGCCGGCTGCTACCGTTGCGGCGAGGGAGCGAGGCGACCTCGTGCGCCTCCGCCAGGCGCGCGACCGGAGCGTCGTCCGCGGTACGCGGGCGCGAACGGAGGGAGTTCCACCACCTGATGGCCATCGCGGACAGCCACGACCGGATCCGCGTCCAGGGCGCGCGGGAGAACAACCTCAAGAACATCGACGTCGACATCCCGAAGCGACGTCTGACGGTGTTCACGGGCGTGTCCGGGTCGGGCAAGAGCTCGCTCGTCTTCGCCACGATCGCCGCCGAATCCCGCCGGATGATCGACGAGACGTATCCCGCCTTCGTCCAGGGCTTCATGCCGTCGCTCTCGCGGCCCGACGTGGACGTGCTCGAGGGCCTGACCACCGCGATCATCGTGGACCAGGAGCGCATGGGGGCGAACGTCCGCTCCACCGTTGGCACCGCGACCGACGCGAACGCGCTGCTGCGGATCCTCTTCAGCCGCCTCGGCCGGCCGCACGTCGGCTCGCCGAACGCGTTTTCGTTCAACATCCCCACCGTCCACGGGACCGGCACGATCACGATCGAGCGCGGCGGCCGGACCACGGACGCCCCGTCGGTGAAGCCCGGCTCGACCGTCTCGCACTACGGCGGCGAGGTGACCGTCGAGCAGGTCTCGGACCGGACCGAGCGGCGTTCCTTCACGGTCACGGGCGGGATGTGCCCGCGCTGCGAGGGCCGGGGCACGGTCTCCGACATCGACCTCGCCCAGCTCTTCGACGCATCCAAGTCCATCGCCGACGGCGCGATCACGATCCCGGGCTACAAGGTCGACAGCTGGTGGACGGTCGGCATCTTCGCGGAATCCGGGTTCCTCGACCCCACGAAGCCCATCCGCGACTTCACCGACCAGGAGCGCCATGACTTCCTGTACAAGGAGCCGACCAAGGTCAAGGTCAAGGGCGTGAACCTCACCTACGAGGGGCTCGTCCCGAAGATCCAGAAGTCGATGCTCTCCAAGGACCCGGACGCCCTCCAGCCGCACATCCGGGAGTTCGTGGACCGGGCCGTGACCTTCATGCCCTGCCCGGACTGCGGCGGCACGCGCCTGAACGAGGTCGCGCGCTCCTCGAAGATCGGCGGGGTGAGCATCGCGGATGCCTGCGCCATGCAGATCAGCGACCTCGCGGCGTGGGTCCGCGGCCTCGACGAGCCCTCGGCGGCCCCGCTCCTCCGGTCGCTCGCCGCCACGCTGGACTCGTTCGTGGCCATCGGGCTCGGCTACCTGTCCCTCGATCGGCCGGCGGGCACGCTGTCGGGTGGCGAGGCCCAGCGCACGAAGATGATCCGGCACCTCGGCTCGAGCCTGACCGACGTGACCTACGTCTTCGACGAGCCGACGGTCGGCCTCCACCCCCACGACATCGAGCGCATGAACGCCCTGCTCCTCCAGCTCCGGGACAAGGGCAACACCGTGCTCGTGGTCGAGCACAAGCCGGACGTCATCGCGATCGCCGACCACGTGGTGGACCTCGGTCCGGGCGCCGGCGTCGCGGGCGGCACGGTGTGCTACGAGGGAACGGTCGAGGGACTCCGCGCGAGCGACACGCTCACCGGGCGCCATCTCGGGTACCGCGCCGTCCTCAAGGCCACGCCCCGGACGCCGACCGGCGCGATCCCGATCCGCCACGCAACGCAGCACAACCTCCAGGACGTCAGCGTGGACGTGCCCCTGGGCGTGTTGTGCGTCGTCACCGGTGTTGCCGGCTCCGGCAAGAGCTCCCTCATCCATGGCTCCATTCCGCGGGACGCCGACGTGGTCGCCATCGACCAGACCCCGATCCGTGGCTCCCGTCGGAGCAACCCGGCGACATACACGGGCCTGCTCGACCCCATCCGGGCCGCCTTCGCCAAGGCCAACGGCGTGAAGCCGGCCCTGTTCAGCGCCAACTCGGAAGGCGCCTGCCCGACCTGCAACGGGAACGGGCTCATCTACACGGACCTCGGCATCTTCGAGACCGTGGCGACGGTCTGTGAGGAGTGCGACGGCAAGCGATTCCAGGCCAGCGTCCTCGAGTACCGGCTCGGCGGCCGGAACATCGCCGAGGTGCTCGGGATGTCCGTGGACGAGGCGCTCGCGCTGTTCGGCGAGGGCGAGGCGCGGATTCCGGCCGCCCGCGCCATCCTCGGCCGGATGTCCGACGTGGGCCTCGGCTACCTGACGCTCGGACAGCCGCTGACCACGCTCTCGGGCGGCGAGCGCCAGCGGCTCAAGCTCGCGATCCAGATGGCGACCGACGGCGGGATCTACGTCCTCGACGAACCGACATCCGGCCTGCACCTGGCGGACATCGAGCGGCTGCTCCAGCTGCTCGACCGGCTCGTGGATGCCGGCAAGTCCGTGATCGTCATCGAGCACCACCTCGCCGTGATTGCCCACGCGGACTGGATCATCGACCTCGGGCCGGGGGCGGGCCACGATGGCGGGCGGATCGTGTTCGAAGGCACGCCGGGCGACCTCGC
>CAZVDO010000014.1:0-13869 GCA_964625345.1 uncultured Anaerolinea sp. | reverse complement strand
GGGCGGGCCACGATGGCGGGCGGATCGTGTTCGAAGGCACGCCGGGCGACCTCGCAGCGGCTGCGTCCACGCTGACCGGCCGGCACCTCGCGACCTACCTCGCATAGCCCGGCTCGGGGCCTCCGCGCCGCCTAGGGCTGATCCCGTCCCCGGCCGCCGGGAAGGTGCGGGCGCGGGTCCGCGATCCCGGCGTTGGTATCCTGCCGGCACATGTTCCCCACCGTCGCCGGCATCGACCTGGCACGCCTGTCGGGCGGGCCGCCCTCCGCGGCGGCGCCCGGAGCGCTCGACGTCCTGATCGGACTCTTCGTCCTCCTCCTCGCGGCCAAGCTCGGCGAGGAGCTCTTCCGGCGCCTCGGACAGCCCGGCGTGGTCGGGGAGCTCGCGGGCGGATTCCTGGTGGGCCCCTTCGCCCTGGGCCTCGTCGTGCCCGGGGAGACGGCGACCGTGATGGCCGAAGTCGGCGTCGTCGTCCTGCTCTTCGCGGTCGGGCTGGAGATCAAGACGGACCAGCTCCTCCAGGTCGGCCGGCCCGCCCTGGTCACCGCGGTGCTCGGGCTCGTCTTCCCGATCGTCACCGGCGCGGGCTACGCGCTCGCCACGGGCGAACCGCTCGAGACCGCCGCGTTCGTCGGCCTGGCCCTGGCCGCCACGAGCATCGGGATCACGAGCCGCGTCCTCGAGGAACTGGGCGTCCTCGACAGGACGTTCAGCCGGATCATCATCGGCGCCGCGGTCATCGACGACGTGCTCGCGCTCATCCTGATCGGGATCATCTCCGGCGCTGCCACAGGCGACCTGTCGATCGCGACGCTGGGCCTCGTGGTCGGTGCCTTCGGCTTCGTCATCCTGGGGTTTGCCGTCGCCCGCCGAGCGCGCGGCGCTCGTCGCGAGGTCTTCACCTGGCCGCTGTTCGCCGATACGCCGCTCGTACCGGCCTTCCTGCTCATGCTCGGCCTGGCGATCCTGGCCGCGACCATCGGCCTGGCCGCGATCATCGGGGCATTCGTGGCGGGGCTCATCGTCGCCGAGACCGAGGCGCAGGACGAGATCGAGCACGAGATCAAGCCGCTGGCGTCGATCTTCGCGCCCTTCTTCTTTGCCGTGACCGGGGCGCAACTGGATCTCAGCGCGCTGCTCGATCCCCGGCTCGCCCTGGCCGCCGTGGTCCTGGCCGCGCTGGGGGTGGCGACCAAGGTCCTGGCGGGCGTGCTGGGGGCACGGGCGAGTGGGCGCTGGGGCTCCCTCGTGGTCGGGGTCGGCATGGCACCCCGCGGTGAAGTCGGCATCGTGGTCGTCGGGCTGGGCCTGTCCCTGGGCCTCCTCACGCCGGCGCTGTTCAGCGCGGTGCTCATCGCGGTCGTCCTCACGACCGTCGTTGCGCCGGTCCTGCTGGGCCTGGCGATCCCGAGAGCCGTCGCGGAGGACGCGGCGCTCGGGTAGCGGCGCAGCTCGAGCGCGGGCCGACCCGTCGCCGCGCGACATGGCGCAACTGGACGATGACGCGCCGATCGCCCGAACGGATCGTTCCGGCAACGCCGTGCAGGCCTGGCGTCGCGCCAGGCCGCCGACGGACGCAAGGGAGATTCGTTCGATGGCGATGCGACGGCATGACCTCGCGCGGCGCTGGTTCGGCGCGGGGGTCATCGCGATCCTGCTGGCCGGCGTCCTGGGTGGACCCGTCAGCGCGGGCAAGCCGACGACCAGCGGTCCGACGATCACGAACGTGGGCTGGGTCAGCGACTGCCAGCTCCAGATGACGTACTCGGCGAAGGGCAGCAAGCTCGGCGAGGTGGACCTGTACGCCCAGACCCTCGGCTACACCGGGCCGGACGACACGACGCTCGGCTACGACATCTGGGCCGGCTCCACCTGGCAGCCGGCGAACATGGTCGGCGGCAGCGCCACGGTGGTGTTCCAGCTCGCTCCCGGTGGTCGCCAGAAGCGGTTCACGTACTCCGCGTGGTTGTACGGGAAGGCTCCCGGCGTCTACAAGCCCGGAACGCTGACCCCGTACTACACGCTCCTGTCCACGTGCGTGATCCCCGATTACGAGTACACCGTCAAGTTCCACGACGGCTACACGTCGGGTGACGCCGGCTTCATCCTCGCGGACCAGCAACGGGTCAGGTTCGGACAGCTCATTGCGGAACCGACGCCCCCGACCCGCGCGGGCTACGCCTTCACCGGGTGGTTGGCGTACGACTACGGGTACCTCGGACCGAATCCTTCCACGCCGTGGGACTTCAGCACGGACACCATGCGGGACTACGACCCGCTCGTGTTGGTTGCCCAGTGGGCGCCCGTCTGCCCCAGCGGGGGGTGCGGACAGCCTGGCTGACGACTCGGCGTGTCCCAACCAGGAAGGGTGGGCGGGCGCGTTCGACCGCGTCCGCCAACCGAATGACCCTTGACACGGTCGATCAGGGCGCCCTGTGCGCGACCGGCCCCACCGCGTTCGGGCTGGGTGGGTCCGAAGGTCCGGCCACGCCCGCGCCACGCCCCGCTCGGCGGTTCGCGATCACGGACGCGACGATGGCAATCGTGATGATCCCGACGATCACGCCGAGCGAGACAGGGATCGGCATCTTGAAGACCCCGCTGACCAGGATCTTGACGCCGGCGAAGACCAGGAGCGCGGACAGGCCCTGCTTCAGATACACGAACTTGTCGATCATCCCGGCCAGCAGGAAGTAGAGCGCGCGCAGTCCCATGATCGCGAACAGGTTCGAGCTGAACACGATGAACGGGTCCGTGGTGATGGCGAAGATCGCGGGGATCGAGTCGATCGCGAACATCACGTCCGTCGTCTCCACCACGACGAGCACGGCGAACAGCGGGGTCGCCATGAGCCTGCCGGCGCGCCGCGCGAAGAATCTCTGGCCGTCATACGCGTCCGTGACCGGGAGGAAGCGACGGACCAGCCGAAGGACGATGTTCCGGTCCGGATTGACTGCGTGGCCCTTGGAGCGCCACATCCGCACGCCGGTGAGCAGCAGCAACAGGCCGAAGCCGTAGATCAGGAAGTGGAAGGCCTCGAGCAGCGTGGTGCCGGCGGCGATGAAGATCCCGCGGAACACGATCGCGCCGACGACGCCCCAGAACAGGACCCGATGCTGAAGGTGACTCGGCACGGCGAAGTACCCGAACAGCATCGCGAAGAGGAAGACGTTGTCCATCGAGAGCGACTTCTCGATGAGGTAGCCGGCGAGGTACTCGCCGCCCGCCTGGCTGCCACGCGTGGCGAACACCACGGCGCCGAAGCCCAGGCCAAGTGCGATCCACGCCACGCTCCAGGCCGCCGCCTCGCGCAGCTTCACGGCGTGGGCTTCGCGATGGAAGACGAACAGGTCGAGGGCGAGCATGCCCAGCACGACCACGCCGAGCACGACCCAGGAAACGACGTCGGGAGACACGAGCGTTCAGACCTCAAGGCTGCATGTTCAGGACAGCCCGACGGTCTCTCCCAGCCGACACCTGTGCCGGCCGGCGGCAG
This sequence comes from uncultured Anaerolinea sp., assembly GCA_964625345.1. Taxonomy (GTDB): domain Bacteria; phylum Chloroflexota; class Limnocylindria; order Limnocylindrales; family CSP1-4; genus UBA5189. The sequence continues at coordinate 10,373 of CAZVDO010000014.1, read as the reverse complement.
CGGGTCCCTCACGGACCGTAGTGACGCTGACGCCTCGCGGGGTACTCCCCCTCGGATGCCTAAACCCTAGCGGAAAGGTCGGAATTCCGTCAACGGGCAGCGCGCCGAGCGTGCGGCTACAGCTTGATGGGGCCGCTCATGGCGTCCGGCGGTCCTCATCGGCGAGCAGAGTCGTGAGGGCCCGTCCATTACGGGCGACCGTTCGTCGGAACATCGCTCGCATGAGCGGGTCGAGCAAGCGGCCGACGAGGCCCCACGGAGGCGTGTACTCGACCTCGACCGTCAGCAGCGTGCCGGCCGCGATCGGCTCGAACCAATCGCGGCCGATCATCGGTCCCATGGGTGTCAGGCCGCGGAACTCGCGGTGCCGAAGGGGCTCGACCTCCGTGACCAGCCAGAGCCCTCTCGAGACCATCCTATGGCCCGCGACGCGCCAGACCTGTCGGTAGCCTCCGCCGACTCGATCCATCGGCCCGCTGATGTCGCGGACCTCCGGGACTTCGGTATTCCAATCCGCCATCCGCTCCGGCTGGATCATCAGGTCCCAGACTCGCTCGACCGGGAACGGGATGACGGCCGAAACGCGAACCTCACTCATGCCTGCGCCCTCCCGAGGCGCTCGAGTCTCGAACAGATCAGACCCTCTGACCCGACGCTGTGCCGTCACATCCTGGACACCCATCGCGGAGGGTCTTCCCCGCCGAGTGTACGGCTGAGTCAGGAGGTGTTGATGTCAACTGACGAGCAGGATGCCGACAAGACTCCCGCCGACGACCAGGACGATGACAAGGATGCCGAGCCAAAGCCCGACTGCGTCGCTCCGACCGGGGCGACCCTGGTGCCGAGCGCGGTAGGCGAGGATGACCGCGGCGCTCGCCAACAGAAGCGATCCGATCTCGGCGATCGGGACGAGGATCATGACGAAACCAGGGTTGCGGCCTGCCATCGGGACCCAGGCAGTGGTACAGTGAGCGAGTCGGTTACGTTCTGATAGATTTGCGTAGGTTTCATGAGTCGCTCGGCGTCCCGCGACCCAGATTGGATGGGCCTATCCGAGGCTAGCCGCGTGCTGGGCGTGTCGCCTGCCACCCTGCGCCGGTGGAGCGATGCGGGCCGCCTGCGGGTGTTCACCACGCCCGGTGGCCACCGGCGGTTCTCCCGCTCGGCCCTCGAGCGGCTCCTCCCGGCTGATCGATCGCGGCGCCCGTCCATCGGTGGGGAAGGCCTGTCGCCGAGCCGGATCGCGCGGACCTATCGGCGGGCGCGCCGCGAGGCAGCGCCGGAGCTGCCGTGGGTGTTGACACTCACCGACGAGCAGCGCCTTCTCTTCCGGGAGCGAGGCCACATCCTCGCGGCAAGTCTTCTCCAGTACCTCGACGCGACGCGGCCGGATGCCGCAGCTCACCATCTCCAGGAGGCGTCGAGGTCGGCCTCCGAGTACGGCACCGTGGCAGCGACGCTCGGGCTGTCGCTCAGCCAGACGGTCGAGGGATTCCTGCGTTTCCGCGCGCCGTTTCATCACGAGCTGGCCGTCGCGGTCCGGCGCCGCGGGTTCGACACGGCCGAGACGACCGACCTGCTCGAAACCGCTGAGCAGGCGATGGACCGGCTGCTCGTGGCCACCATGACCGGACATGGCCGGGCCGTCGGCAAGGGCCGTCGGCCTCGCACGGCCGCAGGCTCGATCAACCAGGCCCGCAAGGCGTGAGCGGAGCGGCAACCGTCCCGATCGTCGCGCTCGTGACGCATGCCCGTCACGTCCCGGCGATCGAGCGTGGTCGGTTCGCGACCGCGCTTCGCGGCGAACTGGCCAGCGGAGCGCTCACGTTGGAGACCTGCCACCGAGTGGAGGCCTATTTCATGAGCGCCGATGCTGCTGAGCGCTTCGCGGCTGAGATCCCGGCGGGTGGTCGGGCGCTTATCGGCGAGCAGGCGGTTCACCACGCCATTTCCGTCGCGGTGGGCCGCGACTCGGTGGTCGTGGGCGAGGATCAGATCCTTCATCAGCTTCGAGCATCGGTCGATGGCGCCCGTCATGCCGGCTCTCTCGATCCTGCCCTGGAACGCCTCTTCGCCGTCGCCCTGCAGGCGGGGCGTCGAGCCCGGTCGTGGCATCAGGGGCGCCCGCGCTCGCTCGCCGATGTTGCTCTCAGGTCGATCGAGGAGCAGGCTGGCCCGATCCGGGGCCGTGACGTCCTTGTCGTCGGGGCCGGGCGCATGGGACGTCTGGCAGTACGGGCCGCGGTCTCTGCGGGAGCTGTCGTCGCCGTTGCGAACCGATCCGCCGACGGAGCCGAGGCGATCGCCGCGTCGGCCCGCGCCCGAGTCGAGGCGTTCGACCCCGGCCCCCGGATCGGCGCCTTTGCCGGTGTCATCGTGGCCCTCGCCGGACGTTGGCCGATCGGAGCCCCCGCGATCGACGCCTTGGCGATGGGCGCTACCGTCGTCGTCGATCTGTCGGTCCCAGTCGCGGTGCCTGTCGGGCTTGCAGAGATCCTCGGCCCGCGGCTCGTCACAGCCGATACCCTGGCCCTCGCCAATACCGGCCCCGCGGTCCAGGACGGCTCAGCGGTTCGGCTCGATGCGCTCGTCGATCGCTCGACGGGTGAATTCCTCGACTGGCTGAAGCGCCACGACGGACGCGCCACAGCCGAAGCGCTCGTGGAGCATGCGGATCGCGAACGAGAGGCCGAGCTCACAGCGCTGTGGCAGCGGCTACCCGGCCTGGAACCGGAGGCGCGCGAGGCGATCGAGGCGATGACCCGGCACCTCGCATCGCGGCTTCTGCGGGCGCCTCTGGAGCGCCTCGGCCGCGACGTCGATGGTCGCGACGAGCGCGCTGTTCGAGACCTCTTCTCCCTGTGAGCAGCGAGCAGGTCGCGATCGGTTCGCGCGGCAGCGCGCTCGCGCTGGCCCAAGCGAGGCTCGTCCACGACGCCCTGGAACGGGTCGGCCAGTCGAGTCGGATCGTCATCATCGAGACCGACGGCGATCGCCGAGCGCCCGACACAGCGTGGGGCGAAGGCGCCTTCGTCGCCGCGATCGAGCAGGCGCTCCTCGCCGGCCGCGTCGACGTCGCCGTCCATAGCGCCAAGGACGTCCCGACCGATGAGGATCCGCGGCTGCGGATCGCAGCCTACCTGCCCCGGGCCGATCCCCGCGATGCCCTCGTCGTCCGGACCGACGCTGCGGAGCGGCGGCTGGACGACCTGCCTTCGGGTGCTCGGGTCGGAACCGACAGTCCGCGACGGACCGGCTTCCTGCTGGCACGGCGACCGGACCTCGCAGTCCATCCGCTCCATGGCAACGTCGACACGCGCCTTCGCCGCCTGGATTCGGGCGAGACCGACGCCCTCGTGCTCGCGTGCGCCGGGCTGGACCGCATGGGCCTCGGCGACCGGATCGTCGAGCGGCTCGAGCCCGAGATCGTGCCGCCGGCGCCCGGACAGGGCGCCATCGCCATCCAGGTCCGGGCTGCTGACGAGCGGATGCTCGCGCTGCTGGCCGCGATCGACGATCGACGAACCCGCCTGGCAGTCGAGGCCGAGCGGGCCTTCCTGAGTGCCTCCGGAGGCGGCTGTCGTGCCCCGATCGGCGCACTGGCCAACATCATCGGCGAGGAGCTGGACATCTTCGGCGGCTTCGCCCGCCCGGATGGCTCGAACACCACCCTTGCTCGCCGCCGTGGCCCGGTGGCAGCGGGTCAGGATCTTGGCCGCGCGCTCGCCGGGGAGCTCGGCACCGGGAGTCGCGTCCGCGGGCTCGACCAGGTTGCGCGGGAATCGGGGAGGGGCCGTGTCCTCGTGACACGGTCGGCCGAACAGGCGGACGAGCTCGTGTCGGCGCTTCGCGACGCGAGTCTCGAGCCAACCCTCGTGCCGACCATCGCGGTCGCGATCGACCCACCGCGCGGGCCGCTCGATACCGCCGCCGGACTGCTCCACACCTATGCCTGGGTCGTCATCACGAGCGCAAACGGCGCTCGGGCGATCCTCAAGGCCGCCACGCGCGTCCTGACCGAACTCGGAGCACCGTCCTGGGCCGCGATCGGGCCGGCAACTTCAGGCGTCCTCGAGCATGAGGGGATCGAAGTCCAGTTCCAGCCGAGCCAGAGCAGTGCCACCGCGATGGCGGCCGGCTTGCCGGTGCGACCCGCAGACCGGGTGCTCGTGGTCCGCGGTGACCTCGCGGGCCCGGGGCTTGCCACCGCCCTGCGGGCACGCGGGGCCGAGGTCGATGACGTCGTCGCCTACCGAACACGCGAGGCACCCCAGTCTTCGCGAGTCCTGCTCCGGCGAGCGCTTGCGACGGGCCCGGTCGATGCCGTCGTCTTCACCAGCGGCTCGACGGTCCGAGGTCTGGTCAAGCTCGCAGCGGACGAATCGATCGATGTCCTCGCGATCCCGGCGGTGTGTATCGGCCCGGAGACGGGCGACGCGGCACGCGCGGCAGGGTTCCGGGTCCTCGCCATCTCCCCAGGACCCGACTCGGCTGCCCTCGCGACGGCCACAGCGCAGGCCCTGGTCCTCCAGCCACAGGAGACCTCATGACACTCGAAACCGCCGCTCCGTCATCGTCCGCGCAGACTGCCACCCCGGCCTCCGTCCCGGTCCGACTCCGACGGTTGCGACGCACGCCCGCGCTGCGGGCGCTGGTCCGCGAGACCCGCCTCCATCCCTCCATGTTCGTGGCACCGCTCTTCGTTCAGCCGGGCGTCAACCGCCGCGACCCGATCGGCTCGATGCCCGGCCAGGCGCGGCTGTCAGCGGACCTCGTCGCCGAGGAAGCCGCGCGGCTCGCGGAGCTCGGCGTCGGCGGCATCATCCTGTTCGGCCTACCCGAGTCCAAGGACCCCGTGGGTTCCGAGGCGTCTGCCGACGACGGCATCGTCCAGGAGGCGTTTCGACGGATCCGGGCACTTGAGCTGCCGCTCGTCACGATCGCCGACACCTGCCTCTGTGAGTACACGGACCATGGTCACTGCGGGCCGCTCGCACCGGACGGCTCGGTCGACAACGACGCCGCGCTGGTCCGGCTGGCCGAAACGGCCGTGACCCAGGCCCGCGCCGGAGCCGACATCGTCGCGCCGAGCGCGATGATCGACGGGCAGGTCGGAGCGATCCGTGCCGCGCTCGATGAGGCGGGGTTTGCGCAGATCCCGATCATGGCCTACGCCTCGAAGCACGCCTCCGCGTTCTACGGTCCCTTCCGTGAGGCTGCCGACAGCGCACCCGCGTTCGGCGACCGGCGGGGCTACCAGATGGACCCGGCCAACGGGCGAGAGGCGCTGCGAGAGATGGACCTCGACGTGGCCGAGGGTGCCGACATCCTGCTCATCAAGCCGGCCCTGCCGGGACTCGACCTCATCGCCGCCGCTCGCGCTCGTTTCGACATCCCGGTCGCCGCTTACCAGGTGTCCGGGGAGTTCGCGATGATCGCCGCCGCCGCCGAGCGCGGCTGGCTCGACGGGCGGCGGGCGATGACCGAGGCGATCACGGCGATCGTCCGAGCGGGCGCCGGGATCGTCATCACGTACGCCGCGGCGGACATCGCAACCTGGCTCCGGGACGAGCGATGAGCGCCGACGAGCAGGTCTACATCCAGGCGCTCGCTCTCGGGCTGGATCCGGCCTGGCGGCGCCGGACCGACGAGGAGCGCCACGACGACGGCTGCCGCTTCGGGGACGCCGCGGCTGCCAACGAGCTCGAGGGCGTCCGCACCACCAGCTTCTCGTCGATCGGGCTCGAACCCGGGGTCGACCTCCTGCTCTGGCGGATGGCGCCGTCGGTCGATGTGCTCGAAACGGCTGCGGCCGGGCTACTGCGCGCCGGACTCGGCCGTTGGCTGACGGTTCGCCACTCGCTCATCGGCCGGATCGGTCCATCGCAATACGTGAGGAAACCAACCGAGCAGGAGCAGTCGTTGTTCGCCGGCGAGCGCTCGCGCTATCTCGTCGTCTACCCGTTCACGAAGAGCACCGACTGGTACCTCCTCTCGAAGGAGGCGCGCCAGGGGGTCATGAACGAGCACATGCGAGTGGGCCACGAGTATCCGACGATCCGTCAGGCGCTGGCTTACTCGTTCGGGCTCGACTCCCAGGAATTCGTCGTCGCCTACGCGATGGACGATCTCGTCGCCTTCGGCGACCTCGTCCGGGCCCTGCGGTCAACCGAGAGTCGGCGCTCGACCGTCAGCGACACGCCGATCCTGCTCGGGATCCACCGGCCACTGGACGAGATCCTCGGCCTGCTGGGAGCATCGTGATGGCTCGAACTTCGGTCAGCTCGAGGAACGCGTCGCTTGTCGAGCGCGCCGAGGGATTGTTCCCGGGCGGCGTCAACAGCCCGGTGCGGGCGTTCCGGTCCGTCGGGCGGCCGCCGCTGGTCCTCGAGCGCGGCGATGGACCGCACGTCTGGGATGTCGACGGGCGGCGATTCGTCGACTACATCGGCGCCTGGGGTCCCGCAATCCTTGGCCACGCCGATGCCTCGGTCGTCGTTGCCGTCGCCGAAGCCGCGCGCGATGGGTTCGCCCTGGGCGCGACCAACCCGCTCGAGATCGACCTGGGCGAAGCGATCCGGAGGGCGATGCCGTCGATGGAGCGCCTTCGCTTCACCTCGTCGGGAACCGAGGCCGTCATGAGCGCGCTGCGGGTTGCGCGGGCGGCGACAGGTCGAGACCTCGTCGTCAAGTTTGCGGGCGCCTATCACGGCCACTCCGATGGGCTCCTCGTCGAGGCGGGCTCCGGTTTGGCCACTCAGGCGATCGCGGGCAGCGCCGGCGTGCCCCAGGCCGTAGCCGCGACCGCCCTTGTGTTGCCGTACAACGACCTCGCCGCGGTGACCGAGGCATTCGCATCGCGACCTGGCCAGATCGCAGCGGTGATCGTGGAGCCGGTCATCGCCAATGCCGGGGTCATCCCGCCCGCATCCGGCTTCCTGGAGTATCTCCGCGAGGTCACCCGTCTCGACGGTGCCCTGCTCGTGTTCGATGAAGTCATCACGGGGCTGCGGCTCGCCATGGGCGGGGCCCAAGGACGGTTCGACGTGACGCCAGACCTGACGACGCTGGGCAAGATCATCGGCGGCGGGATGCCGATCGGGGCGTACGGCGGCCGAGCCGACCTCATGGATCTCGTCGCGCCGGCTGGACCCGTCTACCAGGCCGGCACGCTCTCCGGCCACCCACTCTCGATGGCCGCCGGTCTCGCCACCCTTCGTCAGCTCAGTGAGGAGCGCTACATGGCACTCGAAGAGTCCGCCGAAGCACTCGCAACAGGCCTAGCCGCTGCGGCAGCGAATACGGGCCGGGAGGTCGCGGTCGCGCGGGTCGGATCGCTTTTGACCGTCTTCTTCCGGTCGACGCCGCCGCTCGACGCGGCCGAGGCCCTGGCCTCCGATCGCGAGGCATACGCCCGGTTCTTCGGTGCCATGCTCGATCAGGGGATCCTGCTGCCGCCGTCGCAGTTCGAGGCGTGGTTCGTGTCGATGGCCCACGGGCCAGCGGAGATCGACGCCACCCTCGATGCCGCTCGAGCGGCGTTCGCGGCATGAACGATCGTTTCTTGCGGGCCTGCCGACTCGAACCGGTCGACGCGACGCCCGTGTGGTTCATGCGCCAGGCGGGCCGGAGCTTCGCCGCCTATCGGAAGCTCCGGGAACGTCACGGGATCCTTGAGCTGGCCAAGACGCCGGAGCTGTGCGCCGAGGTCACCCTCATGCCCGTCCGCGAGCTCGGCGTCGACGCTGCGGTCCTCTTCGCCGACATCATGCTGCCGCTCGAGCCGATGGGCGTCGATCTCCGGATCGAGCCGGAGGTCGGGCCGATCATCGACCGCCCGATCCGCTCGGCCGCCGACGTTGCCTCTCTGCGGCCATTCGATCCGACCGAGGTGTCGTTCACGCTCGATGCGATCCGCCTCGTCCGCCGCGAACTCGACGGCACGGCCGGCGTGATCGGCTTCTCGGGGGCTCCGTTCACCCTCGCCTGCTATCTCATCGAGGGCCGCCCGTCGCGCGACTACGCGATCGCCAAGGCGTTCATGTATCGCGAGCCCGAGGCCTGGCACGCCCTCATGGAGCGCCTGTCGACGATGATCGTCGCCTACCTCCGAGCACAGATCGAGGCCGGTGCCGAGGTCGTCCAGCTGTTCGACAGCTGGGTCGGCGGCCTCGGCCCGACCGACTACGCGACCTTCGTCCAGCCCCACGTGCGCCGGATCTTCGACGGTCTCGACGGCGTTCCGGCGATCCACTTCGGGACGGGGACGGCGGCGCTCCTCGAGCTCATGGCCGAAGCCGGCGGCGACGTCATCGGGATCGATCACCGAGTCTCGCTGGCCGACGCGTGGCGCCGGGTGGGATACGACCGAGGCATCCAGGGCAACCTCGATGCGGCTCGCATCCTCGCTGGTTGGGATGCGACCGAGGCGGGCGCCCGAGCGGTGCTCAGCGAAGCCGACGGTCGGGCAGGTCACGTCTTCAATCTGGGCCATGGCGTCATGCCCAACTCCGACACCGCACTCCTGCGGCGCCTCGTCGACTTCGTTCACGAGGAGACCGCACGGGTCGGTTCTCGCACGGAGGTGAGCGCATGACCGCTGGCGACCGTCCGGGCGTCCTGCTCATGACCTATGGCTCGCCGGTCTCGCTCGAACGCGAGGACATCCGCGACTACCTCGCCCGTGTCCGGGGCGGGCGCGAGCCGGATCCGGAGCTCGTCGACGAGTTCACCCGGCGCTACCGCGTCATCGGCGGGTCGCCACTGATCGCCATCACTCGTCGGCAGGCGTCCGCCCTGGCGGGCGTGCTCGGATGGCCGGTCGAGGTCGGCATGCGGTTCTCCGAACCGTCAATCGTGGCGGGGCTGAGGACGCTCGCCGACGCGGGCGTCAGGGAGGTCGTCGCGATCATCTTGTCCCCGCAGTACTCGCCACTCCTCATGAGTGGCTATGCCCGGGCAATCGAGGAGGCCCGCGCCCTGGTGGGCGAAGCGCCGCCGGAGGTCACGGTCGCCGGTTCCTGGCACGAGGAGCCGACGTTCGTCGCCGCCCTCGCACGTGGAATCGGCGATGAGCTCGCGACCCTGTCCCGTGCGGAACGTACGGCGGTTCGCGTCCTGATGACGGCACACAGCCTTCCAAGGCGTGTCGCCGAGCAGGAACCCGACTACCTCGCCCAGCTTCGACGGACCGCCGACGACGTTGCCGCGAGGGCGGGCCTGACCGAGCGCGAATGGACCTTCTGCTGGCAGAGTGCGGGTCACGAGCCTGGCGAGTGGATGAAGCCGGACTTTGCCGACCTGATGCCGGAAATCGCCGCGTCGGGCTGCCGCTCGGTCCTGGTCGTCCCCGTGCAGTTCCTGGCCGACCATCTCGAAACGCTGTATGACGTCGACATCGGGGCCCGTGAGCAAGCCGAGCAGCACAACCTGAGCTTTCGCCGGATCGCCTCGCTCAATGCCGAGTCGGGGCTCATCGAGGCCCTCGCGCAGGTGGCCCGCCGGACACGCGCCACCCGGGACGAATAGACGCCGCTGTCCTCACCGTCGCGCTCGACACCAGAGGCTCCCTCGCGTGCGTGCCCGATCGTGCGGCGCCATGATGCGATTTGGATCTCATCGATCCGGACCGCATCCCGGCCCGCCCGATCACCGTCCGCTTCGAGTTCGCTCAACATCCCAAGATCCACTGGTTGGTCCTGGACGGACGCGAGCCGGAGCTCTGCTACAACGACCGGGCCGGCTCATCGATCTCGTGGTAGCCGTTGACGAAGAGGTGTTCGGCGCCTTCCTGGACGCGGTACATCTACGCCAACGCGGCCGCCTTGTCGGGGACGAGGTTGAGCACACCGTTCGAGAGACGAGCTCATCTGCGCCCCTGTGGGCGGTACCCATCGGCTGGTCTTCCACGATCCGACCGATCGACGGCGGATGCCCAAGATCGAACGTGATGCCTCAGCCCGCCGCAGGTGTTGACAGAATCGGCGAGCGTCCACGCCCCACGACCGCCACGGCGGCCGCGCCGAACCAGGTCGCCAACATGACCGGTCCGCCGGCGATCACGAAGAGAACGAATCCAACGACAGTTCCTGCGGGGATCATGGCGAGGGCTCGGTAGCGGCCGCGGTACGTCCGTGCGAGCACGATCGTGAGGGCGAGAAGGGACGCTTCGAGGATCAGCGTGCCCAGGAAGAAGGCGAAGAAGAACGCCCCGATCCCAAACCCGTCCTCAAAGACGTTCGCAACGGCGGACAAGCCAACGCCTGCGCCGGCGAGGGACGCCAGTCGAACCGTCCATCGGCCGCCCAGCATGCGGCCGAACACCGGTAGCGCCACCGCGAGCGAAAGGAGCGTGGCGCTGAACCACAGCACGT
>CAZVDO010000013.1:37281-43039 GCA_964625345.1 uncultured Anaerolinea sp. | reverse complement strand
GCCGGCCTCGCGATGGCCGTTGCCCGTGTCCTTCCAGCCGCCGAACGGCAGGTGCGTCTCGGCGCCGGTCGTGCCGGCATTCACGTAGACGATCCCGGTCTCGAAATCGCGCATGGCCCGGAAGGCCAGGTTCACGTCGCGGGTGAAGATCGACGCCGACAGCCCGTAACGCGTCTGGTTGAGCGCCGTGACGGCCGCATCGAGGTCGTCGACCGGGATCACCGACAGGACCGGCCCGAAGATCTCCTCCTGCCCGATCCGATCCATCGGCTTGACGCCCGCGAAGATCGTCGGCTGGAAGAACGTGCCATGCCCGAGGTCGCCGTCCGTCGCCGCGGTACCGCCGAGCACGAGCTCGCCTTCGCCGCGCCCGATCTCGACGTACCCGCCAACCTTGGCGACCGCCGCTGGATTGATGAGTGGCCCAACGTCGACCGCCTCGTCAAGACCCGAACCGAGCACGAGCCGCCGCGTCCGCGCCTCGAGCCGCTGGAGCAGGGCGTCGACCACCGGCCGCTCGACGATGACGCGCGACGCCGCGGTGCAGCGTTGGCCCGTGGTCCCGAAGGCCGACCACAGGATGCCGTCGGTGGCGAGGTCGAGGTCCGCGTCACGGAGCACCACGACGCCGTTCTTGCCGCCGAGCTCGAGCGAGAGGCGCTTGAGCCGGCGACCCGCGCGTTCCGCGATCCGCCGTCCCGTCGCGGACGAACCCGTGAACGAGATCACCGGGACGTCGGGCGATTCGACGATGGCATCCCCGACCTCGGCACCGCCTCCCGTGACGAGGTTCACGGTCCCGGGCGGGAACCCCGCCTGCTCCATGAGCTCGACGAGCAGCGTGGCGCAGTGGGGCGTGTCGCTGGCCGGCTTGAAGACCACGGTGTTCCCGGTCACGAGCGCCGGCATCATCTTCCAGCACGGAATTGCGATCGGGAAATTCCAGGGCGTGATGATCCCGGCCACGCCGATCGGCTGGCGGATGGACATCGCCCACTTGTCCGGCAGCTCGGACGGCACCGTGTCCCCGAACATCCGACGCCCCTCGCCGGCCATAAGGAAGGCGATGTCGATGCCCTCCTGGACGTCGCCCCGGGCCTCCGCCAGGACCTTGCCCATCTCCCGGGTCATGGCCTGGGCCAGGCGCTCCTTGTGCTCGGCCATGAGCGCCCCGAAGCGGTAGAGAATCTCGCCGCGCTTGGGGGCCGGTGTCGCTCGCCACGCGGGGAACGCCATCTCGGCGGCCTTGATGGCCATCGCCGCGTCGGCCGCGGTCCCCTGCTGGAATCGGCCGATGACATCGCGCCGGTCGGCGGGATTCACGCTCTCGAAGGTCGCGCCCGTCACGCCGTCGACCCACGCGCCGGCGATGAAGAGGCGATGGGTGGCCGCCGCGCCCAGCGTCGGCGTGGAGCGCACGTCCGTGAGGTGGCTCATCGCGCTCGTGCCCCGTGCGGTTCGCTCATACGCGCTCCACGGCCATCGCGACCGACCCGCCGCCGCCGAGGCAGAGCGTGGCCAGGCCGTAGCGACCCTTTCGGCGATGCAGCTCGTGCAGGAGCGTCGCGACGATCCGCGCGCCACTCGCCCCGATCGGGTGGCCGAGGGCGATCGCGCCGCCGTTGACGTTCACCTTCGACCAGTCGAACCCCAGCTCCCGGCCGTCGGCGAGGGTCTGGGCGGCGAAGGCCTCATTGATCTCGATGAGGTCGAAGTCCCCGATCTCCAGGCCCGTCCTCTCGAGCAGCCGGCGCACGCCGGTGATCGGGGCGAGGAACAGCCACTTCGGCGCGACCTCGGCCTGGGCGTAGCCGACGATCCGGGCGAGTGGCTGGAGGCCGAGCCGCTCGACGGCGCGCTCCGAGGCGACGACGGTGGCCGCGGCGCCATCGGTGATCCCGGGGGCATTGCCGGCCGTGACCGTGCCGCCCTCCGCGCCGCCGCGATCCTCGCCCTCGGGCAGGGCGAAGGCGGGCTTGAGCCGCGCGAGCGCCTCGGCGCTCGTGTCGCGACGTGGGCTCTCGTCGGCGTCCACCACGGTCTCACGGCCCTTCGCGTCACGGATCGTGACCGGCGCCATCTCGGCGCTGAAGCGACCACTGTCCATCGCCTCGATCGCGCGACGGTGGCTCTCGAGCGCGAACGCGTCCTGGTCCTCGCGGCTCACCGAATCACGGATGGCGACGCGCTCGGCATGGGTGCCCATGTGGCACGACTCGATCGAGCACCACAGCCCGTCGTGCACCGTCGCGTCGACGAGTGCGGCATCGCCCAGGCGGAGTCCGAATCGCGCCCCCGGCACGAGGTACGGGGCCATGTTCATGCTCTCCATGCCACCCGCTACCGCGACGTCGGCATCCCCGGCACGGATCTCCGCTGCCGCGAGCATGATCGCCTTCAGGCCCGACCCGCAGACGCGGTTGATCGTGGTGGCGGATGTCGAATCCGGGAGGCCCGCCCGCAGGGCCGCCTGCCGCGCGGGCGCCTGGCCGGCACCCGCCTGGAGGACCTGGCCCATGAGGACCTCGTCGATCGGCGTGCCCTCGGGCAGCCCGGCGCGTTCGACCGCGGCCCGGATCGCCACGCCGCCGAGCTCCACGGCCGGTGTCGTCGAGAGCGCGCCGCCGAACCGGCCGATCGGCGTGCGGGCGGCGGAAACGAGATAGACGTGGCCGTTCGGGCCCGGGACAGCGGCGGGATTCACGCCCGGGATCGTACACCGGGCGGGGCCGCCACCGGCCCGAGGCACCCCGTCTCGAACCCCGCGGCGGCGGGCCCTAGGGTCGCGAGGCCAGCCAGGCGAGGATCACGTCGACATCGGCGGATCCCATGATCCCCTGGTACTTGGCCCGGACCATGCCGTGCCGATCCACGATGAAGACCCAGGGCATCGAGGCGGCGCCCCAGGGCTGGGACGCAATCCCCCAGGCATCGGCCACGGGAACGATCTCCGGGTCGCCGAGGCTGCCCCGGAGGACCGCCGTGTCGGTCACGACGTCATAGGCGTACGGCTCGAGGTGGATGAACGTCATGTCGGTCCAGCGGTCGAGCAGGTACCGCGCCATCACCACCGCGCGGCCGCAGATCTGCGTGACCCGGAACTTCACCGAATCCACCACGAGCACGAACGGCTTGCCGGCAGCGAGGGCATCGGCCGTGGAGGTCGTCGAGAGACGCAGGTCCGGCAACGGGTCGGTCGTGACACGCAGTGCCACACCGCCCACGTCCGCGAGGTTCGGCGTGCGGACGCTGGGGGCCCGGGCCCCCAGCGGTGCCGTCCCGCCCGGGTCGAGGGCCGAGACCGAGGTCTTCGCGGTGCGGGTCCCGCCAGCTGTCCGAACCTCGATGGCCAGGTCCCACCAACCCGTCGACGGGATGTCCAGGGTGGCAACCCAGGACAGGTCGGGAACCCCTTCGGGCCGCACCGGGTCCGCACCCAGCCAGGCGGACGCGGCACGCCCGTCCCGGGCCCGTAGCTGGACCCGGACGCTCGGACTCGGATCCTCGAGGCGTCCGTCGGGTCCCGTGAGCGCGAAGATGACCGGGCTCGCGCCACCCGCCCAGATCGACGACGAGACGATTGTCGCGACGAGCCCACCGGCGGGCTCCGGAGATACCGCCGGCGTGGGCGCCGGCGTCGGGGAAGGCGTCGCGAGTGGCGTCGGGCTGGGCGTGGCCTCCCCGCCCGGTGCCGGGGTTGCGTCGAGGCTCGGCTCGGGACCGGGCGGCAGCGCGGTCCGCAGGTACGCCAGGACCTGGTCGGCCGTGACCCCGAAGGGGAAGCTCGCCTGCAGGTTGCCGGCGGCATCGACAAGGAAGATGTCGGCCGTGTGGGCCATCGAGTACTCGCCGGGAACCTCGGCATCGACGCGCGCGTACCGCACGCCCCAGGCATCGGCCGTGTCATGGATCTGGGCCTCGGTCCCGGTCACCCCGGTGAACCCCGGCGGGAGGAACCGGACGTACTCGCGGAGCCAGCCCACCGTGTCCCGGGCGGGATCCACCGTGACGAAGACCGCGCCGAGCGCATGCCCGTACGCGGCAAGCACCTGGCTCATGATCCCGACCGACGCCGGGCAGACGTCCGGGCAGTGGGTGTAGCCGAAGAAGACGAGCGCCGGTCGACCCCGCCAGGACGCCAGGTCAAAGGGGCGTCCCTGCTCGTCGGTCAGCGCCAGCGGTGGGGCCGCTCGGACCGGCTGGATCGGGAACGCCGCCGGATCGGCAACGACTGCCGTCGCCTCGGCCAGCGCGCCGTCGTCTCGAGCGTGACCGCCGGCCGGGCTCGCGGCACCGATGAGCCCACGGACCACCAGCCCGACGACCAGCAGCCCGACCATGGCCACGACCATGCGGAACGGCCCGTCGAGGATCGTCCGCGTGGCGTCTGCGGGAACCGGGGACGCGGTTCGGCCTGCCATGTCAGGTCGTCCGGACCTCGGCCTCGACGGTCACCGGTCCGGCGTGCTCGAACGTCAGCACGAGCGTGACCTTCGAACCGGCGACCAGGTCGCCGGCCAGACCGGACAGCATGAGGTGAAAGCCTCCCGGCTCGAGTGTCGCGGTGCCGCCGGCGGGCACGTGGATCGCATCGACCTCGTCCATGCCGACCATGCCGGGCATCGACGGCGTGTCCGTCGAGGTGCTCGTGCGATGCATGCCGACCGAGCCTGCCGACGGGCTCGTGACGCCGGTGAGGGTGTCGTCGGCGTCACCGTCGTTGGTGATCGTGAGATATGCCGCGGTCATGGTCGCCCCGGGCGTCGAGGCCCGGACCCAGGCGCCGGTGATCGTCAGGCGCGAGCCTGTGGTCGCGCCTGGCCCGCACCCCATGAGCGCGAGGGCGAGCACGACGGCCAGCGCCGTCGCGCCGCCCCGCCGGTTACGCAAGGACGGCACTGAGGATCGCGTCCACGTGCGCCTTCTCCGGGACGACGATGAACGTGTTGACCATGCCGAACATGCCGTCCGGGCCCTCGGCGTGGGGCAGGATGTGGCAGTGGAACGCCCAGATTCCCGGGCGATCGGCGGTCACGTTGACGTCGTAGCGCTCGCCCGGGTTGACGCCCAGCGTGTCGCAATCGAATTCCGCGGTGCCGAGCGGATGACCATCCCGGGCGACGACCCGCATCGTGTACCCGTGGAGATGCCACGGATGCATCATCACGCCCTCGTTCATGAACCGGATGCGGATCGTCTCGCCGGAGGCGGCGATGACCGGCACGACGGCCGGAAACCCGTGCCCGTTGATCGTGAACCCGCCGAGCGTGTCGTTCGAGATCCAGATGTACTCGCGATCGAACGGATGCTGTTCGCGCGTCGGCTCCACGATGAAGGCGCCCAGGAGGCCCCGCCCGACCTGGTCCGTGGCGTTGTGGTGGGAGTGGTACATGAGCGAGCCGGGCGTGTTCGCCGTGAACTCGTAGGCGAAGGTGTCGCCCGGGATGATCGGCTTCTGGGTCACGAACGGGATGCCGTCCTGCATGTAGTCCTGGAACTCGACGCCGTGGAAGTGCACGCCGGTCGTCTCATCCATGTTGTTGGTGAATTCGGCCCGGACCTTGTCGCCCTGCTGCACGCGGATCGTGGGCCCCGGCCACTGCTTGTTGTAGCCGAGGGCAGGCACCGGCGGGCGCATCTCGTCGATCTGCTGGTCGATGGTGTCGATCGTCATCTTGAAGACCTTGACGTCGCCGTCGAGCTCGGGCGTCACGGGCGAGACCGCGTCGGTCAGCACGAGGTTGGGCACCTGGGCGAA
>CAZVDO010000013.1:25612-37181 GCA_964625345.1 uncultured Anaerolinea sp. | reverse complement strand
CCGGCAACGATCGCGCCCCGCAGGAATCCGCGACGGCTCAACGAGGGGAAGGACGAACCGGGCGCCGCATCGAGCGTGGCGGGGGTCGACGCCACGGGGACGTCGTCCGTCGGCCGGGCGCCGGCCTCGGTGATCGGGCTCATGGAATCGGTGCCTCCGCGAGATGTGACGGGACGCTGGCTCAGCAGCCACATTTCCCTGCTGCAACCTACCGTCGCCGCCCAACGGCTCCGAGGGACGAAGGTCCCGTAGGTCCGTGCCCTTCAGCCCGTCGGGGCCGGCGCCTATTCGGATGGGTGCCCGACCTGCGCTGCACGCGCTCCCTTCCGATGGCTGGCGTGGCCTCGCACGCCGCGTCGCCTCAGCGGGTCGTGCGACCGAGCAGCGCGTCCGCCACGATGCCGCGATGGACCTGGTTGGTGCCCTCGTAGATCTGGGCACCCTTCGCGTCGCGCATGAGCCGCTCGATCCCGGTCTCGCGGGAGTAGCCGGACCCACCGAAGAGCTGCACGGCGTCGGTGGCCACTTTCATGGCCGCATCGGACGCGGTCCACTTGGCCAGGGACGCGGCTTCGCCGATCGGCTCGCCCCGATCCTTCGCGCGTGCCGCCTCATGGGTGAGGGCGCGCGCCGCGGCGACGTCGCGGGCCATCTCGGCGACCATGAACCGCAGGCCCTGGAGCTCGGCGAGCGGCGCCCCGAAGGCCTTCCGTTCGCGGAGGTATGTCGCCGACTGTTCGAGCGCGGACCGGGCGAGCCCGACGCAGGCCGCCGCGATGGAGATGCGGCCCTCGGCGAGCGCCGACAGCGCGATCCGGTAGCCCTGCCCCTCCTCGCCGAGCCGCCGCGCCACGGGAACCTCGGCGCCCTCGAAGATCAGCTCAGCCGCCGGACAGGCCCGGATGCCCATCTTCTTCTCATGGGCGCCAAAACGGAATCCCGGCGTGCCCTTCTCCACCAGGAACGCGCTGATCCCCTTCGGGCCCCTGGCCGGGTCGACCGTCGCGAAGACGAGGTAGCGGTCGGCCTCCGGGGCATTCGAGATCCAGATCTTGGTGCCGGTGAGCCGGTACCGGTCGCCGTCGCGGACCGCCAGGGTCCGCAGCGCCGCCGCGTCCGACCCGCCGGACGGCTCGGTCAGGCAGAACGCACCGAGTGCCTCGCCCGCGAGCATCGGCGGGAGCCAGTCGGCGTGCTGGGCCGGCGTGCCGTAGGTCACGACGGGGTATTGGCTGAGGATGTGCACCGAGAGCGAGACGGCCGTCGCCATGTCGGCCGCGCCGAGCTCCTCCATGACGAGCGTCCAGCCGAGATAGCTGAACCCGGCGCCCCCGACCGGCTCCGGCAGCGGGGCCGCGGTCAGGCCGAGCTCGCCCATCCGCCGGAACAGTGACCGGTCGTAGCGCTCTGCCTCGTCCCGCTCGATCGCCGTCGGCGCGACCTCGCGCTGGGCGAACTCCCGAGCCGTGTCCCGAAGGAGCCGCTCCTCAGGGCTCAGGCCGCCGCTGGGCGCCTCGGCGAGGGTTGCCATCGACCGTCAGGCGCGCGGGTACGTGTGGAAGCCCCGCCCGGTCTTCTGTCCCAGGTGACCGGCGGCCACGAGGTCCACGAGCACCTGCGGTGGCCGGAAATGCTCGCCGCCGATCCCCTCGTGCAGCACGTTCATGACGTTCAGGCACACGTCGAGCCCGATGAAGTCGGCGAGTTCGAGCGGGCCCATCGGATGGTTGAGCCCGACCCGCGCGCCCGTGTCGATGTCCTCGGCCGTGCCGGTGCCCTCCTCCAGCGTGCGCATCGCCTCTGCGAGGAGGGGCATGAGGATCCGGTTGACGATGAAGCCGGGCCGGTCGGCCGAGACGATGAGCTGCTTGCCGAGCTCGGTGGTCAGGGTCCGGATGGACGCCTCGGTGGCGTCGGTCGTGGCCGCGCCGCGGATCAGCTCCACGAGCGGCATCACCGGCACCGGACTGAAGAAATGCATGCCCACGAAGCGCTCGCGCCGCGCCGGCGAAACGGCTGAGGCCAGCTCGTCGATCGAGATCGAGCTCGTGTTGGAGGCAAAGATCGTGGACGCGGGCGCAACCGTGTCGAGGCCGCCCCAGAGCGCCTGCTTGACGGCAACGTCCTCGAACACGGCCTCGACGACGAGGTCGGCGTGGCGGACGGCCTCGAGGGTGCCGGTCGTGTCGATCCTGGCGAGGATCGCGTCGCGCGCCCCGGCCTCGAGTCGACCCTTCGACACGGCCCGATCGAGGTTGCCGGCGATCCGATCCCGGCCCGCCACGGCCCGCGCCTCGTCCGGCTCGTACAGCGTGACCTGCTTGCCGATGGCCGCGTGGACCTGGGCGATGCCGTGGCCCATGAGGCCGGCACCGGCGACGAAGACGCGCTCGATCGACATGCTCGAAGCCTACCAGCGCCGGGTCAGCAGGAACGCCGCCCCGACGGCGGCGATCCCACCCGAGACCACGAACGTCAGGGGATAGCCGGTCGAGGTCGCGAGGAGGCCGAGGCTCGCCGGCGCGATCCCGAAGGCGACGTCGAGGAAGAGGCTCGTGGTGCCGACCACGGCGCCGCGCTCCTCGGGCGGGACGCCGATGACCGAGAGCGCCACGATCGCCGGGAACGTGTAGGCGACCCCGATCGCGAAGAGGATCGTGCCGGCCCACAGCCCGGTGGCGCTCGGGAAGATCCCGGACACGATCAAGCCGGCGGCCGAGAGCACGAGCGCCGTTCCCGACAGGCGCGCGGCCCCGATGCGGTCCGGCAGCCGCGCCCCGAGGACGCGCAGGGCGATGACGATCAGGGCGTAGGCCGCGAAGTACCCGCCGGCGCCCTCGAGCCCGAGGTCGTCCGCGAGGAGGGGCAGGAAGGCGAACCACGCACCCATGCCCCACGCGCCGCACAGGACGAGCAGGCCGGGCACGAGACCGCGTCGATGGAGCAATCGGCCGCCCCCGCCGCCGCGGCGGGCCGAGGGTGGGAGCGTCTCGGGCGCGAACCAGCTGAGTGCGACCGCACCGATGCTGATCGCCGCACCGGCGATCCAGATCAGGTCGAACCCGGCAGCCCCGTACAGCGCTTCGGCCAGGACGGGACCCACGGCGACACCCAGGTACAGCGCGGTGGAGACCAGGCTCACCGCCTCGCCGCGGCGCTCCTCCGGCGCCAGGTCCGTGGCCGCCGCGAACGCCCCGACGAAGTAGAGCGCCTCCGCCACGCCGAGGAGGAGGCGCATGACCACCAGGAGCTCGGCCGTGTCGGCCAGGAGGTGCCCGGCGGCGGCGGCGACCTGGACGATGGACCCGAGGATGAGCATGCGGCGCCGCCCGTATCGATCGGCCCACCGACCGGCAAAGGGCCGCAGGAGCAGCGACGACACGCTGAACGATCCGACCACGAGGCCCACGGCGAGGTCGTCGCCGCCCAGTGGCCCGGCCGTGAAACGCGGCGTCGCGGGGATGAACAGGGCGCTCGCCGTGAAGAACGCGAAGACCGACGCGGCAATCGCGATGAACGCGGGCGTGACGAGGCGCGGTGTAGATGACGCCGGAGCTGCCGCGGTCACCTCCGGAGCGACCCCAGGAGCGCATCGACCGCCCCGAACGGGTCGAGTTCATGGGCGGCGACCGCACGCAGCACGCGGTCCAGTTCGGCGCGTCGGTCGGGACCCGAGAGCTCGGCACGGAGCCGCTCGGCGAGGATCGCCCAGACCTGCGCCTCGGCCCGGGCGCGGCGCGCCGGCGCATCCGCCGCACGTGCCTTCGCGCGGTGTCGATCGAGGAGGGCGAGGAGCTCCGGAACCCCGTCGCCGGTGGTCGCCGTGGTCACGAGCACGTCCGGCTGCTTCGGGCGCGGCCGGGCATCGGGAGGCCCGTCGTCGGCACTGCCATCCGCGGCCCCCGCGCCGGCCGACGGCGACGCCGTGGTGTCAACTGAACCGTGGTGCGCGAGGTCGCCGGCCCCCACCTTGGGCATCGCCACGAGCATCGCGCGGAGCTGGGCGGCGGTTCGCTGGGCGCCGGGCCGGTCGCCCTTGTTGACCACGACGATGTCCGCGACCTCGAGGAGACCTGCCTTGATCGCCTGGACCTCGTCTCCCATCTCGGGCGCCTCGAGCACCACGGTCGTGTCGGCCGCGGCGGCCACCTCGACCTCGCTCTGGCCGGTCCCGACCGTCTCGATGAGGACGAGATCGAATCCGCAGGCATCGAGCACCGCGGCTGCTGCCGCCGAGGTCGCGGCGAGCCCGCCGGCGTGCCCCCGCGACGCCATGGAGCGGATGAACACGTCCCGATCGCCCGCGTAGGACTGCATCCGGACGCGATCGCCCAGCAGGGCGCCGCCCGTGATCGGGCTGGACGGATCCACGGCGATCACGCCGACCACCCGGCCGGCGGCCCGCGCCTGGGCGATGAGCGCCGCGACGAGCGTGGACTTGCCCGCCCCGGGCGCGCCGGTGATCCCCACGAGGTGGGCCTGTCCCGCCAGCGGGTAGAGCGTCCGGAGCGCCGCCTCCGCCACTGGGGTGCGATTCTCCACGGCCGTCAGGAGGCGGGCAAGGGCTCGCCGGTTGCCGGCTCGAGCCTCCTCCGTCAACTCGGCGGCGCGCACGGCCGGTTCGCTTGCGGGGTGCGCGTGCCCGGGCGGCGCCGCACGGCCGCGCGCCGCGGCCACGTCAGGCGCGCGGGTGCGCGTTGGTGCGCAGGTACTCCGCGACCTCGCCGATCGTGGTTCCGGGCCCGAAGATCCCGCCCACGCCGGCCTCGCGGAGGGCCGGAGCATCGTCATCGGGAATGATGCCGCCGACGACCACGAGGACGTCGTCGAGTCCCTCGTCGGCGAGGAGCCGGCAGATCTTCGGAACGAGCGTCATGTGGGCCCCGGACAGGATCGACAGCCCGACGACATCCACGTCTTCCTGGAGCGCCGCCGTGGCAACCATCTCGGGCGTCTGCCGAAGCCCCGTGTACACGACCTCGAAGCCCTCGTCGCGCAGGCCTCGGGCAAGGACCTTCGCGCCCCGATCGTGGCCGTCCAGGCCGGGCTTGGCGATGAGCACCTTGAGCGGGCGATCCGTCATGGCCGGATTGTAGGGGGCATGGCTTCGATCAGGACCCGGCCGGGCGCCGATCCAGGTGGCTGAAGAACTCCGCACGCGTGCGGTCGCGGGTGCGGAACAGGCCGAGGACGGCCGAGGTCGTCATCACGGTGCCTGGCTTGCGGATGCCGCGCATCACGGCGCACAGGTGGTTGGCCTCGATGACCACGCCGACACCCTGCGGTCCGAGTCGCTCGTCCACGAAGTGGGCGATCTGCTGGGTCATGCGCTCCTGGACCTGGAGCCGGCGCGCGTACATCTCGACGATCCGAGGGATCTTGGACAGTCCGATCACCCGTCCCCGTGGGATGTACGCCACCGCGGCGGTCCCGAAGAACGGCAGCAGGTGGTGCTCGCAGAGCGAGTAGAACGGGATGTCCTTGACCACCACCATCTCCGAGTAGTCGACGTCGAAGATTGCCCCGTTGACGAGGCGCTCGGGATCCACGTGGTAGCCGGCGGTCAATTCGCTGTACATCCGATGGACCCGCTCGGGGGTTCCGACCAGCCCCTGCCGGGTGGGGTCCTCACCGATCTCCACGAGGATGTCCCGCACGGCCTCCTCGACCGCGCCGGCCCCGGCGCTCCGGACGGCGGACCCGTTCGATCGGCCCGAGCTGCCCTCGATCGGTACCGCGAACGCCGCGTCGCCGATCTCGCCCATCTCGGTCTCGATCTCGGTCACGAGCTTGCGGACGTGTTCGGGCAGGTCCACCCGGCGATCGCGCGCTGTCATGCCGGCACCACGGTCCCGGTCGGCCCGAACCCGCCGACCGGCTGCGGATCGAACGGCCGGCCCTCCGCTCCGCGGAGCCAGGATCGAGCGTTCTGGCCGAGGGCCGGCCGGTAGTAGCCGCCTTCCTGGAGGATGACGAGCCGCCGGCCGAGCGCCGCCACGCGCCGACCGATCTCGTGGTAGGCCGGCGTGGTGATCCCGAGCGTCCCGATCGGGTCCTGGGCGTACGTGTCGAATCCAAGCGACACCACCACGACGTCTCCCGATGTGGCGGCGATGGCCTCCAGCGCGCGATCCAGGGCCACGAGGTACGCGGCGTCCGACGTCCCTGCGGGAAGTGGCAGGTTCAGGTTGGCCCCCGCTCCGGGTCCCTCCCCCACTTCGTCGGCGAACCCGAGGAAGAAGGGATACAGGTGGGCCGGATCGGCATGGAGCGAGGCATAGAACACGTCGCCCCGGCGCCAGAAGATCTGCTGGGTGCCGTTGCCGTGGTGGACGTCCACGTCGAGGATGGCAACCCCCGAGGCGCCGGCCCGGATCACGGCCTCGGCGGCGACCGCGGCGTTGTTGAAGAAGCAGTACCCACCTGCCATGGCCCGGGCCGCGTGGTGGCCCGGAGGGCGGCACAGGCCGTACGCCGCCGGCGCGCCGCCCAGGACGAGGTCGACCGTCGTGAGCGCGACGTCGACCGCCGCGCGGGCCGCGGGGTAGGTGCCCGGGACGAGGGGATTCGCGGTGTCGAGTCCGTAGTAGCCGGCGAGTCCCGCCACGGAAACCGGCCGAGGGCGGCTGTCAATGACCGCATCGCTCATGCCCTCGAACATCGCGCGGACTCGGTAGGTATCGGCCACGAGCCATGATCTCGGGAACCCCTCCCGGCGCACCCCTTCCCACGCCCGCTCCACGAAGGCGACCAGGCCCGGGTCGTGCACCGCGAGCAACGGCTCGATCCCATGCTCGGTGGGCGCCGTGAGCTGGAACCCGCCATCCGCCTCGAGCGCGGCGCGAATGCGCTCGGCCCGCTCGGCCACCTCGTTGGCCGGGTCCGCGATCCCGAGGTAGGTCTCGTGCGTGACGTCGTGGCCGAGGTGGGCGGGTGAGTAGACGACCTGCATGCGCGGCATGCTACCTGCTCTCGACGCGAACCGGCCACGCTCGGGTCGAAGGTCGCGTAGCGTTCGCCGATCGGGCAGCAAGACGCCTGGAGCGCGCCTCAGGGCCCACTCCAGGCGGTTGCATCGGCGAGCGGTGCCGCCGACGCGGCACGGTGGTCAGTCGCCGGACTCCGCGCCGCCGTCCTGCGCGTCGCCGTTGTCGGCCTCGTCCTGGCCATCCGAGCCGCCGTTGTCGGCCTCGTCCTGGCCCTGGCCATCGCCGTTGTCGGCCTCGTCCTGGCCCTGGCCATCGCCGTTGTCGGCCTCGTCCTGGTCCGTGCCGCCGTTGTCGGCCTCGTCCTGGCCCTGGCTGTCACAGGCCTCGTCGGTGCCGGCGTCGGGAGTCGCATCGACCTCGTCGCTGGACGGGTCGGAGGACGGGTCGCAGACGTCCTGCGAATCCGGTGCCGACTCCGATTCGACGCCGTCGGCCGCGTCGGCATCGGCCGACTCGAACGCCGAGCCCAAGAGCGCCTCGAGCTCGGCCGCCTCGTCCGCGTCGGCCGTCTGCACCTCGGCCTCGAGGATCCTGAGGTGAACGTCAGCGGCCGATCCCGCCGAGCCCTGCCACGTGTGCGCGAAGGTCGGCGCCGCCGCGAGCAGCAGCGCCGCCGCGCCGCCGAGCAGGGCCCGCCCCGAGAAGATCATCCGATGCCTGACGCGATCGTCCATGCCATGTCTCCCGTGTGCTGTGCCTCCCGACCATCGATCGAGAGTGCCTACATGACCGAGCCCCGCGACCGTCCTGTGGTTTCGCACGTCAGGTGCCTCGATCGTCCCTCCGCCGGGGTCATTGGTCCTGTGCATGGGCGCACCAGGGCGAGGTCGAGCCGGCATTGCCGGCACGACGCATGCCGCCTCGGCGCCTAGCATGGACGGCATGCCGAAGCGCGACCGAGGCCGCAGCCGTCGAGGTCGGTCCGCCCCAGACGCCTTCGAGCGCCTCGTGGACCGGGCACTCGCCGCCATTCCCGAGCCGTTCCGGGCCGCCCTCGGCGAGGTGGCCGTCGTCGTCGAGGACTGGCCGGACCCCGAGACGCTCATCGAGCAGGGCCTCGATCCCGACGACGGCCTGTACGGCCTGTACGAGGGCGTGCCGCGAACCGAATGGGCATCGGACTGGGCGACGGTCCCGAACCGGATCACCCTCTACCGCGGGCCCCTCGTGGAGGACTTCCCGGATCCGACCGACCTCGCCGACGAGGTCCGGCTCACGGTGATCCACGAGCTCGCCCATCACCTCGGCATCGATGACGATCGCCTGGAGGAACTCGGGGCCGGGTAACGCGACCCGACCGCGGCGCGCACACGCGGGCGGACGCCGGTCAGCCGGTCCGGGCGCCCGCGATCATCTCGCCGACGCGACCCACGTCGACATTGCCGCCCGACAGCACGACCGCGACACGGGAACCCGGGGGCACGCGGACGGCGCCGAACAACAGGGCCCCGAGGGCGGCCGCCCCGGCCGGCTCGAGCACCTGCTTCATGCGCTCCATGGCGAACCGGAGGCCGCCGAGGATCGTCGCCTCGTCCACGAGGACCAGGTCGGCAAGATGCGCCCTCGCGACCTCGAGCGTGCGCTCTCCCGCGAACGGGGCATTGAGGCCGTCGGCGACGCTCACGGGCGCGATTCGGACCGGATGACCCGCCGCAAGGGCCTGGGCCATCGCATCGCTGCCGATCGGCTCGACACCGATGACCTGGACGCCCGGCCGGCGCGCGTGCACCGCGGTGGCCACGCCGCCGATCAGCCCGCCGCCGCCGATCCCCACGATGACGAGGTCCACCTCCGGCACGTCCTCGATGAGTTCGAGGCCCGCGGAGCCGTGGCCGGCCATGACGAGCTCGTCGTCGTACGGGTGGCAGAAGACCAGGCCCTCCTCCTCGGCGATCCGATCCTTGGCGGCGAACGTGGCCCCGACGTGATCGCCCTCGAGGATCACGCGGGCACCGTAGCCGGCGGCCGCCGCGGCCTTCGAGGGGTTGGCGGCCGCCGGCATGACCACGGTCACCGGCACGCCGAGGGCCCGGCCGGCATACGCGTAGCCCTGGGCCGCATTGCCGGCAGAGACGGTGATGATCCCGCGGCGCCGTTCCTCGGGCGTCAGCGCAGCCACCCGCGCAGTCATGCCGCGGGGCTTGAACGACCCGGTCTTCTGGAGGTGCTCGGCCTTCAGGTAGACCCGGCCGTCGGCGACCGACACGCCCGTTCGCTCCTGGATCGCCGCGGCCGCCGACGTGGAGGCCAGGACCGGCGTGCGATGCACGCGCCCGGCAATCACCTCGCGAGCCGCCTCGATGGCGGCGATCGTCGGTCCGCTCGTCATCCGGGCAGGATACGCGGCGGCGCGGCGGCCACTCGGGCGCGCGGACACTTGCGTGATTGCGCAACCACTGCAATACTCATCGGGCCATGGCCATCGATCTCGTGCATTCACAGGACGAGGACTACCAGCGCACCGCCGTCGTCGGCCGTGCCCTGGCGGACCCCAAGCGCCTGTGCGTGCTCGAATCGCTCGCCGACGGCGAGGCCTCGGTCTCCGAGCTCTCGTCCAAGGTGGGGTGCCAGGTCCCCAACATGAGCCAGCACCTGGCCGTCCTCCGGTCGGCCGGGCTCGTGATCACCCGGCGCGACGGCAGCACCGTGTACTACCGGCTCGCGGACCCACGGGTCCTCGAGGCCTACCGCCTCATCCAGTCGATCGCCCGCTGAGCGGACGTCGAGGAACGTACCCGCCGCGCGGGAGAAAGGAATTTCGATGTCGGTGAAGGTCGCCACGGATGCGACATTCGAGGAGCTCGTCCTCAAGGCCGACAAGCCGGTGCTCGTCGACTTCTGGGCCGCCTGGTGCGGACCCTGCCGCATGGTCGCACCCGAGATGGAGCGGCTTGCCGAGAAGTACGAGGGTTCGGTCGACGTCGTCAAGGTCGATGTGGATGCGAACCCGCAGATCCAGCGGGCGTTCAACATCATGAGCCTGCCCACGATCGCGTTCTTCGCCCCGGGCAAGCAGCCCATGGGCGTCGTCGGCTTCCGGCCGGCGGAGGCGCTCGAGGCCCAGTTCGGGCTCGAGACCTTCGTGACCGCCCCGGAGGCCTGAGGACCGCCCCTCGCCCTCGCACCACCAAGGACAGCCCCGGCTCCGCCGGGGCTGTCGTGATTCAGGGCTCCCGAGTCGGTGTCAGCGCGTGGCCCGGCGCACCGCCGCGTGGAACCACGCCGTGGCCCGGTCCGCGGCGTGACCGTCCAGCGTGGCCGGTTCGAAGGCAACCCAGTCAGGGCCACGGTCGGACGCGGCCGTGTCCGGGGTCCGAAGTGCCGCGGCGACGATGGGGACGTCGAGGCGGAACTCGGCGCGTCCCCCCTGGACGACCACGAAGGCGTGACCGCCGGCCCGCCAGACGAGGCCATCCCCGTCCAGGCGTTCGGGCGGGGCGAGGTCACTCGCCGCATCGGCCGCCGACTGCAACAGCTCCGGGAGGGTTCGCTCCTCCGCCGGTGTGGTCAACGCGCCGCCTCGAGGATGGCCTCCAGGTCGTCGGCGTGGTCCGCGTAGTGGTCGATCGTCTCGTCAACGAAGGTCTGGAGATGGGTCGCATGCTTGACCCAGCGCGCCTCCGGGACGACGGTCAGGTACCCGCGCAGCTCTCCGGGCACGGAGGCGAGTCGGCGGCGGACGTCCTCGGCCGGCAGCGCGCGCCAGGCGGCGTTGATGTCGTCGTTCATGGCATCGCCGCGCTCGTCCCACTCGGCGTCGAGGCGGGCGAGCGACGCGCTCGTCTCGCCGACCGCGAGATCCTTGGCGATGGCGAGCGCCCACTCCTGCCACGCCACGACGTGGGCGATCAGGTCGCGGGCAGACCATCCGTGGGCCGCCTCGACGGGCTCGTCGAACCGCTCGTCCGGCACCGCGGCGAGGGCCTCGTACGGCCGCCAGGCGTCGCGCTCCTCCTCGAGGAACTCCATGGCATTGAGGTACATGGTCGATTCCCTTTCGTGGAACGCGTGGGTGGTCAGACCGCGACGGGTTCGCGGTATTCGCCGAACACGGACCTGAGCACTGCGCACTGCTCGCCAAGCGTGGCGTAGGCCTCGGCGCACCGGATGAAGTGGGGCATGAGGTTCGTGGCGCTCGATTCCGGTTGGCTCGCCGCCTCCCGCAGCCCCGCGAGCGCCTGTTCCACGGCGGCCGCGTCGCGCTCCCGACGGGTCCGCCCGAGCCGCTCGAGGTGCCGCTCGAGGGATCCCTCCGGGACGGCGAGGACGGGAACGGTCGTCACCTCGGCGGCATCGACGTAGGCGTTGACGCCCACGATCCGCCGCTCTCCGGCGTCGAACTCGCGCTGGAACCGGTACGCGGCGTCGGCGATCTCGCGCTGCGGGTAGCCCTCCCGGATGGCGGCGACCATCCCGCCCCGCCGGTCGATCTCGTCGAGGTAGCGCCAGACCTCGCGCTCGACCGTGTTCGTGAGCGATTCGACGTACCAGGATCCGCCGAGCGGGTCCACCACGGCGTCCACGCCCGTTTCCTCGGCGATGACCTGCTGCTGGCGGAGGGCGAGGAGCGCCGCTTCGGC
>CAZVDO010000013.1:4202-25512 GCA_964625345.1 uncultured Anaerolinea sp. | reverse complement strand
CGGAACTTCGCGATCTCCTCGAAGAAGTCGCTGTGGGAGTTGAAGAAGAAGCTCAGGCGTGGCGCGAACTCGTCCACGCGCAGCCCGCGGGCCATCGCGGCCTCGACGTAGGCCATCCCGTCGGCGATCGTGAAGGCGAGCTCCTGGATCGCCGTCGAGCCGGCTTCGCGGATGTGGTAGCCCGAGATGGACACGGTGTTCCACTTCGGCAGCTCGCGCGTCCCGAACTCGATGGTGTCGGTCACGAGGCGCATGGACGGCTCGGGCGGGAAGAGGAACTCCTTCTGGGCCACGAACTCCTTGAGGATGTCGTTCTGGGTCGTGCCCTCGAGGGCGGCCCGCGGGACCCCGGCCTTTTCGGCCGCCACGATGTACATCGCCCAGATCGGGGCTGCGGGAGAGTTGATCGTCATCGAGGTCGAGACGCGCTCCAGTGGGAGACCGGAGAGGAGCACCTCCATGTCGGCGAGCGAGCTGACCGCGACGCCACAGGTCCCGAACTCGCCCTCGGCCTCCGGGTCGTCCGTGTCGTAGCCGTAGAGCGTGGGCATGTCGTATGCGATCGAGAGGCCGGTCTGGCCCGCGGCGAGGAGCTGCCGGAACCGGGCGTTCGTGTCCTCGGCCGCCCCGAAGCCGGCGAACATCCGCATCGTCCAGAGGCGGGACCGATAGCCGCTCGGATGGACGCCGCGCGTGAACGGCGGTTCGCCGGGCAGCCCGACGTCGCGCTCCGCGTCGAAGTCGTCCCAGCGCCCGGGGCTGGGTCGGAGCGGGTCGCCGTGGTGGTCGACCTCGGTGGGCCCGCCCGCACCAGCGAACGAGCCCTTCCCCGAACCACCGGCCTCGCCGAGCGACCACGGCCCGTAGACCGGTTCCAGGGGCACGTCGCCGAGGGTTACGAAGCGGGATCGCCGCTCCGGGGCGCGCGCCGTGGCGGGATCCAGACGTTCGACCCGCCAGGTCCGGTGTCGCGTCGTCCAGCGATCGGAAGGATCGGTCATCGCGCGGCCGACTCTAGCACGCACATCCGGGGACGAGACCCACCAGGCTACGGTCCATCCGGGGCGTCCACCGAGACGGCGACGGCGGCGTCCACGAGGGCATCGTGCGTCGCGCGCGACGCGTCCAGGCTCAGCGGCGTGGCCACGAGCACCGACCGCACGATCGGGCCGTCCTGCCAGGTCACGACCGACTGGTAGGACAGGTCGTTGAGCGTGTCGAGCCGGGCGGCGACTGGAACCCCGGGAAACGCCGGGGCGCTCGTGTCGATGTGCTCGGTGCGCTTGGCAGTGCGAGCCCCGATCTCATAGAACTCGGCGATCCAGGCACTCTGGAGGCCGCCGCCATCGAGCGAGAAGACCACGCTCGTGGCCGCGTGGCCGTTGCCCAGGTCCCAGGTCGCGCCCGCGTAGCGGATGCCGCGGGCGTCGTGAGTGATCAGGGACCCGAGGGCCGTCTCGTCGCACTGGCGACCGGAATCGACGCTTGTCGGCGCCGCGCCGTCGAGCTGCGTCGGGAGCATGGCCTCGAGGTCCGGATAGGCGCCCGCGGCCCGGCCGCCGGGGCCACAGGTGGCCTTCGGGTCGAACGGCGGCGCCGCGGCGCACGCCGACAGGACGAGCGCCGCGATGAGGAGGAGCAGCAGCAGCTGGGAAGCGTCGCTTCGCCGGGGACGGAGCCGGCGCACGGCGGCCTGGATGGTTCGAGAGATCACCTTCCGAGCCTATCGCGACTCACGGTTGGGCGCGTTCGACGGCCCAGGAGGGCCTCCGTGACCGTCGCCGTCGGCGCATCTTCGGGCGCGGTACGCACCACGGTACGGAGGTCATGGGCCGGTGCGCGCGCGCCATCGACCTTCGTGCGGGGCACCCCGGACCAGACGCCCATTGCCGCCCGCCGGCGACCGGTCGTAGGGTGCAACCACGCCGCGACGCGACGGTTCCGGGACATCTCGGGGCGTCGGTCACGGACGATCGAGCGGACGCTCGGGCCGAGGACGGTCGGCCGGGGGATCTCGCTCGGTCGTCACGAACCGAGTAACCAAGGCGTCGTCATTCGGCCTCGAGCCGGAAACGCGTTACGGCGGGACTCATCGGCTTCGCGGCTTCATCGATCGCCTCCCGCGTCTCGTGCGAGAGGCGATCGTCCATGTCCGGGCGGCGGGCCGGGGGCGCGCCGCCGATCAGGTCCCGGGGGCCGGCCGCTGGCGCCTGGCCACGCCGCGTCGATCCAGGTCGGCCTGCAGCGACCGGGCAGCGGCGACGAGCTCGGGGTCGTGGGAAATCGTGCGGGCCAGCCAGTCGATGTAACTCGGTTCGAACGCCGCGATCTGGCCGAGCGTGTGACCGTGGAACTTGCCGAACTCGATGATGGTCGTCGCGGCATCCTCGACCGCCGGCAGGGGCGCCGGCCGGAACCCGGGCACCCGACCGCGATCGAGCGGGCCTGTGGGCTGGGAGGCGCGAGGCGGTTCGCGGTCCACCCGATCGCCACGGAGCGGATCCTGGCCGCGCGGATACGCCTTGGGCCCGGTGGTCGTGTTGCGCGGCCGGAAGGTCCCGGTCGTGTCCACGCGCCCGGTGACGGGTCGTGTCGGGGGCGCGGGCGGGGCGGTGCTTCGACGGGCCGCGGCGTCGCCCTTGGAAGCACTTCCGGGCGCTCCAACCCTGAGTTCCTCGTACGCGCGGTTGATCTCGGCCATCCGGCGGGTGGCCGAGCGCGCGGCGGTCGCATCCGTGCCGACGACATCGGGGTGATGGGCCCGGGCCAGCCGTCGCCACGCCGCCTTGATCGTCGCCTGCGATGCGCCGCGATCCACTCCGAGGACGTCATGCGGGTCTCGCTTGGCCATCCGGCGAGTGTAGATCGCGCACCGCACGCCGGTGTCCGACCACGACCACCCGCACGCTTGACAGGTCGGCCCCGCCTGCCGTCCCCTGTGGCTCATGTCCAGGATGTCGACGGCCCGGAGTGCCGGCATGGCCGCAGCCGCTGCGCTGACCCCGTTCGCGCTCGCGTGGCGGTTCGCGCATGTCTACAGGAGCCGCGCCGGATACCCGACGCCGCGCCCCCCGACGAGTGACCCGTCGGACGTCGGCCTTGCCTTCGACCGGATCGAGGTGGACACGCCCGACGGACTCGCCCTGCCGGCATGGTGGATCCCGGCGGGTCGCGACCTCGCGCCCGACGGGCGAGCGCCGGTCGTGGTCCTGGTCCACGGTTGGGAATCCGCCCGGCACCGGACGCTGCCCAACGCCCAGTTCCTCCACGCGCTCGGCTACCACGTCCTGTCGGTCGACATCCGGGGACACGGAGCGAATCCGCCGGAGGAGCTGCCGGTCTCCGCCGGCGAGTTCGGGACCGACGCCCGCGCTGCCGTACGCGCGGCGCTCGCCGACCCGCGGGCCACGGACGTCGCCATCCTGGGGCACTCGATGGGCTCGATCGGAGCCATCCTGGCCGCAGCGGCCGAGCCACGGGTCAGCGCCGTCGTGCTCACGGCGACGCCCGCCGATCCGTATCGACTGACCCGCCAGACGTTCCGGCTCGCCCGGCTCCCGATCCCGGATCCGATCGCCTACCCGCTCGCCGTGCTCACGACGCGGGTCTACCTCCAGCCCCGGGGCCATCGCGTCGAGGACATCTCGGCGGCGGAGGCGATCCGGACCTACCAGGGTCCGATCCTGGCCCTTCACGGCACCGACGATCGCGTGGTGCCGTTCGGCCACCTGCGCCGACTCGTGGAGCGTGCCCGTCGCGCCCGCGAGGCCGACCCTCACGCCGCTCCCGTGGTGGATGTCGCGATCCCGGGGGGTCAGCACAGCTGGATGTACGAGTTCCCGGCCTATCGGGCCGCGATCGGGCGCTTCCTGGCCACGCACCTCCCGGTCGGCCTTGCCCCCGACGAGGCAGCCCGGATCGCGGCGGGGATCGATGCGCGTCGGCCCGTCGAGCACGACCACGGGTTCTCCGCGCTCGAGCCCGTTGGCTCCGGCCCGCGGACCGCGCCAGGATCAGCGCCGATCGAGGGGTCTGCGACCCGGGCCGACGCCGCGCTCGAGGAGACGGCGTAGGCCATGGACATCCAGGAGGCGATCGCCGGGCTTCGCGTGATCCGGCGTTACGAGAACCGGCCCCTCGAACCGGACCACCTCACCGCGATCCTCCAGGCGGGACGTCGGGCCAGCAGCTCCAAGAACCGGCAGCGCTGGGGGTTCGTGGCGGTCACCGAGCGCGACGCGCTGCGTCGATTGAGCGCGGTCGGCCCGTTCGCCGCGCATGTCGCCGGATCCGCGGCGACGATCGGGCTCGTGACGCCCCGCGACGGCGCCGAGCACCCGCCGTCCCTCTGGTGGGACCTCGGGCTGGCGACCCAGAACATGATCCTGACCGCCTGGTCACTCGGGATCGGGAGCTGCCCGATCACGGTCTACGACGAGGACGTGGCCCGCGACGTGCTCGGATATCCCGACGACCGCATGTGCACGTTCTGCCTCGCGCTCGGGTACCCGGCCGATCCGACGGACCTCACGCGCCCCCTCAAGCCCGGCGGCCGACGCCCCTTCGACGAGGTGGTCCACCGGGAGCGCTGGTAGGCGCATCCGCGCGGTCCAGCGAGGTCCGCTGCCTCAGGAATCAGGTCCAGCGGAAGAAGCGGGCGGAGATTGCGAAGCAGCCGGCGAGGAAGATCGCGAGGACGGCGAAGCACAGCCACAGCGGGGCGATCGGCGTGCCGCCGACCATGACTTGCCGGAGTGCGTCCGACAGGTAGGTGAGCGGCAGGACGTGGGCGACGGCCTTGAGGATGGCGGGCATCCCGTCGATCGGGAAGAACGTGCCACTCAGGAACATCATCGGGAACTGGATGACGCTGGTCATGCCGTTCGCGGCATCCTCGCTGCGGGCGAACGAGGCGATGACATAGCCGAGCGCGATGAACGTCAGCGAGCCGAGAACCACGAGCGCCGCGATGGCGAGGTAATTCCCGGCCACCTCGACGCCGTACACGATCGCTCCGGCGCCGACGATGATCACGGTCTGGGCGATCGCGATCAGCAGGCGCATCAGGACGTTGCTGCCGACCAGCTGCCAGCGGCGGAGCGGCGTCGCCCCGAGCCGCTTGAGGATGAGCTTTTCTCGATCCGCCACGAGCGGAATCGCGGAGAAGATCCCGAGCTGCATGAGGGCCATCCCGAGGATGCTCGGCACGAGGTAGCTGATGTAGGTCAGGGATTCCGTCTGCACGGCCTTCGGCTCCGGCACCACCACCGGTCCGCGGCCGGTGGCCTGCAGGTTGACCACGCCGAGCACCTGCTGCACGAGTCCGAGCGTCGCGCCCGAACTGTTTTGCTGGGTCGGGTCGGTGTAGACCGTGATCGCGACGGGGGGTCCGGGATTCGTGGCAGCGGACCCGAGTGCCTGCCCGTACCCGGCCGGCACCACGAGGACGCCGCGGAGGTCGCCGTTCCGCATCGCCGCGACCCCGTCGGCCTCCGATTCGTCGGTGAGCTCGACATCCTCGATCGCCGCAAACGCCGCGCGCAGCTGGGCAGACGCCGGCGTCCGGTCGAGATCCACCCACGCGTAGCTTCGCGTCGATGAGCCTCCGCCCGAGAAGATCGACCCGAACATGAGGATGAAGATCATCGGGAACGCGAGCGTCCAGAACAGCGCCGCCCGGTCGCGGACGAAGCTCCGGATGTTCGCCTTGGTCAGCTCCAGCAGTGCCTGCATCAACCCCGTCCTCAGTCGCGCAGGGCGCGCCCGGTCAGCACGAGGAACACGTCCTCGAGCGTGGGCCGCCGGATGGTCAGGTTCTCGGGTTCCGCGCCGACGCGTTCGGCGGCCCCAAGGACCCCGCCGATCGTTCCGGGGACGTCCCTCGTATAGAGCACGACCTCGCCGTTCTCGTGCGCGAGCGAGACGACGCCGACGATCGTCCGCAGCTCCTCGTCGCCGAGCGACGGGATCGTGTCGAACCGGACCGCCCGCTCCTGGAAGTGGCGCCCCACGAGCTCCTTGACCGTCCCCTCTTCGAGGATCCTGCCGTGATCCATGATCGCGAGCCGGTCGCACAGGATCTCGGCTTCCTCGAGGTAGTGCGTCGTGAGGAGGATGGTGCGGCCCTGGCGCTTGAGGTCCAGCACGATCTCCCACAGGGAACGCCGTGCGGCCGGGTCCAGGCCTGTCGTCGGTTCGTCGAGGAAGACGAGTTCGGGATCGTTGACGAGGGCGAGCGCGACGGCCAGCCGCTGGCGTTGCCCGCCCGACAGCTCCCGGGTCTGCGACCGGCGCTTCTCGCCCAGGTCGAACCGTTCGATGAGCTCGGCGCTGCTCCGCCCGCGAGTCCCGTAGAAGCTGCGGAACAGGTCGAGCACCTCCTCGACCGTCAGCTTCGGATAGAGCGAGGCCGTCTGGAGGGCCACGCCGATCCTGGGCTTGAGCGCATCGGGATCCTTGCTCGTGTCCACGCCCAGGACCGTCGCCTCGCCGTCGTCGGCGCGACGAAGGCCCTCGAGGATCTCCACCGTGGTGGTCTTGCCTGCCCCGTTCGGGCCGAGCAGTCCGAAGACCTCGCCCTGCCGGACCTCGAAGTCGATTCCGTCCACGGCCTGGGTGTCGCCGTAGCGCTTGCGCAGGCCCCGGACGCGGACGGCGGCCGTGCTCACGGCGCGACCTCGCGCGGACGCCGACGCGCCGAGCGCACGGCCAGCTCCCCCCGGTCGACGGCCCACACCTGCGTCACCGGCGCTTGCGCAGGTACCCCGTCAGGTTCGCGTCGAAGCCCAACGATTCGTACAGCCGGCGCGCCTCGGGCCGATGGTGGCCCGCGGTCACCTCCACGAACCCCGCGCCGAGCTGGGCGGCGATGCGGTCCACCTCGGCAAGGAGCTGGCGGCCCACGCCGCGCTCCCGGGCGCCCGCATCCACCACCAACGCCAGGACGCGCACGGCGACATCGTCGTGCTCGAAGCGCGGGATCGCGTGGATCGCGACGAACCCGATCACGGAGCCGTCCGCGTCGGCGACGATGACCCGCGATTCGGGCCCCGCGAAGCGCGCCAGCCGCGCCTCGATGGCAGACGTCCCGACGGGGTAGCCCTCGTCGGTGAAGAGCTCGGCGATGCGCGCCGCGTCGGCGGCCTGGGCGTCTCGGAGCGTGATCCCGTCGGTGCTCATGGCCGATCGATGGTACCCGGGCGCCGGGTGTCAGCGCATGAGCAGGTCGGCAACCGGCGGGCCAACGGTCGCAAACCCAAGTCGGGCGTAGAGACGGGAGGCATCGTCTGCCGCAGCCTCGGCCAGCAGGTGCACGATGGCTGAGCCGCGATCGAGCGCGTCGCGCACCGCCACCGCGGTCAGCAGCGATCCATATCCGCGGCCCTGGGCGCTCGGCACGGTGCCGATCGACGAGAGGTACGTGATTTCGTCCTGGGTCACGCTGCGGACGGTGGCCACCGGTCGCTCGGATGCCATGAGCAGGAGGGTGGCGCCGCCGGGCCGCCGCGCGGCGGCCATCGATTCGGCCGCCAGCGCCGGGAGCCGGTCCGTCTCCACGCCAAAGGCGTCGACGAGGATCCTGGCGACGTCCATGGCCCGACCAGGCGGAGCCCCGCCGAGGCGCTCGACGCGAAGGTCCGCACCGGCACCGAGCGTCGCTGCCAGGGCCCGGGCCGGCGCCTCATCCACGAGGACCATCGACCGGTCGCGGCCCACGGGCCGGAAACCCGCTTCGCGCAGGCGCTCCTGGAGGTCGCGCGGGCCGGAGCCCGACGACGGCGTGCGCAGGTGCGGCAGGCGGCCGAGCGTCGCGAACAGCGTGATCCAGGCATCGAGCTGGCGATCAACCGCCGCTGCATCGTCAGGCCAGGCGGGAGCCACGATCCGATTCCAGAACGGCTCCGGATCATCCGGGTCATGGAGCAGCACGCCGGTCCCGAGGTCCCGCAACTCGCGGCGGCCGTGGACGTGGACGGCCGCCTCGTGGATGGCGAGGCGGCGCGCGAGGGCGCGATCGAGCGCGGGCAGCGCGGCCACGGCCGTCAGGCCGCGGGGCGCTGGAGGGTGAACAGCGTGGCGCCGGAGGGAAGCTCGATGACGTCCGGTGCGGGCGTGCCCGCGGCTGCGAACCAGCGGAGATACGCCGCGGCATCGCCCAGCCCGGCACCCATGAACACCTCGTCGAGGTGGAGTCCCGCGATGAGCTCGCCATGGATGGAGTGCAGTTCGTCCGGGTCGGTGGGCAGGAGCCAGTCGAGCACGAGCAGCGTGCCTCCGGGCTCGAGCGCGGCCCACGATGCGGCGAGCGAAGCCGCCGGGTCCGGCAGGAAGTGGAGCGCGTACTGGTAGTAGACGAGGTCGAACCGGCCCGGCAGGGTCGTCGCCTCCCGCTCGACCGGCTCGACGCGGACGCGCGCGCCGAGGCCGGCTCCCGCGATCAGTTCGCTCGCCCGCTGCCGGGAATCGGCCTCGGCCTCGATGCCGACGAGCTCGAGCCGGGGAAACCGGTTCGCCATCGCGACGAGCCAGCGTCCGCCGCCACAGTGAACGTCGAGGACGCGTCCGCCGGCCGCGAGCCTGGCCACGAGATCGGGCAGCGCGGCGAGGGCCTCGCTGAAGAACACCGCGATGTCCTGCCGGGTGACCCGTTCGATGGCCACCCGGTAGCGGTCCGGTCGGTCCGCGACCGGCACCCCGGTACGGAAGAACGCCACCATCCGGTCCCAGTCCTGGCTCGCGACCACCGAGTGGATGAACTGTCCGCCCAGGTAGAAGGTCCGCTGCTCGTCGAGCAGCACGGCGGCCGTTTCCGGTTCGACCCGCAGGCGCGTCTCACCCTCGATCAACCCGTGCGCGCCGGCCGCCCAGGCCCACGTCGCCACGGCCCGCGGGTGGTTGCCGGTTCGCACTGCCAGCTCGTCGACGTCGAGTCCCCCGTCCCCCGCCGCCCTGAGCGCGGCGAACAGCCCGAGTTCGAGGCCGAGGTAGGCGATCCACGTCCGGTAGAACCCGCCGAGCGCGGCCACCAGGTCGTCGTAGCGGTCGTCGAGGCGCATCGGGCCGATTGTCGCACCTTCCGGCCCCGCCAATAACCGGCTACATCGTGGTAGCATGTGGGAGCCCACACATCGGGCCACCGATCTCGCTACGGAGCCTCCGCCATGTCCTCCCTCGCCCGCCCCGTCGGCCTCGGGCTCGCCGCTCGGGGTGACCCGGCCGACGTACTCGACTGGGCCCGAACCGCCCGCGACGCCGGTCTCGAATCCATCTGGATCCACGATTCGTACTTCGAGCGCGACGCGGTCTCGTTCGCCACGGTCGTCGCCGACGGGTTGCGGCGCGATCGCGACGGGACGGACTTCCGGGTCGCGCTCGGGGCCGTGAATCCGTTCACGCGCCACCCGGTCGTGCTCGCGATGACCGGATCGGCGCTCGACGAGATCCTGCCCGGCCGGATCGTCATGGGACTCGGGACCGGCCTGCCGCTCCGACTCAAGCAGATGGGCATCCCATACGACAGCGAAACGGCGGTCGAGGGCGTGTCGATCGCCATGGACCAGCTCCGGGCCCTGTGGGCCGGGGAACGCCTGACGTCGGGTACGCCCGGGCTCCCGCCGATCCAGCCGATGTTCGCGCCGGCGCACCGGATCCCGCTCGTGATCGCGGCCTATCGGAAGGAATTCGTGTCCCTCGCGGGCCAGAAGGCCGACGGGTACCTGGCCCGGCCCGCGGAATCCATCCCATCGCTCGCGGGCATCCTCGAGCGACTCCGCGCCGCCGCGACCGAGGCCGGACGCGACCCGGCGAGCATCGAGACGGCGGGCTACCTCCTGACCCTCGTGGACCGGACGCGCCGCGAGGCGCTCAACCGAGCGAAGCGCGAACCGTTCGTGATCTACATGATGTCGGTCCTCTCGGACGTCTCGCTCCGCCGGGCGGGGTTCGATCGTGAGCTTCGCGACGCGATCGCCGGGGCCTGGCGCGCCGAGGACTTCACGACCGCGGGCAACCTGATCCCCGACGAGCTGCTCGACGCGTTCATGCTGTGCGGCACCCGGGACGACGTCGCCGAGAAGGCACTCGCATATCACGAGCGAACGGGCCTGGGGCTGCCGCTTCTGCAGCCGGTCCTCCAGGAAACGCGCCAGGTCGACGAGCTCATCGCTGCGGCCGCGCTCTATGCGTCGTTGCCGGCGACAAGCGGGGCCGCCGACGCCGCCCACGGGGCCGTACGGGTCGCGTCCCGGACTGGAGTCGATCCAGGCGACGAGCCGGCGGACGCTCCGGGCCTCGCCGACGACCGACGCCTCGGGCCGGTCGAAGCTGCCCGGCGCCGCATTGCGGCCACGTGGGAGATCGTCCGGCCGTTCGCCTACACGGCGTCCGCGATCCCGGTCGCAGCAGGCGCGGCCCTCGCGGCCGTCGACGGACGCTTCGAACTCCTGCCCTTCCTGGCTGCCCTCGCGGGGGGCCTCCTGCTCCATTCCGGCACGAACATCGTCAACGAGATCTACGACGTCCGGAAGGGCGTCGACACCATCGTGTCGCCGCGCGCCAGCCACGCGATCGTCAAGGGCCGGATGACCGAACGCACGGCGTTCCTCGTCGCCGGCGGAGCGTTCGCGCTCGCGGTGCTCGTCGGGATCTACCTCCTCGCGCTCCGGGGGCCGGCCATCGCCGC
The DNA here is from genome assembly GCA_964625345.1 of uncultured Anaerolinea sp. GTDB lineage: Bacteria > Chloroflexota > Limnocylindria > Limnocylindrales > CSP1-4 > UBA5189. Next base: position 14,831 of record CAZVDO010000013.1, on the reverse strand, counting down.
GCTCGGCGTCATCGGCCTCGTCGGCGGCTGGGGCTACACGGCGCCGCCGCTCCAGTACAAGTACCGGGCGCTCGGCGTGCCGCTGGTGTTCGTGCTCATGGGCCCGCTCATGGTCGTCGGCAGCTACTTCGCGGTGACCGGCACCTGGAACCCGGTGGCGCTGATCCTGTCCGTCCCTGTCGGGCTCCTGGTCGCGGCCATCCTGCACGGGAACGAGTGGCGCGATATCAGCGAGGACACGCGAGCCGGGATCGTGACCCTTTCGTCGCGCGTGGGCCGGGAGTGGGCGCACTACGGCTACGTGGCGCTGGTCCTGGGTGCCTACATCACGCTCGGTCTCGCCGTCGCCCTCTCGCTCCTGCCGCCCGCGACCCTGGTGGCGATCCTGTCGTTGCCGTTCCTCGCCCAGGTGGTCCGGTCCGCCGAGCTGGGGGCAACCGGCCAGGCCCGGGCCATCGCGATGATCGACCTGCAGACGGCCCGCCTGCACCTCGCGTTCGGCGGCTTGCTCGTCGTCGGGCTACTGCTCTCCGGCCTCGCCCGTGGCTGACGCGGAACCGACCGAAGGCTCCCGGGCACCGGACCGCGGCGCCGACGGCCCGGGCGGGCTCGCGCTGGCCGTTGGGCTGGCTGCAGCCGTCGCGGCCTTCACCGCCACGTTCCGCGGCCCGCGGGATCGATTCTGGACGCGGATGACCTGGACGGGCACCTCGCTCGGGCTCCTCGCCCTGCTGGCCTCGGGCCGTTCCCGTGGGGCGCGCCTCCGCTGGTGGCACGTGCCCGTGGGCCTCGCGTCCGCGGGGATCCTGTACGTCACCTTCCAGGTGGGCGATCGGTTCGCCCGGCGATTCGTGCCCGGCGGCGATGCCCAGATCCGGGAGATCTACGCGTTGCGCAGCCTCCGGCCGCAGGGCGAGATCGCCCTCCGGCTTGCCTCGATCATCGGGCCGGCCGAGGAGCTCTTCTGGCGCGGCTTCATCCAGCAGGCGCTCATGCGCCGGTTCGGGCGATGGCGGGGCGCCGCGCTCGCGGCCGGCGCCTACGGGGGCGTGCACCTGACCTCCGGCAACTTCACGCTGATCGGCGCGGCGGGCGTCGCCGGCGCCCATTGGTGCACGCTCTATGCGGCGGGCGTCCCGCTCGGGGCGCTCATCGTGAGCCACGTGGCCTGGGACGTGTGGATCTTCCTCGTGCAGCCGACGGGCGAGATCGAGGTGGTCGGGCACGCCTGACCACCGGAGCCGCTGGGTCGCCGCGGCGGGTGTCAGCGTGCAGACTGCAACGAAACCCGCGGGACCCGTGTTGTGGAGCTCGATGGATCACGATCTCGCGCTCGTCGACCACCTGGCCCGCGACCTCGACGGGGCGTTTCCCGCGCTCGTGGCGGGGCACGCGGACCGGCTCTACACGATCGCCCACCGGCTCCTCGGCGTCCCGTCCGACGCGGAAGAGGTGGCGCAAGACGCCCTCCTCCGTGCCTACCGCGCGCTCGCCGGCTACGAACCCGATCGAGTGCGCGCCCTGAGGCTCCGATCCTGGCTCGCGACCATCACCGTCAACCTGGCCCGCAACCGACGGCGGCGGACCGCCGATCGCCAACCGCCGGCCTCCATGACCCGGCTCGCCGACGCGGGCTGGGAACCGCGCGACAGCGGGCGCCTCGATCCCGACGGCGTCGCCGAGCAACGAGCGGTCGCCGACGAACTCGCGCGGGCGCTCCTGCTGCTCCCGATCGGCATGCGGGCCGCGGTCGTCCTCCGCCACGTGGACGGGCTGTCGGTCGCAGAAACCGCGGCCGTGCTGGGCCGCCCCGAGGGCACGGTGAAGGCCCTCGTGCATCGCGGCCTGGCGCGCCTGCGCCACTCGCTCGACGCCGACCTCGCGGTGCCACGGCCCGTTGCCGTGTCCGCCCCAGCGCGTCCCATCCCCGCTTCCCACACGCTCGCGAAGGAGCTCCGGCCATGACCGCCACGACCATCCGGGACATCGACATCGAGCAGGCCCTGGGCCGACTCGCCCTCGCGGCCCCGCCGGATCTCGCCGACCGCGTCCTGGTCGATGCAGGCCTCGCCGATCGGTGGGAGGTCCTTCCGTCCCCGCTCGGACAGGTCGCGGTGGCCTGGAACGGACGCGGCGTGTCCTGGATCGACATGGCCGACGACGCGGATGCGCTCGCGGAGCGCTTTGGCGCCCGAGTGGGCCGGCCCCTTGCGCGAGCGTCGGCGGTGCCGGAACGACTCCAGCACGCGATCGAGGCGCGCCTCGCCGGCGACCGCCGGGTGCGGATTCCGCTCGATCTTCGGGGCCGGACGCCATTCGAGGTCGCGGTCTGGATGAAGGCGCTCGAAATTCCCCGGGGCGAGGTCCGCCCGTACGGTTGGATCGCCGCGGAGATCGGCCACCCGAAGGCCGTCCGGGCCGTCGGCACCGCGCTGGCGCACAACCCGGTGCCGCTCGTGGTGCCCTGCCATCGGGTGGTCCGGAGCGACGGGAGCATCGGCCAGTACTCCCTCGGCGGTCCTGCCGCCAAGCGGACCATCCTGGCCGCCGAGGGCCTCGAGGCCGACGAGCTCGAGCGGGCTGCTCGGTCGGGCACGCGCTTCCTCGGGTCGGCGACGACCCACATCGTGTGCCTGCCCACCTGCCACAACGCCCGTCGGATCACGGAGCGCCATCGGCGCCCGTTCGGCTCACTCGCGCAGGCGCTCGAGGCCGGCTTCCGGGCGTGTCGATCCTGCCGGCCGGGCTCCGCGGCCATGCTCGCCGCGTAGCGGCCCGGGCGCGCGTGGGGCGACCGGAGGCCGGTGGCAGAACCCAAGTGAGGCGCCGAATCGGACACTCGCGCCCGGCGCCCCGACCGGCTACACTCCGCTGATCTTGGACCATTCAGCTATGCCAAATCGCTCCAGCAGCCTCACCCTCTGGGCCGCCATGGCCACCCTCTACGTGGTCTGGGGTTCGACCTATCTCGGGATTGCCATCGCGATCGAGAGCATCCCGCCGTTCCTGATGCTGGCCATCCGGTTCGCGATCGCGGGCGCCATCGTGCTGGCCTGGGAGGCGGCGCGCGGCGGGCTCCTCCGTCGACGGCCCACGCGGCGCGAAGTGCGGGATGCCGCGATCGTCGGCGCCCTGCTGCTCGGGATCGGCAACGGCTTCGTGGCCTTCGGCGAGGCGACGGTGCCGTCGGGGATCGCCGCGGTCCTGATCGCGCTCATGCCGGTCTGGCTGGCGTTCCTCGGCTGGGTCTACTTCCGCGAGCGACTGCCCCGGGTCGTGATCGTGGCGATCGGCCTCGGGCTCGTGGGCGTGGCCCTGCTCGTGTGGCCGTCCGGAGACGTAGCGTTCGAGGCGATCGGGATCGCCGCGCTCCTGCTGTCGCCGATCGGCTGGGCCCATGGGTCCCTGTTCTCGGCGCGGGCGGCGAAGCTGCCTACGCGCCCGCTGACCTCGACAGGGGTCCAGATGATGGCCGGCTCACTCGCCCTGTTCATCGAGGCCGGCGTCACGGGCGAATTCGGCAGGTTCGAGCCCGCCGGGATCACGAACGCCTCGATCCTGGCCATGGTCTACCTGATCTTCATCGGCAGCCTGCTGGCCTTCAATGCCTACGCCTGGCTGCTGCGGAATGCCCCGCTCTCCCTGGTCGGCACGTACGCCTACGTCAACCCGGTCGTGGCCTTCGCCCTCGGGGCGCTCGTGCTCCAGGAGCCCATCACGCCGCGGACCCTCCTGGCCTCGGGGGTGATCGTGCTGTCGGTCGCGATGATCGTGACGGCCCGCGGTCGCCTGGCCCGCGGCCGCGCGGCGGCTGCCCTGGCCACGGATCCGGAGGAGGCGCTGCCGAACCTGGTGCGCGTCGTCCCATCGCCTGCCGGCGGCGCTCCGCCCGCGACCCTTGCCGGTCCCGGCATCGCGCCCGGCGTCGGCGGGCCGGCGTCGTCCGAGGACGCGGGCGCTCAGGCGGAGCTCAGGCCCGCCCCGTGAGGATGGCGGCCTCGGCCGCCGTCGCGCGTTCGAAGCCCTGGGCCGGCAGTGGCTCGCAGCGAAGCGGCCGATCCTCCCGGTAGCCCAACGCGTAGTCGGCCTGGATGAGGGTGTGCAGCTGGCTCGTGCCCTCGTAGATGACCGCGGCCTTCGAGTTGCGCAGGTAGCGCTCCACGGGGAACTCGTTCGAGTAGCCATTGGCGCCGTGGATCTGGATGGCATCGAGGGCGCTCGCCACGGCGTGGTCCGTGGCATGCCACTTGGCCATCGACGTCTCCCGCGTGTTCCGGATCCCGCGGTTCTTGAGGGCGCCTGCGCGCCAGACCAGCAGCCGGCCCATCTCGGTCCCAACCACCATCTTCGCGATCATCTGCTTGACGAGCTGGTGGCGACCGATCTCCTCGCCGAAGGTCTCGCGCTCGTGGGCGTACTTGACCGAGGCGTCGATGCAGGCCTGGGCAAGGCCGACGGCCCCGGCCGCCACCGTGTAGCGACCCTGGTCGATGGCGCTCATCGCGATCAGGAAGCCCTCGCCCTCCTCGCCGATCCGGTGCTCGACCGGCACCCGGACGTTCTCCAGGTTGATCAACCCGGTGTTCCCGGCCCGGATCCCGAGCTTGCCGTGGAGCGTGCCGGTGGTCAGCCCGGGCATGCCCCGCTCGAGCACGAACGCGGTCACGCCGCGGTGCTTCTTCGACCGATCGACAGAGGCGAAGACGAGGAAGTGGTCGGCGAGGTCGGCCAGGCTGATCCAGAGCTTGCCGCCGTTGAGGACGTATGCATCGCCATCGCGGCGCGCCGTCGTGGCCAGGTTGCCGGCATCCGTGCCCACGCCGGGCTCCGTGAGCCCGAACGTGGCGAGCTTCTCGCCGCGAGCCTGCGGGACGAGCCAGCGCTGCTTCTGCTCCTCGGTCCCCCACTGGAGCAGGGTCAGCGAGTTGAGGCCCACGTGGACGCTCTGGACCACCCGGAACGCGGTGTCCCCGCGCTCGAGTTCCTCGCACAACAGGGCGAACGCGATGTAGTCCATGCCCGCACCGCCGTAGGCCTCGGGAATGGGGCCGCCCAGGAACCCGAGCTCGGCCATGCGGGCGAAGACCTCGCGGTGGACCTCGCCCTTCTCGTCCCACGCGCGGATATGCGGCCGGATCTCGGCATCCACGAAGGCGCGGACGGCATCGCGGACGAGGCGCTGCTCGTCGGTCAGGGCAAAGTCGATCACGATGGGCCGGGGCCTCCTGCGGGTCCTCGCTGGCGCGCCGCGGCCGGGCCGTGCGCTGCTCCCGCCATGCTAGCCGGGAGCGGCCACCTATACTCGGCGCATGTCCCCCGAATCCACCGATCCGGCGCTGCGCGCGGCCGCCCACCTGACCCCGGTCCTGGGGCGCTACTTCGAGCGCTCCTGGAGCCACGGCGTCGGGCACCGGTTGTACGACACGGCCGGCAAGGCCTACCTGGACTTCGCCAACGGCATCGCCGTGACCGCGCTCGGCCACGCCCACCCGGCCGTCACCGCGGCCATCCACGCCCAGGTCGATCGCCTCATCGGGCCGACCGCCGCGATCGGGTTCACGGAGCCCGTCGTCGCGCTGACGGAGCGGCTCGCCGCCACGCTCCCGGATCCGATCGACACGATCTTCCTGCTCAACTCCGGATCCGAGGCCATCGACGGCGCGATGAAGCTGGCCCGTCGCGTCACGGGCCGGCCCGCGATCATCGGCTTCGAGGGCGCCTTCCACGGGCGAACGTACGGCGCCACGTCCCTGACGAGCTCCTCGCCGAACTACCGGCGGGGCTACGAGCCCCTGGTCCCCTCGATCTACCTCACCCCCTACCCCGCCGTGTGGCGGGACTTCGACGGGGACGAGGCGCGCGCGACCGAGGTCTCGCTCCGTCGCCTCGAGACGATGCTCAACGGCGTGGTGCCGGCCGCCCAGGTCGCGGCGATCTTCATCGAGCCGGTGGCTGGCGAGGGCGGGTACCTGCCCGCACCGGCAGCGTTCCTGCGCGGCCTGCGGGAGCTGTGCGACCGCCACGGCATCCTGCTCGTGGCCGACGAAGTGCAGACCGGCTACGGGCGAACCGGGCGGATGTGGGCCTTCGAGCACGCCGGGATCGTGCCGGACGTGGTCTGCATCGCGAAGGCCATCGCCAACGGCCTCCCGTTGTCGGCCATCGCCGCCCGTCGCGAGCTGCACGAACGGTGGGGTCGAGGCGCGCACGGGTCGACGTACGGCGGGAACCCCGTGGCCTGCGCGGCGGCGCTCGCCGTGCTCGACACGATCGAGGGCGAGGGCCTGGTCGCGAACGCCGCAGCGCGCGGCGCCGAATTGCGATCCGGGCTCGAGCGGCTGCGCGCCGAGGACGACCGGATCGGCGACGTGCGGGGGCCCGGGCTCATGATCGGCGTGGAGTTCGTGCGAAATCGCGAAACCAGGGCACCGGACGGGGCCCTGGTCGATCGGTTGGTGGCCCGCTCGGCGGACCTTGGACTGCTCGTGCTCTCGTGCGGATCCGAGCACCAGACGGTGCGCTGGATCCCGCCCCTGGACGTGTCCGCTGCCGAGGTCGCGGAGGGACTCGAGATCTTCGGAGAGGCGCTCCGGACGGTCTGACCACCGCCCGGGGGGCACTCGCCTGCGGGCGTTCTGCCCGCGATCTCGTGTCTAGCGTGCCTGGTGCAGGAAGCGGAGCACGTCCTCGAGCCGGAACCGGCGGTCGCCGCGCTTGCACACCCGGTAGAACGGGAGCTCGCCGCGGTCGCCGAGGCGCTTGACCGTGTTGACGTGGAGATGAAGCATCTCCGCGACTTCACTGGCCGTGAGCATCGGTCCGAGTTCGTTGACAGCCATCGAGGCCATAGCCATGGTCGCCTTTCGATCCATGCATCGGTGCCGTCGTGGGTCCGTCGAGTGCTGACGGGTACGGTGCGGCTCGTTGCTGACAGGAACGTACGGGTCCGGCATGGTTGCGCCAAGCCGTACTTCGGTTCGGTCCGGGGCAGTACCGGGGGGCCATCCGAAGGGTGGGCCGGAACGCCGGGCTAGACTGGGGGCATGTCCGGCACACGACGCGGCGACCGGCCATGACCCTCGACGTCGGGGTGATCGGCGCCGGCAACATCTTCACGCGCGGCTACGCGCCGGTCCTCGCGAGCGCCGAGGCGGTCCACGTCACGGCGATCTGCGACATCGACCCCGAGCACCTCGCGGCCGCCGGCGCCCTGGTCCCGAACGCGCGGCGGGTCACGTCAGCCGAGGCGTTGCTGGCCCTCGACGACCTCGAAGCGGTGTTCATCCTGACCCCGACGCACACGCACGCCGCGCTGGCGATCGCGGCCCTCGAGGCGGGCAAGCACGTCCTGTGCGAGAAGCCGATGGCCCGATCGACCGCCGACGCTGCCAGGATGGCCGCCGCGGAACAGGCCTCGGGACGGCGGCTGATGATCGCCCACGCCCGCCGCTTCGACGAGCGCTGGACGACCATCGCCGAGCAACTGCGGGCGGGGCGAATCGGCGACCTCGTGTACGCGTACCGGTCCGAGCATGCCTGGGCGGGCGCGGCGGCAGGCGGATGGCAGTGGCAGGACGCCGAGAGCGGCGGCGTGCTGTGGGACGTGGGCGTCCACGTTGCGGAGCTCTTCCACTGGTACTTCGACGCCGTTCCGGCAACGGCATTCACCAAGTTGCTTCATGCGCGGCCCGAATCCGCCCAGGGCGGCGCACCCGACGCCGCGATCGTGACGTTTGCGTTCGACGACGATCGCCACGCGGTGTTGAGCGTGTCCTGGCTGCATCCGCCTTCCTGGGGCCCGTTCTACGCCTCGATGGACCTCGTGGGCACGAGCGGGCGGATCGAGGCCCATGACCGGGACAGCCACCCCGTCGTGATCGCGGATGCGGGTCTCTCGGTGGCCCGTCACTCGCCGCTCCTTTCGGCCACCGGCGCCACGTTCCGCCGCGAGATCGAGCACTTCGCGCGCGCGATCGAATCGGGCACGCCGTTCGCCGTCAGCCTGGCGGACGCCGAGGTCGCGGTGCGGATGATCGACGCCGCTGAGCGATCGGCCCGCTCGGGCCTGCCCGAGGCGATCCGACCGTGACCGAGACGGGTCCGCGTCGCGTGCGACTCGGCATCGTCGGGTTCGACCATCCGCACGTTCTGCGCTTTGCCCCGATGCTCGCCGCCGATCCCCGGGTCGAGCTGGCCTGGATCGCGGAATCGGGGCGCAACCGGCCCGCGGCCGCGGCGATGGCCGAGCGCCTCGGCATCGAGCTCCGCGACGAACCCCGCCACGACGTCGACGGAGGCTACGTCGCAACCCGGCCTCGCCTGCACCTCGAGGCGGTTCGTGCGCTCGCGGCCGGCGGCGCACACATCCTGTGCGACAAGCCCATCGCCCTCGACCTCCCGAGCGGCCGCGAGATCATCGACGTCGCGCGCGCCGCCGGCGTTCGGTTGATGGTGCCGTTCAACCCGCGCGGGCAGCTCGGACCGCAGGCGGTGAAGGCCCGCCTCGACGCGGGCGAGCTCGGCGAGCTCCGCCTCGTCCATGTCGTCAAGGTCGGGAAGGTCCCGCTCACGATCCCGGGCATCGACGGCCGATGGCTCCTCGATCCGGCCGACGCGCTCCACGGCGGCTTCTTCGACATCGGGATGCACGCCATGGACGCGTTGTTCTGGCTCATCGGCGGCCTGCCCGTGAGCGTCTACGCCCGCATTCATGGCGGCGTCCGGCCCGAGCTCGCCGTCGACAGCATCGGCACCGCGACGATCTCCTGGGATCGCGGCGCGATCAGCACGCTGACCGCGGGCTGGGCCAATCCCGACGGCTACCCATCCTTCCTCGACGCGCGGTTCGAGGTCGCGGGATCCCTGGGCGCCGCCCGGGTCGACCATCCGTACCAGGAGATCCGCATCGCGGACATGGACCGCTCCGAGCGGCTGGCGGGCGCCCGCAACGACGCCGAATGGAACCTGGACGCGTTCATCCGGATGGTGCGGGACGGGGTCGAGCCACCCATCACGGGCGAAGACGGCCTCCGCGCCCTCGAGCTGATGCTGGCGTGCTACCGGTCGTCGGCCGTCGGCGTCGAGGTGCCCTTCCGACCCTGACCGCGGCGACCGCCCCCGACCACCGCCGACCGCCGCCTGGCTGCCCCTCGCCGCGCGTGGCGGCCCCGGCAGGATTCGAACCTGCGACCATCGAGTTAGAAGCTCGCCGCTCTGTCCACTGAGCTACGGGGCCGAGGCCATCACTCTACCCTAGGGCCATGACGGCTCCCGGTTCCTGGGTTCGGTCCCGCCCGCCTGCCTCGATCGACGCGCAGGCGGCGCTTCGACGCTGGTGGTCGATCGACGCGGACGTCCAGGAGCTGCCCAGCGAGCGGGACCGCAACGTCCTCGTCCGCGGCGCCGACGGGCGGCCGGCCCATGTCCTCAAGATCGCCAACCTGGCGGAAGATGCCGCGTTCCTGGAGTGCCAGCACGGCGCGATGACCCGCCTCGCCCGGGCCGGCGTGCCGGTGGCCGCGCTCGTGCCTGCATCGGACGGGCGCGAGCTCGTGGGCCTCGGCGAGCCGGGCCCGCCCTGGGCCCGGCTCCTCACCTGGATGCCCGGGGCGACGCTCGCATCGGTCACTGCTCCCGCGCCCGCCCTCTGGCGCGACCTCGGGGCCATGATGGGACGGAGCGCAGGTGCCCTGGTGGACTACGCACACCCGGCCGCCCGACGCTCGATCCAGTGGGATGTCCAGCAGGCCGGTGCGGTGATCGCCGGTGGACTCGCAGCCGTGGGCGATCCCGATCGGTCGCGCCTCCTCGACGCGGTCCTCGAGCGCATCACGCCGGACCTGGTTGCGCGCCTCCCCGGCCTGCGCCGGAGCGTGATCCACAACGACGCCAACGACCACAACGTGCTCGTCGACGAGGCGGGCTCCCGCATCGTGGGCCTGCTCGACTTCGGCGACATGGTCGATTCGGTCACCGCCCAGGAAGCGGCGGTGGCCGCCGCCTACGCGATGCTCGGCCGGCCGGATCCGCTCTCCATCCTCGAGGGGGTGGCGGCGGGGTTCCACGCCACGTTTCCCCTGCGCGCGGACGAGGTGGATGCCCTGCCGTCGCTCGTGCTCGCCCGGCTCGCGATGAGCGTGTCGATCGCCGCTGGCCAGGCCCGCCTCTCCGACGACCCGTACCTGCGCGTGTCCGAGGGTCCGGCGTGGTCGCTCCTGGAGCGCCTGATGGCGGTGGCGCCGTCCGAGCTCCGGCACCGGCTCCACGAGGCGCTTCGGCGATGACCGACGACCTGCTGCGGCGGCGGCGCGAGCGCCTCGGGCGAAGCCTGTCGCTCAGCTACCGGGAGCCGCTCGCGATCGTGCGCGGAAGCGGCATGTACCTCTACGACGCCGAGGGCCGGGCGTACCTCGACCTCGTGAACAACGTCGCCCACGTCGGGCACGCCCACCCGCGCGTGGTGGAGGCGGCCGCGCGGCAGAAGGCCGAGCTCGAGACGAACACGCGCTACCTCCACCCGCTGATCCTCGCCTATGCGGATCGCCTCGCAGCCACGCTCCCGCCCGGTCTCGACGTCATCCACCTCGTGAACTCCGGCAGCGAGGCCAACGAGCTCGCCCTGCGCATGGC
>CAZVDO010000013.1:0-4102 GCA_964625345.1 uncultured Anaerolinea sp. | reverse complement strand
GCGATCGCCGAGGCGTTCGCCAACGGGATGGAGTACTTCAACACGTTCGGGGGCAACGCGGTCTCCGCAGCCGTGGGCCTCGCGGTGCTGGACGTCATCGAGGAGGAGGGGCTGCGGGACCGCGCGGTCGCCGCGGGCGCACGGCTCCTCGACGGGCTCCGGGTCCTCGCCGGCCGGCACGAGGCCGTCGGGGACGTGCGCGGCGCGGGCCTCTTCGCCGGCGTGGTCCTGGTGTCGGATCGGGCAACGCGACAGCCGGACCCGGCCCTCGCCGAGGCCGTCGTCGAGGGCGCAAAGGCCCGAGGGATCCTGCTGTCCACGGACGGCCCGCACCACGACACGCTCAAGGTCAAGCCGCCGCTCGTGATCTCGGACGCCGAGGTCGACCGGGTCCTCGAGGTCCTCGACGATCTCCTGGCGAGTGCCGCGCGCGCCTGACGGACAGGCCGTACTGGCCGATCGACCTATTGACAGCCCCGGGCGCAGGCGGGCACTGTCACCGACCCAGCGAGCGCACCGGGAATGGCGTTCGCGGGTGACGGGAGCCCAGACCGCCACATGGCAGCATCACGCGGCGCGCTCGCCGGAGCGGCCGACCAGCTCGCGCTCGAGCTCGTCACCGAGCTCCCGCGCATCGCGATCGAGCCCGAGTGGAAGGCGCAGCAGCGCCTGTGGGGCCACCCGTTCCACCCGATGTGCTCGTACCTCGCGAGTTTCCCGGCGGCCCTGGCCCACGCATTCATCGCGCGCTACTCGCGTCCCGGTGACGTCGTCCTCGATCCGTTCGCGGGTCGCGGCACCACGCCGCTGCAGGCCTGCGCGGAAGGCCGCATCGGGGTCGGCAACGACCTGAACCCCTTCGCGCACCTGCTGACGGCAGCCAAGGTGGAACCGGCGACCGCGCCCGAGGCCCGGACGCGCCTGGCACGCCTGCGGCTGGCCTGGCCCGCGGAGGCCGCGCGCTGGCAGTCGCTCGCCGCCGCGATCCAGGCCGACCCCGAACGAGGCGGACCCGAGCCCGTCCCGCCCGAAGTGGCGATCGCGTTCCACCCGACCACGTTCGCCCAGCTCCTGTACGTACGCGCGGACCTCGATCTCGACGACCGGGTCGACCGGTTCCTCGCGGCGGCACTCACCGGCATCCTGCACGGCCGGAGCGCGACGTATCTCTCGGACCTCATGCCCAACACCTTCAGCATGGCGCCCCGCTACGTTCGCGCGTTCGCGGCGCGCACGGGCTTCGTGGCCTCCGAGCGCGACGTGTTCCGGTGCCTCGGGTCCAAGCTGGACCGGCTGTATCGGGGCGGCCTGCCCGCCGCGACCGGCCTCTCGCTGCTCGGCGATGCCCGTGACGCGGGCGCGCGCGCCATGACGGCCCTCGGGCGACGCGGCATGCCCGGCCGGGCCCGCCTCGTCATCGGGTCTCCCCCGTACCTGCGCGTCGTGAAGTACGGGTACTACAACTGGCTGCGAACCTGGTTCCTGGGCATGGACTCGCGGGAGATCGACGCCACGCTCGACGACGCCCACCACCGGGCGCCGTATCTCGTCTTCATGCGCGAGGTCCTCCACGGCCTGCGGACGGCGCTCACCGACGACGCCGTCGTGGTCCTCGTCATCGGCGACGTGGCGACGGACCGAGGACGATCCATCACGACGGGCGCCGGGCTCGCGGAACAGGTCTGGGCCGAGGCCGCCGCGCCCGAGGGGTACCGGCTCGCCGGCGTCGCACTCGACGAGGTCCAGGCGGGTCGCAAGATGACCAAGCTCTGGGGCGCCGAGGCGGGGCGGGCCACGCAGCTCGACCGGATCCTCGTCCTGGGTGCGAGCGAGGCCGGCCGGCGCCGCGCGACCAGCGGCGCGGCACTCCCGATCGACTGGACCTGGCCGCCTCGGCTCCGGAGCCTGTAGATCCTCGTCGGCCCGTGGCACGGTGCCCGCGGGGCCGGACGATCGGTCGCTAGAATGCGGCCATGCAGCAGATGTACCACCCGTCGGACCTGGCGGCGATGGACCCGCTCGTCCTGATGAAGAACCTCGATCACGTCCGGATGACGAGCCGGCGCCTCAGCTACATCCTCCAGCAGCAGGTCCACCTCTACACGCCGGAGGCGAACCAGCTCCGCGAGCAGATCGACCGGTACGTGGAGGCCGAACGCCAGATCGAAGGCGAGATGGCCAGGCGGCAGATCCGGGCCTGAGCGCCCGGCGCTCGACCTCGGCGCCCGCCTTCGGCCGCCGCTGGACGCCCGGTGCCGGAGCCTGCGTCGGCCGGGCGGCCGCCGCTAGACGCTTGGTGCCGGCTCGAGCCGCATCCGGCCGCGGGCTCGATCTGCGGTCACGATCTCCGTCACGAGCGCCGCGAGCGCCGGCATCGCGTCAAGGGTGAATGCCACCCCATGCTCCGCGAGATCCTCCGCACCCCAGCCGCGGAACAGCCCGCGGCCCGCGACGGCGCACATCTCGTCATAGAGCTCCGGCCAGCCCACCTTCCGTCGCTGATAGCAGAATCGGACGAACTCGGCGGCATCCGCCGAGAGCGCGCGGGCAGGCGCGGGGCGCGCGACCATCGATGCCTCTCCTCCACTCCAACCGGGGCAGGGTGACGCGTCCGCGGAGCGCGGCGGGATGAACCGCGACCCGCGCGCGGGGGTTGACTCGGGTGCCGGCGGACTCTCCTCCCGGGGGCCGCTGCCGACAGGACGATGGTACGTCCGGAGGACCGCCCGCCGGAAGGGGTGTTCTCCACCTTTTCGTCCACCAAGTTATCCACAGAGCCCTGCCGGCCCGGATCGAAGGCGTCTCCCGGCGCTCCGGGCCGCGCGACGAACCCCGTCAGGACCGGCGATGCACGCCCAGCCCGGGCGCATCGGCGAGGACCCAGCGATGGTCCGCCCCGAGCTCCAGGCCCTCGAATGGATCGTCGGCCAGGAGCAGGCAGCCGTCGAGGTCGACCCATTCCGCGAGGGCGGCGCAGGCCGCCGAGGCGGCGATCCCGACCGAGGTTTCCTCCATGCAGCCAAGGAAGGTGCGGAAGCCCAGCTCGCGAGCCGCGCCGAGCATCCGGGCGGCCCGCGTCGGGCCACCGACCTTGGCCAGCTTCACGTTGACCCCCGCCACGACCCCGACGAGCCCGTGGAGATCCTCCTCCGTCACGGCCGATTCGTCGGCCACGATCGGCAGGTCGGTCGTGGCCTGGAGGTCGGCCATCCAGTCCCGGCGGCCGGCCGGGAACGGCTGCTCGATGAGCTCGACCCCGAGGTCGACGAGGGCCGGGACAAGCGCGCGGGCCACCTCGGGTGTCCAGCCGGTGTTGGCGTCCACGCGCAGCGGGCCGTCGTACACGTCCCGGACCGCGCGCAGCGTCGCTACATCGGACGGCCCACCGCACTTGATCTTGAGGGCCGGGAAGTGGGCTGCCCGCCGGGCCCGTTCGGCGACGACGGATGGCTCGTCGAGGCCGAGGGTGAAGTCCGTCGGCGGGATGACCGGCGACAACCCGAGCAGGCTCCAGGCCGGCACTCCGGTCACCTTGCCCACGAGGTCGACGAGCGCCGTGTCGAGCGCGCACTTCGCGCCGCCGTTCCAGCGAACGGCGTCGTGCATGGCGGCGCCGGCATCGACCAACCCGTCGGCCGACGGCTCCACTTCCCCCACCGCGTCCAGGAGCGTCGGGAGGATCGCCGCCATCGTCGCCGGCGTCTCCCCGTAGAACCGGTCCGGATAGCCCTCGCCCAGCCCGACGATGCCGGGGAACCGGTCGTCGGTCAACGCCACCACCATCGTCGTCACGGCGTGGCCCGCATCGTGATCGGACCGCGCGATCCGGAACGGGTCACGCAGCCGGAGCCGGAGGGTCTCGTGCTCGAGATGGAGGCTCACGTGCAGGGTCGGCGGCTCATGCCCGGCCGCGGGCGTCGTTCTCGTGCACCCACGGCAACGCCTCGACAGCGGCCCGGATCTGGGGCCACAAGCCGTCGGCGCCGAAGCGGACCGGATCGGCGGCCGGCAGGCCGGTTTCGCTCGCGATCTCCTCGATGACGCGCCGGGCCTCGGCCTCGTCGGGGATGAGGGACGTGTTGAGCGCGATCGCGACCACCTT
>CAZVDO010000012.1:41254-43936 GCA_964625345.1 uncultured Anaerolinea sp. | reverse complement strand
GCGCCCGCCTCCGAGCGGCTGAACTCGGCCACGCCGCCGGCGTTGTCGGTGATCGGCCCGAAGGTGTCCATCGCGAGGATGTAGGCCGTGGTCATGAGCATGCCCATCGTGGCCACCGCGGTGCCGAAGATGCCACCGACGTCGCGGCCGTCGGGCGTGAGGAGATGGGCCTGCTGGCCGAGCCAGTGGGAGGCGATGAGCGCGATGCCGATCGAGATCGCCGTCACGAACGTGGTCTCGAAGCCGACCGCCACGCCGCTGATGATGTTCGTGGCGGGGCCTGTCTTGGAGGCCTCCGCGATCTCCCGGACCGGACGGAAGGTGCCGGCCGTGTAGAACTGGGTGATGTAGACGAACGCCACGGACGTGGCGAGGCCGACCACGCCGGCGAGGAAGAACCAGACCCACACGGGCAGGCCGTTGGCGCTCGACCCGTTGGTGTCCATCATCACGTAGGTCGTGACGCCCAGGCCGATGACCGACAGGATCGTCGTGACCCAGTAGCCGCGGTTCAGGATATTCATCGGGTTCTCGGTTTCCGAGCCGCGGATGAAGAACATCGCGACGATCGTGGCGAGGAGCCCGAAGGCGCGGACGACGAGCGGGAAGAAGATCCACGCCTCGGGGTTCGGCCAGCCGGCCGTGGTGGCGATGCCGAAGGCGGCGACGCCCAGGATCATGGCGCCGATGTTCTCGGCGGCCGTGGACTCGAAGAGGTCCGCGCCGCGGCCGGCGCAGTCGCCGACGTTGTCGCCGACGAGGTCCGCGATGACGCCCGCATTGCGCGGATCGTCCTCGGGAATGCCGGCCTCGACCTTGCCGACGAGGTCCGAGCCCACGTCGGCGGCCTTCGTGTAGATGCCGCCGCCGAGCTGGGCGAACAGGGCCACGAACGAGGCGCCGAAGCCGAAGCCGACGATGAGGAACGGCGCCTCCGCGGCGGTCACGTCCGCGACGAAGGTCTCATAGGCAGTGAAGATGCCCCACACGCCGAGGAGCGAGAGCGCCACGACGAGGAACCCCGAAACGGCCCCGCCGCGCATGGCGACCTGCACCGCCTCGACGAGGCTGCGGCGGGCCGCGGCGGCCGTGCGCACGTTCGACCGGACGCTGATGGTCATGCCGATGATGCCCGAGAGCATCGAACAGCCGGCACCGACGAGGAAGGCGATGGCGGTCATGACCCCGATCGGGGCGCCGGCCAGGGCCGGGACGTCGGCCACGTCCTTGGTCTCCACGGCCGCGATGACGAGGCCGATGATGACCGCGCCGCCGAGGGCCAGGAGGCCGATGGTGGTGTATTGCCGCTTGACGAACGCATCGGCGCCCTCGCGGATCGTGTCCGCCACGTCCTGCATGGCCTGGGGTCCCTTGTCGCGCGACAGCACGTCGCGGGCGAGGTACAGGGCGAACAGGACCGCGGCGACGCCCGCGATCGGAATGATCAGTTGGAGCGCACTGGCGTCCATCGGGGGGTTGGTTCCTCCTGGTCTGGTCGATGCGTTGCGAGTTGCGGGGCGCGCGGCGCGCGCGTGGCCGGTCCGGGGTGACTCGGGGAGCCGTCGGACGCCGGCACCGACCCACGTGCGGGCACCTTCAGGCGCACGAGTGGCCGGCCGTTCGGGCCGCGGCGGAGTGTATCAACCGCCGAGTTGGCGGGTCAACTCTCGGCCCGGACCGGATACCGCCCCGGCCCGTGCATGGGCCGGGCATCCTCGGGGACGCGGCCGGTTCAGGGAATCCAGCGAGCCTCGGTGCCGTCGGTGCTCAGCTGGATCGGCGCCCCGGTCGTCACGTCGAGCAGCCAGATCCCGGCATCGCCGCGCGTGGCGAGCAGGCTGCGCCCGTCGGGCGAGAAACCCGGCCAGGCCCACGGGCCCGCGCCTGCCGCCAGCCGCGTGGTCGCCCCGGACGGCGCGACCACGACGATCGCGGGCGTGGCGTCCCCCACGATCGCGACGGCGAGGGACCCGTCCGGCGATACCGCGATGACCCCGTCGGCGCCACCGGTCCCGGGCAGGTCGCCGACGACCCCGGACGTGCTGATGGAGTGAACCATCCGGGCTTCCCCATCGCGGGCCGCGGCGAGCACGAACCCGTGGCGGGCTGCCGACCAGGTCGGGGCCCCGGCGGCGCCGAGCTGGATCGGCTCGGCGGGCGCGCCAGGTTCGCCCAGCGGGATGAGCCATGGGCGGCTGTCCGCCGACACCACGAGGGCCGTCGTGCCCCCCGGATCGAACGCGACGCGTGCCGACCACGGCGTCCCGGTGGGGTCGCCGGAGTACCCGGCCGATCCCGGCTCCGGAGCCCCTGAAGGGAGGACCTGGCGTGGATCGCCCGCTCCCCCGTCGAGCGGGACCCACCAGAAGCCGGCGTCGTCGCCCGACGGGGTTCGGCGCGCCACGATCAGGGCGCGGCCATCCGGCGCGAAGACCGGACCGTAGTCCCGCGTGCCGTCATCGGGCGTGATCCGTCGGAGATCGGACCCGTCGACATCCCGTACGGAGACCACGCCCGCCGATTCCCAGGCGATCGACCGGCCGTCGCCGGTCGCGTCGACGCTGCCGACCGGGGCGAGGTCGACCGTCAGCTGGCGCTGGTTCGTTCCGTCGGGGTTCATCACCCACACGTTGCGGACGCCGCCGCGGTCGCTCAGGAACGCGACCTGGTTCTGGCCGGAGG
>CAZVDO010000012.1:36800-41154 GCA_964625345.1 uncultured Anaerolinea sp. | reverse complement strand
CCGCGCGGATTCCGGGTCGATGGGGGCCGAGAAGCGGACCGCGATCGACGAGCCCGGCCCGATCCCCGAGACGCCCTCGGCGGGGACCAGCGTCGTGACCGCGAGCCCGGCGGCGACGGTCGTGAGGTGGATCACCACGGGCGCACCGAGCTCCGTCCCGCCGGTGTCGACGGCGCTCGCACCGATGGTGATCGTGTAGGCCGTCGCCGGGGCGAGCGAGCCGTCGAAGTCGATCGAGAGGAGGGAGCCGCTCCAGGTCAGGCGCGTGCGCGCCGCGGGCTGCACCGTGAGCGCCCGCTCCACCGACGGGATGTCCATGAGGCGGTCGAAGACGAGCTCGAGGCCCGTCGCGAGGGGCACCACGGCGCCGTCCTCGGGGGTCGAGCGGAGGACGACGGGCGTCCCGACGGTCCGGAATTCCCACGGCTCGAGGCCGGTGGCACTGCGATTGCCGGCCAGGTCCTCGAAGCCGGGGTCGAGGCTGACCGCGAACGTCGTGTTCGCCGGCAGCTCACGGGACGGGGTGAAGATCGCCACCGGACCGTTCCAGGTGATGGCGCCGTCGACCGAGGGCGTGATGTGGAACCGACGCTCCACGCTCGCGCGGTCCACCGGCTCGCTGAACTCGACGTCGACCGCCGTGAGCGTCTGCGCGATTCGGTCGTCACCCGCAGGTGCACTCAGCGAGACGGACCGGACCTCGGGCGCGCGCCGGTCCACGTTCGTGGCATTCCACAGCACCACCGACAGCGCGAGGAGCGCCACGAGCGCACTGATCGCGGAGATCAGCCGCCGCATCGACGGCTCGCGGGCGATGGGCTCGGGTCGAGGATTCCGGGCACGGGGCGGGACGATAGCACAGCCCCTATACTCGCTGGCCTGTGAGTCAACGACCAGCCGTCGGGTGTTTGTTCGAGGTTCTCGAGACCCTCGTCCTCACCGTCATCATCTTCTTCGGCATCCAGTTCTTCATTGCCCAGCCGTACCGTGTCCAGCAGGGTTCGATGGAGAACACGCTCCTGCCGGACCAGTACGTGCTGGTCGACAAGCTGTCCCCACGCTGGGATGCGTACGACCACGGCGACATCATCGTCTTCCAGCCGCCCGATTCCTGGAGCGACGGCACCACGCCGTTCATCAAGCGCGTGATCGGGGTCGGCGGCGACACCGTGGCCCTGCGCGACGGGCACGTCTACGTCAACGACGTCCCCCTCGTGGAGCCCTACATCTTCACGGCCCTCGACGGCGTCCAGCAGCAGACCTATCCAACGCCGGGCGGGGCCACCCAGTGGGTCGTGCCGGAGGGCGACCTGTTCGTCATGGGCGACCATCGCGAGGCGTCCGCGGATTCCCGCAACTTCGGCCCGATCGAGATCGGCCACGTCATCGGGCGAGCCTGGCTCCGGTACTGGCCGTTCGACCACTTCGGGTTCCTGCCCTCGGCGACCCACCCGGAGCTTGCCAGTCCGAGCCCGTGAGGCGGACCGGCACGCGCGAGCAACCCTCCGCCTCGTCACACTGAGCCGATGATCAACCCGGTCCTGGTCCTGGTGGCCGTCGCCGTCGCGCTGGGAGCCGTGGCGGCCGTCGGGGCCCGCGACCCGCGGACCGCGCTCCTCGGCCTGGCGGTGGCACTGGCCGGCACGCCGTTCCTCGCCGCTCCCCTGCCGGCGTTGTCCACCCTGGCGGTCCGCGTGGTCGGTGCCGCGCTCGCCAGCTACCTGCTCCGGGCCGTCGTCTATCTCGATTCCGACGAACCAGGAGGCGAACCTCGGCTCAGCGACGCGGCCGCCGCGACGATCGGCGGCTCCCGCCTCGGGTGGCCCGCGGATGCGGCATTCGCGGCCGCGGCCGGCGTCGTCGGACTCCAGCTCGCCGTCTCGATCCAGCTCCTGCAGCCGACCGGCCCGGGGATCGCGGCCAACGACGTGCGCGCCTACCTCACGCCTACCGCGCTCGCGGTCGGTGGCGGCCTCGTCCTGCTCGTCGCCGGCCTGCCGGCCGCGCTGCGCGGCCTCGCTCCCCTCCGGGCCACCATCGGCTGGCTCATCGTGCTCCAGGGCCTCGGCCTGCTGCGGGCAGGCCTCGCAGGTGTACCCGGCGACCTTGAGCAGCTGTCCGGCGTGGTGCTCCTCGTGGCCCTCGCGGCAGCCGGTGCGTACCTGATCGCTCGCCAGCCCGCCGGGGTCCGCCACAAGGGCCAGGCCGGCTTCGCAGACGCCGCGGCCGGGGATGACGATGCGCCGGGCGGCGGGGGCACTCGCCACTCGGTCGACCGACCCGACCGATCCGGGCGGGCTCGGCTCGGGCCCGGGGGTGGCGATCGATGAGCGTGCTCCTGCTGGCCCTGCTCGCGGTCTCGGGCGGCCTTGCGACCATGCTGCTGGCGGGTCGGCGCCGGATCGCCTTCGGGGTCGGGCTCGTGACCGCCTTCGCCGCCCTCGGCGCGGCCGCGGCGATCAGCGCGGAGGACACGGTGCCCCTCGCCGGCGCGATCGTGGGCGGGTCGGACGGCCTGCGGACGCTCGCGGCCGCCTGGGCCGCGATGCTCGTCCTTGCCGGCCTGCTCGACGCGCTCGCGGGAGACGGCCCGATCGTCCTGGGATCCGGGCTGATCGGGCTCGGGCTCGGCGTGACGGCGCTGGCGGTGAGCGACGCCGGGATCGGCCTCACGCTCCTGACCGCGGGAGGGCTGGCGACCGTCGTCGTGCCGATCGGCCAGTCGGACGTCGGTCCGTCCTCCCGCCATTCCGGGCGGCGCGCCGTAGGCGGCGATGCGATCGCCGCCCAGCGCGCGGTGACCCGCGGCGTCGTCCTGGTCCGGCCGGTCCTCGCCGCCGGCGCACTCGGGCTGCTGGTGATCGCGTGGGGGGCGTCACCCGTGGGTCCGTTCGCCGCCGCCGATCCCCTCGGTGGCGCGGACCCGGCGCTCCAGACGGCAATGGGCATCGCGCTGCTCGGCGCAGCCGCCGCCATCGCAATTCGATCGGCCGCGATCCCGGCCCACGCCTGGGCCGCCCGGTTCTCCGAAGCCGTTCCCGCCACCGCGATCCCGGCCGTGCTCGGGTTCGGAGCTGCGGCCACGGGCATCGTGCTCCTGGGCTGGCTCGACGTGACCATCGGGGCCGTGGACGCGGATCTTGGGACGGCTCGCGGGATCATCCTCGGCCTGGCGGCGCTGGGGATCGTGCTGGCCGGGATCGCCGCCGTCCTCCACGACGACCTGGAGCACATCCTGGCCTACGGGATCGTGCAAGGCGCGGGAATCGGGCTGCTCGCCGTCGCGATCGGCCCGGACGCGGGGATTGCCGGGCGGACGTGGCTCGCAGGGTCGGCAGCCGTCGCGGCCGCCTTTGCCCTCTGGATCCGGGCGACCCGGGCGACCTTCGACGACACGCACCGGCTCGGCGAGCTCGGCGGCTGGGCACGCCAGGCGCCGATCCTCGGCGTCGGCCTCGCGCTGGTGCTCGCAGCGGCTACCGGGCTGCCCGGCATGACCCTGTTCGACGCGCGGGTCGCGCTCATCGACGAGGGGCTCGCGGATCCGGTGGGGCTGCTCGTCCAGGTCGCGGCCTTTGCGCCGCTCCTCTACGTGGGACGGATCCTGGCCGTGGGACTTGGGGCCGCGAGCCCCACGGTCCGCGCCGCCGACCCGATGGGCAGCCGCGGCCCGCGCGGCGTTGACGCGTGGACCGCCGATCGATCAAGCCTTCGCGGTGCGGTCGCCCTGGTCCGCGCCCGGCGGATCCCGCTCGCGGGGGTCGTCGCGATCGGTGCCGCGGCCGTCGCGCTGGGCGGAGCGATCTCGGGGATCGGCGGCTAGGCGGAATCAGCGGGCCGGCAGGAGTCGGCGGCCCGGCGCCGCGGTCAATCCCCGGGCGCAAGCACCCAGCGATCGATCTCGCGGCCGTATTCGAGGAGCTCGTCGGGACGGAACCACAGCGCGAGCTCCGCCTCCGCGGTCTCCGCACCGTCGGACGCGTGGACGAGGTTCTGGGCGGTTTCGAGCGCAAGGTCCCCGCGGATGGAGCCGGGCGCCGCCTCGTGGGGCCGGGTCGCGCCGTTCATGGCCCGGACGATCGCAATCGCGTTGGGGCCCTCGAGGGCGATGGCCACGAGCGGACCGCTCGTCAGGAAGGCGCACAGGCCCTCGAAGAACGGCTTGCTGCGGTGCACGGCGTAGTGCGTCTCGGCGATGTCGCGCGAGGCGAGCATCAGCTTGAGGCCGACGATGCGCAGCCCGCGCTCCTCGTAGCGGGCCAGGATCCGGCCTGCCAGCAGGCGCTGCACGCCGTCCGGCTTGATGAGGACCAGGGTTCGTTCGGTCACGATTCCTCCGTGGGTGGCGGGATTC
>CAZVDO010000012.1:32565-36700 GCA_964625345.1 uncultured Anaerolinea sp. | reverse complement strand
ATCCTCGGGCTCGATCGTCCCGCCCACGATCTCGTCATCCCAGAGCGGGATCGACCCGTCGCCGGCATCAGCACGCGATGCGTGCGCTTGCTGCTCGCTCGCGGACTCGCCGGGCACGGGCCGGCCCGGAGCGCCGGGGGCGTCCCCGGCAAAGGCCGTCATGGGAACCGCCGTCGCCGCCGGGGCGAACGGCCAGAAGGCGCGGCGCGGCATGCCCGCGAACACCGCCTCGAGGTCGGCGACGGCGAGGTCGCCCAGGGCTGCGACGTGCTCCCGCGCCACGGTCGGCCGCCCGCTCGCGGCCGCTGCCTCGGCCGCCACGACGAGGGCCACGATCTGCGAGCCGCCCGCGGCAAGGTGGCGATCGGCGGCCTCGGCAGCACCGGCGAGATCGCCGCTCCGCCAGCGTGCCTCCGCCAGGTCGGCCAGACCGTCGGGTCCCAAGGCGCCCTGTCCGTCGAGAGCCTCGAGCTCGGCTCGAGCCAGGGCCAGGGCCCCCATGCGCAGGTGGAGGCCCGCCAACGCCACGGATGGCAGCGGGAAGGGCGGCGCGTCCGGCTCGGCGATCGCCATCAGGAGGGGATCTTCAACCGTGCGTCGAGCCCGCGCAACCCGCGGGCCGGCGCGACCACCGCGAGGCGGAGGTCGTCGGACCGGAACAGCCGGCCCGCCAGCGCATGGACGTCGTCCGCGGTGACGCGCTCCACGGCTGCCAGTGCCTCGTCGAGCGTGAGCACGCGGTCGTGGAGCGCCTCCTGCCCGCCGACCCACGACGCGAGGTGGCGCGATTCCTCCATCCGCAGCTCCAGCCCGCCGGCGAGATAGGCCTGGGCCTTGGCCAGCTCGCCGGCCGGCACGGGTTCGTCGCGCAGCCGCGCCAACTCCACGAGGATGCCGCCCAGGGCCTCGGTCACGCGATCGGGATCCACGCCGGCACTCACCTCGAGGACGCCGGCGTCCGCGTATTCCACGAGGCCGCTGCTCACGTCGTAGGCGAGGGCGTCGCGATCCACGAGCGACAGGTACAGGCGGCTGCTCATGCCGTCGCCGAGCAGCACGTTGAGGAGCGCGAGGGCCCAGGCGTCGGGGTGGTCGCGACGCAGCCCGGGCACGCCCACGCACAGGGACGCCTGGGTCGTCGCGCGCCGGGCCGTTCGCACCCGGACGCCGGCGGGCAGGTCGGGTGCGGGGCTGACCGCGGCCACGTGCCCCCCGCCGCGACCGAACGCGCGCCCGACCAGGTCGACCGCCTCGGCGTGGTCGAGGTCGCCCGCGATCGCAACCACCAGGTTGGCGGGACGGTAGGCACCGTCCCAGAATGCGTGGATCCGATCCGGTGCGAGCGCCCGGATGTCCGCCTCGTCGCCGCAGATCTCGCGACCCATGGGTCCGTCGCCGAACATCGCCTGCTGGAAGAGCATCTGGCAGTACTCGGCCGGGTCGTCGAGGTAGCCGCGGATCTCCTCGATGATCACGTCCCGCTCGCGGTCGATCTCGCCGCGATCCAGGGTCGGGCGGCAGATGAGCTCCCCGAGGACATCGACCGCTCGCGCCGCCTCTCGACGGGGCACGCGCGCCCAGTACACGGTCGATTCCCGGTCCGTTGCGGCGTTGAAGGAGCCGCCCACGCCCTCGATCGCCTCGCTGAGGGCACGGGTGGAGGCATACGCCGCTGTGCCCTTGAACGTGAGGTGCTCCAGGAAGTGGGCCGCTCCGACCTGGTCGGCCGCCTCGCTCCGCGATCCGGCGAGGACGTAGGCCGCCACCGAGACGGACCGGGCGCCGGGCAGGCGCGCGCTGACCACGCGCGGTCCGTCGGGGATCACCGTTCGCTGGAACATCGGCGCGATGGTACCCGCTGGGCACGAAGGAGCCGGCGCCTCGCGAGAGGCGCCGGCTCGGAGTCGCGCGGGACCGGCCTCAGCTGGGCAGGTACTGCGGCAGCCAGGCCTGGAGGAAGAACACGAGGAAGGCGATCGAGACCACCCACATGAGCAGGTGGACCTCGCCGACCTTGCCGCGAGCCACCTTGATGAGGACCCAGCTGATGAAGCCGGCCCCGATGCCCACGGTGATGTCGTAGGTCAGCGGCATGAGGATCATGGTGAGCAGGGCCGGAAGGCCCTCCTCGAGGTCGTTGACGTCGATGCCCTTGACCTGGGTGAACATGAGGTAGCCCACCAGGACCAGGGCGGGCGCCGTGGCCTGGGTCGGGATGATCCCGGCCAGGGGCGCGAGCAGGATGGCGAGCAGGAAGAGGACGCCGGTCACCACGGAGGTGAAGCCGGTGCGGCCGCCCTCGGCCACGCCTGCCGCGCTCTCGATGTACGTGGTGTTCGAGGACACGCCCGCGAGGCCGCCCACGGCGCCCGCGACGCTGTCCACGAGGAGGACACGGCCCACATCGGGCACGGACCCGTCCTCGCGGGCGAGCCCGGCCTCGGCGGCGACGCCGGTGACCGTGCCCATCGTGTCGAAGAAGTCGGTGAGCATGACCGCGAAGATCACGAGGATGGCGGTCAGGGGCCCCAGGACCGTGAACGAGTCACCAAGGTCGAACTGGCCGAGCGTCGAGAAATTCGGCGTCCACGTCAGCGTGCTCGGGATCGACGCCGAGCCGACCGCGAGCGCCACGATGGTGGTCCCGATGATCGAGACCACGAGCGCGGCCCGGACCTTGAGGGCCCACAGGACGATGGTCAGGGCCAGGCCGAAGAGGAAGACGAACTGGCCGACGGTCGTGGGGAACGACACGGTCACCAGGGTGCCGGCGCAGCCCTCGGTGAGCGGCACGAACGGTGAGCAGCCCGACTGGATGAGCCCGCCGTTGGCGAACCCGATGAAGAGGATGAACAGTCCGATCCCGGCGCCGATGGCGCGCTTCAGGCCGAGCGGGACCGCGTTCATCACGGCCTCGCGGAAGCCCACGAGCACGAGCACCGTGACCGCGAGGCCCTCGATGACGATGACACCCATCGCACCCGCGGGGGTCAGGCCGCGGCCGGTGAGGCTGAACGCCACGATGGCGTTGATGCCGAGCCCGGCGGCCAGGGCGAGGGGGTAGTTGCCGACGACGCCCATCGCGATGGTCATGATGCCGGCGATGAGGGCCGTCCCGGCGGACAGGGCGATCCGGCCCGGATCGTCAGCCGCCAGCCCGAAGCCGTCCCCGAGGATTCCGGCGTTGAGGAAGACGATGTAGACCATGACCATGAACGTGGTCAGGCCGGCACGCGCCTCGGTGGCCAGGTTGGTTCCGCGCTCCGCGAACTTGAAATAGGACGCGATCGCATCCACGCGCTCAGGACCCTCCTCTCCCTGCGGCGCGCCGACCCGCGCGGGTCGATCCGCGCCCCCTCCCATGCGGCCGGCCGTGCCGACCGCTCACGCGTCGACGACTCCGTTGGGCGGACGCCGCGCGCTCGAATGGGTCGATGGTACGCGCGTGCACAGGCCGCCGAGCGGTCGATCCGCACGCGATTCGGGGCGATCCGGAGGGTGGAACATGCGCCGCCGCATGCTCCAGGTGCGTTCAGTCCTCGAGCGATTCCGAGCCGAGCAGCTCCATCTGGACGTAGCCGGAGGTGTTGAACGCCAACTGCTCGGGCTCGAAGGGCGAGCGGCCCTCGTCCCCGACCGGCGCGAACTCCACGACCACGCGCTCGTCACCCTGGACCAGGACGTACACGAGGAGCTGGTCGGGTCGGGTCTGGAACTCGAGGTGCTCGAACGAATCGACGTTGAGGGTCACCGAGATCGGCGTGAAGAAGGTCGAGACATCGGGCTCCTCGGAGACGATGCGCTCGACCCAGCCGGTCCCGTGGGCCACGAGCTCGCGCCCGCGGAAGTACTGGTACGTCACTGTCTGCTTCATCAACGGGCGGAGCAGGTTGAGCATGTCCTCGCGCGTGGACACGACGCCCTGGTTGACGAAGAACTTCGCCGGCGGCTCGCTGGGCACAGGGGGCCTCCTCTGGCGATGGGACGACCGCCATCGTAGCCGACCGCGACCCGCCCGGGAAGGGTACGAACGGCGTGGTAGCGTGGCCGGCGTGTCCGTCCGTACCGTCGTTCCCGGGGTCTTCCAGCTGCCCCACGCCGCGTCGAATGCCTACCTGTTCGACGGCGGCGACGG
>CAZVDO010000012.1:6006-32465 GCA_964625345.1 uncultured Anaerolinea sp. | reverse complement strand
CGGTCCCCGGCGCGCCGGCGCTCCGGGCCATCCACACGCCCGGCCACACCGCCGGGCATACCTCGTTCCTCTGGGAGGGGCAGGGCGGCGTGCTGTTCGCGGGCGACGCCGCGGCCAACGTGCTGGGGCTGCGCGAGGGCTTCGTCGCGGCGGACCGGCGCCAGGCGGCAAGGTCGGTCGCGCGCCTCGCCGCACTCGACTTCGAGGTCGCAGTCTTCGGGCACGGCCCGCCCATCACGGGCCGGGCGGTCAGTCATTTCCGCCTGCTCGCCGACGAGCTGGCTCGAAAGCTGGCCGTATGATCCCGGCATGCTCCTCGCCATCGACATCGGCAACTCGAACGCCACGCTCGGCGCATTCCGCGACGGCGACCTCGTCGCGGTAGGCAACGCTCCGGGAACGGACGGGCGCGACGCGGCTGCGGTCGAGCGGGCGATCGATGCGCTTGCCGCCGCTTCGGGCATGACCCGCGGAGACGTCGCGGCCGTCGTACTCGCCTCGGTCGTGCCGGACGCCACCGCGGCCGTGACACTCGTGGCCCGGGACCTCGGGGTGCCCCTCCTCGTCGCGACCGCCGACACGGTGCCGATCCAGGTTGCGGTGGACACGCCGGGTGCAGTCGGGCCGGACCGCCTCGTGAACGCCCTGGCCGCGGCCCGCCTGCACGGCGGCCCGGCGATCGTCGCCGACTTCGGAACGGCCACGACCATCGATGCGATCGCCGGGGACGGGACGTTCCTCGGGGGCGCCATCGCGCCCGGCATCGTGCTCGGGCTCGATGCGCTCGCCGCCGGCACGGCGCGCCTCCCGCACGTGGCGGTGCAGCTGCCCGATCGGGCGATCGGGCGGTCGACCGCGGAGGCGATCGAATCCGGAACGGTGCTCGGCCACGTGGCCATGGCCGAGGGCCTCATCGCCCGGATCCGCGAGGAACTGGCGGGCCGCGCCGACGCACCCGGCGGCGCGATTCGCGTGATCGCGACCGGCGGGCTGTCGCGCGCCCCGTGGGTCCAGGCGGTCCGCGGCGTCGACGTCATCGACCCGGACCTGACGCTCAAGGGCCTGGCAATCCTGCATGCCGAGGTCGCCGGCGGCACGCCGCTCGGCGCGATGGCCAGATGATGGAGTCGCGACCGGACGGGCGCCTCGCCGGCCGCCTCATCGCGCTCGGCGTGACCGGCTCGATCGCGGCCTACAAGGCCGTCGAGCTGCTGCGCCTCCTGCGGGCGGAGGGCGCCGACGTCGTGGTCCTCCTGTCGCCGTCGGCGACGCGGTTCGTCGGACCGCTCACGTTCGCGGCGCTGACCCGGCACCCGGTCGAGAGCGACGTGATGGAACTGCTCCCCGACGGGCGCATCGGCCACATCGTGATCGCCGACAGCGCCGATGCCATCGTCGTGGCGCCGGCGACCGCGCACTGGCTCGGCGCGATGGCGAACGGCCTGGCCGGCGATGTCGTGACGGCCGCCTGCCTCGCGACCGCCGCGCCGGTGGTCGTCGCCCCGGCGATGGATGGCGAGATGTGGTCCCACCCGGCCACGGCCGCCAACGTCGCGCGACTCGAATCGGCGTTCGGCTATCGGATCGTGGCGCCGGAGCGCGGGCCGCTGGCGTCCGGCCAGTCGGGCGTCGGCCGGCTCGCCGACCTGCCGGCGATCGTCGACGCCGTCGTGGAATCCGTGGCGCATCGGGCCATCCGGACGCCCGACCCGGCAGCACGTCCGCCGCTCCAGGCCGCGCGTCCGCGCGATGCCGATCTCGTGGGCCGGCGGATCGTGGTCACCGCGGGCGGCACCCGGGAGCCGATCGATCCGGTCCGGTTCATCGGGAACCGCTCCACCGGCAAGATGGGCGTGGCCATCGCGGACGCGGCGATCGAACGGGGCGCCTCGGTGACCCTGATCGCGGCGGACGTGAGCGTCCCCCTCCCGACGGACCTGGCCCACGTGGTCCGGGTGGAGACGACCGGCCAGCTCCGGGCCGCGCTCCTTGACGCGTGCTTCGGCGGCGACGGCGGTCCGGCCGGTCCGGAGCCGATGCGGGCACGCTTCGACGCCCTCGTCATGGCCGCCGCGGTCGCCGACTTCGCGCCATCGGAGCCCGCGCAGGCAAAGCTGGCCCGGGGCGACGGGCTGACCCTCCGACTCGAATCCACCCCGGACCTCCTGGCCGAGGTCGGACGGATCACCCGCGGGCTCGACAGCGCCGGGGCAGCGACCCGCGCGGCGGTGACCCCTGCCCCGATCCTGGTGGGATTCGCCGCGGAAACGGGCTCACTGGACCGGGCGGCGGAGAAACTCCGCCGGAAGCACGTGGACCTCCTCGTCGCCAACGACGTGAGCGAGCCCGGCTCCGGGTTCGGCACCGACACGAACCGGGTCGTGGTCCTGTCGGCGGACGGCGACCGTGAAGACCTCCCGCTGCTGTCGAAGCGCGAAGTCGCCGACCGGCTCCTCGACCGCATTGCGGCGGCGCTGGACGCCCGACCCGATGAGGGGCAGACTGACACCATGGATGAGGGTCCCGCGTGAGCGCCACCGACGCCGCGCAACGCCGCCTGACGGTCGCCGACATCGGCCGGATGTACGCCGACGGCGAGCGCCTGCCGATGCTCACGGCGTACGACCACCCGACGGCTCGCCTCATCGACGAGGCCGGGATCCCGATGATCCTCGTGGGCGATTCGCTCGGCCAGGTGCTCCTCGGCTACGACTCCACCGTGCGGGTCACCATGGCCGAGATGCTCCACCACACCGCGGCCGTGGTCCGCGGGTCGAAGCGCGCCCTCGTGATCGGCGACATGCCCTTCCTCTCGTACGCCTCGGTGGACGAGGCCATCGAGAACGCCGGGCGCTTCCTGCGCGAGGCCGGCGCCACCGCGGTCAAGGTCGAGGGCGGGGTCCGGAGCGCCCGGATCATCGAGGGCCTCGTGCGCGCCGGCATCCCGGTCATGGGCCACATCGGCTGGACCCCGCAGTCCGAGCACGGCATGGGCGGCAAGGTGGGAGTCCAGGGCAAGACGCGAGAGACGGCTCGACAGCTGCTCGCGGACGCCGTGGCCGTCCAGGAGGCAGGGGCGTTTGCGATCGTCATCGAACTGGTCCCGGAGCAGCTGGCGGCGCTGATCACCTCCCGGCTCCGGATTCCCACGATCGGGATCGGGGCGGGGCCCGGATGCAGCGGGCAGGTCCAGGTGATCACGGACGTCCTCGGCCTGGGCACATTCACCCCGCGCCACGCCCGCCACTATGCCGAGCTCGGCGACGCCATCCGCGACGCCGCGCAGGCGTGGGCCGCCGATGTCGTGGCCGGCACGTTTCCCGGGCCGGCCCAGACGACCCGGATGGACGAGGCGACCCTGGACGAGGCCCTCGGGCGCACGCCGGCCGATCGCGCCGCCGATCCCGAGACGCAGGGCGCCGGCATTCCGCTCGACCGCGACCTCTAGCCGGGCTTGACCACCGTCGTTCGCACGCGCGAGGAGCTCCGTGCGGCCCTCGCGAAGGCCGTCCGCCCCATCGGCCTGGTACCGACCATGGGCTGGCTCCACGCCGGCCACCGCGCGCTCATGACCCGTGCGCGCGAGGAGAACGCCACCACGGTCGTCTCGATCTTCGTGAACCCTCGCCAGTTCGGCGATCCCGGCGACCTGGCCCAGTACCCGCGCAACGAGGCCCGCGACATCGCGATCTGCGAGGAAGAGGGCGTCGATCTCGTCTTCGCGCCCTCGGTCGAGGTCGTCTATCCGCCCGGCTTCGACACCACCGTGGTTCCCGGTGCGATCGCCTTGCCGCTCGAGGGCGCCGCCCGGCCCGGGCACTTCGAGGGCGTCGCCACGGTCGTGGCCATCCTGTTCAACCTGGTCGGGGCGGAGCGGGCCTACTTCGGGCAGAAGGACGCCCAGCAGGTGGCGGTGATCCGGCGCATGGCGATCGATCTCGCCAGCCCGACCGCGGTCATCGCCTGCCCGACCGTGCGCGAGGCAGACGGGCTCGCGATGTCGTCGCGGAATGTCCACCTCTCGCCGCCCGAGCGGGCCGCCGCACCGGCCCTGTACCGGGCCCTCAAGGCCGCCCGGCGCGCGTGGCTGGACGGCGAGCGATCTGGGGATGCGCTCCGGGCACGGATGGCGGCCGAGCTCTCGACAGAGCCGCTCGCCGAGGTCGACTACGTGTCGTGCGCGGATGCCGCCTCACTCGCGGAGCTCGCCACGGTCGATCGGCCGGCGCTGCTGTCCCTCGCGGTCCGCTTCGGGTCCACCCGGCTCATCGACAACGAACCGCTCCCCTGACCCGGTGCGGACCGCCACCGCGCGCCGCAGGAGCGGTGCCGTTGCAGCGCGGTGCCGGCACGGCGCGTGCCGACCCGTCAGCTCGCCGCCGGGATCGCCGCGTCGAGGATCCGGTCGATGTCCAGGTTGTCGGCCACGAGTTCCTTGATCAGGGCGATCTTCTCGCGGTCCGCCGGGTGGGTCTTGACCAGCAGGTCGTGGACCTCGGACGCCACGGCGTAGGTGTCCTCCGGTACCACCGTGGCGAACAGGTCCGCCTCGCGGATCGCCTCGAGGACCGCGGCGGGCGGCCGGTACCCGCCGGTGAGCACGAGCCCGATCGCCGCCCCCTCGTGGCCCTGGACGAGTCGGGTCACGCCCGCGGGCCTCGGCCGCCCGACCGGCAGGACCGGCCCGGCCCGCCCGCCGCGCTTGGCCGCACGATGGGCGCTCGTGAGGGTCAGGATCACGTCGTCGCGGTCGCCCGGCACGATCACGAGCGTTCCCGGCCCGACACGCTCGAGCATGTGGATCGGCTCCATCGCCCCGATCGCCACGCCGTCGATGACGCGGTCGAGGTCGGGCCCGTCATGGATCCGCTCGCCGTGCACGCCCTCGAGGACCATGCCGAGGGTGGGGTTGGAGAGCAGGGGCCGGACCGGCAGGACGCCCAGGAGGGGGATGCCGTACGGCGCGAGGCCTCGCTCGAGCACCTCGGCGATGCCGGGCTGCGCCACCACGTCCACCTTGTTGACGATGGCCCCGGCAATCGGCACGCCATGGCGGGCGAACAGCGCCGCGTTGAGGACGATCTCGTCGATGGGTCGCCCGACGCCACCCTCGCTGAGGATGATCGCGGGCGCGCCCAGCATTGCCGCCACGGTCGCATTCGACAGCCCGATCACGGCGCCCACTCCGGCGTGGCCGGTTCCCTCCACGAGGAGCACGTCATGGTCGCGGAAGACCTCCCGCGCGGCCATGATCCGCGCCCCCAGGTCCTCGACGACCTCACCCGCGATGTAGGCCTTGGTGAAGCCGCGGGGGATGTGCACGGGGCTCATGGCGCTGTACGGCTCCGTCAGCGCGAAGGTCTCGTGCATGAGCACGGCGTCCTCGTCCGCCGGCTGGCCGTGGTCGATCACCGTCCGCTGCCCGACGGGCTTCATGAACCCGGTGCGGAGCCCGCGTTCGACAAAGCCGTTGAGCAGCCCGAGGGACGCCGTGGTCTTGCCGCGGTTCTGGCCCGTGGCCGCGAGGTAGATCTGGCGCACCGGGCTGGTCCTCGCCGGCTGAACCGCGTCCCGCGGCTCAGCCGTGGGCGGTCTTCCGTTCGATGAGTGCCAGCCCGTCGCGCAGCCTCGTCATGGTCTCGGCATCCACGCCGTCGGATTCGAGGTACGGCCCGAGCCGATCCATGATGTCGGCCACGAGGCCGAGGAACACGGATGCGTCCGCCACGAAGAACTGCGGTTCGTTGTTGTAGCGGACGAGCGTGAGCCGCCCCTGGAGCACGCGGCGCTCCTCCACGTGGGCGATCTGGGTGGCGAAGTTGTGGCCCTGGATCCCGTCGGGGTTGTTGAGGAAGTTCAGCGCGTTGTCGATCGCGAGCCCGAACCGCGCCCGCCAGGCGACGAGGCGCTCGTGGACCTCGGGCGCGATGCGGACCTCGGCCACCTCGTCGAACACCTCGGGGGCCACGGTCAGGAGCCCCACGAGCGTGGTCCCGGCACGGGCGCCGAGCATCACCTGGAGGCTGCGCTCGAGGGTGAAGACCTCGGAATCGAAGCGCGGGCTCGTGATGACGTCGGTCAGGAGGTCCTCGACGTTGTCGAGCGTGCCGGGTTCGGCGACCGCGTTGGCCAGGTGGAGGATCTCTTCCTTGAACAGGAATTTTTCTTCGTGGTCGAGCATGGCGGCGATGGTACACCGCGCCGCGGGCGATCCAGCTCAGGCGGCTACGACCTGGTTGCGCCCGCCGAGCTTGGCGGCGTACAGGGCGGCATCGGCCCGGGCCACGAGACCGAGCGCGTCCTCGCCGAGCCCGAGTGTCGCGACCCCGCCGGACACCGTGACCCCGCCCGGCGTTGCGGCGCGCAGCCGGCTGGCGACCAGCTGGCCGGCTTCGGCATCGCACTCCGGCAGGATCGCGCAGAACTCCTCGCCGCCGTAGCGCGCCAGCAGGTCGGATGGCCGAAGCTCGCGCTGCCAGGTCGCGGCCACGAGCCGGAGCAGCTCGTCGCCGGCCTGGTGCCCGTGCCGGTCGTTGTAGGACTTGAAGTGGTCGAGGTCGAGCATCACAACGGTGAGCGGATGGGACGACCGCGTGGCTCGGGCGGTCTCACTCGCCAGCGTCTCGTCGAAGGTGCGCCGGTTCGCCACGCCCGTGAGGCCGTCCGTGCGGGCCATGTCGGCGAGCCGGCCCACGAGAGTCGACATCTCGAGCGCCACTTCGGCGTGGCTCGCGAGGATGTTGAGGAGCGCCTCGATCCGCGGCTCGAGCTGGTCCATCTCCTCGTCCCAGACGGCCACGAGCACGCCGGCCGTTCCCGTCGGCCCGAGAATGGGCTGCCAGAACCCGGCCCTGGCCCCCGTCTGCTCCGTCAGTGCCGCGGAGACGCGCTTGTCCCGGCGCAACCGCCCGGAGAACATCGGATGGCGCGTACGGGCAACGAGCGCGATCCCGCTCGGACCCGAATCCGCCGTGACCCGCGAGACGGGCATGTCGCGGCCTGCCGAGGCGGTCATCACGTAGTCGGGCCCGTCGGGTTCGAAGAGCATCGTCGCCGACGCGCCACCCACCGACAGGGCCGTGGCGCAGATGGTCTGGCGAACCGTCGGTGCCAGGTCCGCACGGCCGAGCTCGCGGGCAACGGCGAGCAGGGCCCCGAGATCATCGAGTTGCTGCTGGGCGGCGGCCGAGGCGCTCGCCTGCTGCGAGATGTCCCGCGCGAAGGCGTGCACGAGGTACTCGCCGTCGTCCGTCCGGACGACGCCCACCGACACCTCGGCGGGAAACCGTTCGCCATCGGACCGGATGAGCTCCGTGTGGAATCGCGGCGCGGCCGTTGCGTCCTGCTCGACCGTGATCCGGGCCATGCCCGTGCGGAGGAATTCCCGTTCCTCCGGCACGGCGAAGGACGCAATGAGGTCGGCCCCGATGAGCGCCTCTCGGTCGGCGCGGAACAGCTCGAGCGCCGCCGGGTTGACGTCGACGATGCGACCGTCCGGCGTGAGCGAGACGATGGCGTCGTTGGCGGCGCTCACCATGGCCCGCACCTGGGCTTCGCGTGATTCGAGGGTGCGAGCGCGGAGCTCCTCGCGTGCCGTCACCTGTCGCAGCCGGACGACGAGCCCGTTGATCGTGAACCCGACGAGCAGGCCGATGGCGACGTTGAGGAGGGCGCGGCGCCATTCGGACGGCGGGTAATCGGGTGCGCCGGCCACGACGATCGGCAGCACCATGGCGATTGTCGTGAGGGCGACGAGAACCACGACATGCCGACGCTCGCCATAGAGGGCCACCCACACGATTGGCAGCGCGAACAGCGTCGCGAGCCCAGATCCGGCCGCGCCGCCGGCATCCCGGAGCAGGGCGATCGCGGCCAGCTCGAGGACCGGCGGGGCGAGTTCTGCCCAGCGCGGGAGGCGATCCCACGGAGCCATGACCGCCACGCCGATCGCGGCGACGGTGAAGAGGGACGCCACCTCCAGCGTGTGGGTCTTGCCGGGTGTCGGATTGAGCGCGACCAGCAGGACCGCCGTGATCGCGACGATCCCGTACGGGACGATGCGCTCGAGGAGGCCCTCCCTCGCGAAGGGCCGGGGGACGGGCGCGATGGCCGGATTCCTGATGTCGGATGACGTGTCGATCATGGAGCCGAATCCCGCGAACGAGTGGGATGGCAAGTGCACGGCTGGATCGTGTTCCGGCGACCGCCGCGGCACCACCATCCAGTCGTACCCCCACCGCCCCGGACCGTCCCATTCCGCCCCGAACAGGAATGGAGCCCCGGCCGTCCGGCCGGGGCTCCATTCGGTCGCATCGGTGCAGCCGACGCGCGCTGGATCAGCAGTCGATCACGGGTACAGGCCGCGCATCTCCATCGCGTCGGCGACGCGTCGGACGGCGAGCAGGTAGGCCGCGGTGCGCATGTCGCACTGCTCCCGGCGGGCGATCGCCAGCGTCTCGCGGAAGGCCTTGACCATGATCTCCTTGAGCTTCGCGTTCACGACCTCCTCGCTCCAGTGATCGCGGTTGAGGTCCTGGACCCACTCGAAGTACGAGACCGTGACGCCGCCGGCGTTGCACAGGATGTCCGGGATCATGAACTTGGACTTCTTCCAGAGGATGCGGTCGGCTTCCGGGGTCGTCGGGCCGTTGGCGGCCTCGGCGATGAGTCGAGCCTTGACGTTGTCCGCGTTGCGCGCCGTGATCTGGTTCTCGAGCGCGGCGGGAATCAGGATGTCGCACTCGACCTCGAGGACGGCCTCGTTCGAGACGTCGGTCGCGCCCGGGAAGCCCTGGACCGTCCCGTGCTCCTTCTTCCACTTGATGACCTTGGGGATCTCGAGCCCCTCGGGGTTGGCGATGCCGCCCGTGGAGTCCGACACGGCAACCACCGTCGCGCCCTCGGCCGCGATGAGCGTCGCCGCGATGGAGCCGGCGTTGCCGAACCCCTGGACCGCGACGCGGGCCTTGTCGAGCTCGATGCCGAGATGGCGCGCCGCTTCCACGATGCAGTAGACCGTGCCGCGGGCCGTGGCCTCGTTCCGGCCCTCCGAGCCGCCCAGGCTGATGGGCTTGCCCGTCACGACGCCCGGCACGGTGTAGCCGGCATGCATCGAGTAGGTGTCCATCATCCAGGCCATGATCTGGGCGTTCGTGTTGACGTCCGGCGCCGGGATGTCCTTCTCGGGTCCCACGAGGACCTCGATCTCGGTGAAGAAGCGGCGGGTGAGGGCCTCGAGCTCGCGCATCGAGAGCTGCTTCGGGTCGACGATGACGCCGCCCTTGCCGCCGCCGTACGGGATCCCGACGACCGCACACTTCCAGGTCATCCACATCGCGAGGGCCTTCACCTCGTCGATCGAGACGTCCTGGTGGTAGCGGATGCCGCCCTTGGCGGGTCCACGTCCGAGGTTGTGCTGGACCCGGTACCCGGTGAACACGCGAACGGAGCCGTCGTCCATGTGGACGGGGAAGTGCACGGTGAACTCGCGACGGGGCTCGCGCAGCACGCCGCGCATCCCCTCGTCGAGGCCCAGCCGTTCCGCGGCCAGGTCGAACTGCTGCTGCGCGACCGCCCACGGGTTGATCGGGGCGGTCACGGGCTCGGTGGTCATGGTGAGCGAGATCCTCCGGTTCGGGCCGGCCGTGCCTGCCCGACAGGTGGGTCGTCTCCCGGACGACCCCACGGGCGCGACGCGACACTCGCCGGAGCGGGACGCCTCACGCGTGGAATGCAGGCCGGAGTATAGCCGCGGATCCGATCGTCCGGTACCTGCCGGAATCCTGTCCGCAACCGTGCCGCAACCTTCAGATCACCCGGGCCGAATGGCCCCCGGTCGCGAGCGGGCCGGCACGGGCCGCCCGGGGCGCGGCCGACGGCGGACGCACGGCCGGCGACCCGGATCGAGCGGGTCCAGGATCGTCAGGCGTGCCGGTACAGGGCCACCGCGCCGACGCAGCCGGGACCGAGGTGCGGGCCGACCGACGGGCCCACGAGGTCGACCGTGACCTTCGACGGGTCGATGCCGCCCGGAACGCGCGCCACGATCTGGTCACGGAACGCCTCGACGTCCGCGTTCGTGGTGTGGAGCACCGAGAGTCGCTCCATCGGCCGCGTGCACACGAGCTCGATGACGCGCTCCCGTGCCTTGCCGCGGGTGCGGACGCGATCGGCGGTCTCCACCTTGCCGTCCTTGACCTCGACGATCGGCTTGACCGACAGCAGGGTGCCGATCGCGGCCTGCGCCCCGCTGATCCGGCCGCCTCGCTTGAGGTACTCGAGCGTGTCGAGCGCCACCATCATCACGACGTCAGGGCGCCGCTCCTCGCACACCCGAGCGATCTCCGCGGCGCCGACGCCCACCCGGGCCATCTCGATGGCGAGTTCGGCCAGGAGGCCCTCGCACATGGACGCGCCCATCGAATCGACGATGTGGATTTCCCGGTCCGGCAGCATCCCCTTCGCCACCTCGGCCGACTTGATCGTGCCCGAGAGCGTGCCCGCGACGTGGATCGAGACGATCGCGTCTGCCCCCGCATCGAAGGCCGCCTCGTACGCG
This sequence comes from uncultured Anaerolinea sp., assembly GCA_964625345.1. Classification (GTDB taxonomy): domain Bacteria; phylum Chloroflexota; class Limnocylindria; order Limnocylindrales; family CSP1-4; genus UBA5189. The sequence goes on along the minus strand of CAZVDO010000012.1, from coordinate 21,907 downwards.
GCCTTGAAGTCGCCGGGGCTCGACGCCGCCGTGGTCGGGAAGGGGGCATCGGGTGCCGTCATGCGGGCCCAGAAGTCCTCGCGTGACAGGTCGACGCCTGCCTTGAAGGACGCCTCGCCGAAGTTGACGACGAGGGGGACGACCGAGATCCCGAGTTCCGCGGCCTTCGCCGGGGTCAGGTCGGATGCGGAATCGGTGACGATGGCAACGTGGCTCACTGGGTCCCTCCGTGGTGGCCCGGGCGGGCCGGTTCCGTCCTCGCTCCTCGGGGCATGATACGGACCGCCGTCGAGCCCCCGCCGCTCGATCCGCTTCATCGAACGTCCGTCGTGGACGCCCGGCGCCCCGCATCGGTACGCTGTTGGGGATGGAGCGATCCCTCCGGGCCGTGCTGCTCGGGACCTTCACCCTCCGATTCAGCACCGGCCTGACGGGCGCGATGCTGGCGTTCTACCTCGCCGACCTCGCCGAGGCGGGCACGGCCGGGATCGACGCAAAGGTCGTCGGGGTCCTCGCGGCGACCTTCTTCCTCGCCGAGCTCGTCCTGTCGCCCCTCTTCGGCATCCTGGCCGACCGGTTCGGGCATCACCGCGTGATGCTCTACGGACCGGCGTTCGGGGCCGTGGCGGTGGTCCTCACCGCCCTCACCTCGAACGTCGTCGTCCTCGGCGGCACCCGCATCCTCGAGGGAGCGTCGACGGCGGCGTCCGTGCCGTCGATCCTCGGGTTCATCGCGCTGGCCACGGCCGGCAACGAGGTGCTGCGGGGCAAGGCGGCGGCGCGCTTCGAGGGGGCGACCCTGGCCGGGCTCGGGGCCGGGTTCATCGTCGCGCCCCTCCTGTTCGAGGCGATCGGGGCCACGGCGTTCCTCCTGAACGCCGTGATCTACGGCGTGTCGTTCGCGATCTACCGGTTCGGGGTGGAGGATCCCGCCGGGGAAGCCGAGGCGCTCGCGGCGCGCCACACGAGCATCCGGACCTATCTCAGCCTGGTGAGCCACTCGCACGTGCTCCTGCTTGCGCCGACCTGGATCGCGGTCAACGCGTCGATCGGCCTGTGGTTCAGCCAGTCCCTCTTCCAGCTCTCCAAGCCGGACCCGGCCTTCCCCGAGCAATGGCTGCTCCAGGGGTTCTCGGCCGGCCAGATCACCGTCGGCGCGATCGTGATCGCGATCATCTTCGGGGCCGGGATCATCTGGTGGGGCGACCGGTTCGACCAGTTCCGTCGGACCACGATCATCGGGTTCGGGGTCGTCGGCGGCATCGCGCTCGTGATCGCCGGGTGGATCGTCAACCACGGCGGGTTCGCGGCCGGCGAATCCGCACTCGCCGCCGCCGCGGTTGCCGTGGCCGCCGCTGCCTTTGCCGTCGGGCTCTTCGTGCTCGCCGGCGCCACGCCGGCGGCGGTCGGGCTCCTGGCCGACGTGAGCGAGCAATTCCCCGGGGACCGGGGCGCGATCATGGGCCTGTACAGCGTCTTCCTCGCCGTCGGCCAGATCGGCGGCAGCCTCATCGGCGGGGTCGTGGCCGACTGGCGCGGCATGGACGGCCTGCTGCTCGCGACGGGTGCGCTGCTCCTCGTGGCGCTCGTGCCGCTGTCGCAGCTCCGATCGGTCGAGCACCGGCTCGGGCCCGGCACGCCGTCCACGCTCTCGGGCTGATGGCCCGGGGCGCCGCGTGAGCCGGCCGCTCGTCCCGTCCGTCCTTGCCCGCGGGGCCCGGGGTGCGGTGGTCGCCCCGCATCACCTGGCCACCGCGGCCGGGCTCTCGATCCTCCGCGCCGGCGGTCACGCCGTGGATGCCGCGATCGCCACGAACGCGGCGCTCGGCGTGGTCATGCCCAGCGGATGCGGAATCGGCGGCGACGCGTTCTGGCTCGTCTGGGACACCGCGACGCGCGAGCAGCTCGCGCTCAACGGATCGGGCCGGGCGCCGGCCGGTGCCAGCGCCGCGAGCCTCCGGGACCGCGGCCTGCGGGAGCTGCCCCTGCGCGGACCGCTCTCGATCACCGTCCCCGGCGCGGTCCGGTCGTGGGGCGACGCCCATGCGCGGTTCGGGCGCCTGTCCCGCGACGCCATCCTCGCGCCGGCCATCGAGCTGGCGGAGCATGGCTTCCCCGCCTGGGACGGGTTCATCGACGCCGTGGAGCGCTCGGCGCCCCTCGCCCGCGAGGTCCTCGGGCCGGAGGCGGCGTTTCCAGCTCACTACCGGCCCAATGGGCGTGCGTGGCAGCCGGGCGAGCTCGTCCGGCTCCCGGCCCTGGCCGCGACGCTCACGCGGCTCGCCATCGAGGGCTTCGACGCCTTCTACGACGGCGAGCTCGGGGAGCGCCAGGCCCGATTTCTCGCGCGCCAGGGCGGCCCACACGACGTCGCCGACTTCCGCGACCACCGGTCGTCCTGGGAGATGCCCATCGCGACCACCTACGGCGACCTGCGGGTCACCACGCACCCGCCGAACTCGTCGGGCGTGGTGGCCCTCGAGCTGCTCAACATCCTCGAGGCCGGCGGGGCTCCCGCGTCCGGCACCTTCGCCCCCGGCGGCGTGACGGACGCTGCGTGGATCCATCGCGCGATCGAGGCGGCCAAGCTGGCGATGGCCGATCGGGATGCCCACCTCACCGACCCCACGTTCCACGAGGTCCCGGTCGCGCGGCTGATCGACAAGGCCTACGCCGCGGAGCTGGCCGCGCGGATCGACCCGGGACGTGCTTCCGCACCGCCGGCCTCGACCAACCGGCGCGGCGGCGGCACGATCTACCTCGCCGTCGTCGATGCCGAGGGCAACGCGGTCAGCCTGATCGAGTCGAACTACCTCGGATTCGGGTCGCTCGTGGTCGACCCGGAGACCGGCATCCACTACCAGAACCGCGGCTCGTACTTCTCGCTCGCACCCGGCCATGCCAACGAGCTCGCGCCTCGCAAGCGCACGCTGCACACGCTCCTGCCCGGCATGCTCTTCCGCGAGGGCGACGCGCCCTGGGTGGTGGCCGGGTCGATGGGCGGGGATGCCCAGCCCCAGGTCCACGCGCAGCTCGTGACGGCGCTGGCCTCCGGGGCGCTCGACATCGGGGAGGCGGTGGCGGCACCCCGATGGTTCGTGGAGCCTCCTGCCCACTTCGTCCCGCCGACCGCGGTCCTTGCCGAACCGCGATTCCCGGCCGCCGTCCTGGACCAACTCGCAGCCATGGGCCACGACATCCGGCGCACGGAGCCCTTCGACGGCAACCTCGGGCACGAGCACGCGATCGAGCTCGTCGGCGGCGGCCCGGGCGCCGCGGGGGGGTCCGTGGCGGCCACGACGGACCCGCGCAGCGCCGGCCTCCCGGCCACCTGGTAGGCCCCGAAGCCGAGGCGCGCCGGCATCACGCCGCGGCACGTGGGCGGCCCGCCCGGACCCTGTGCGATACTCGCGGTCGTGAGCTCGAACGTCGGACAGAACTACCCGTACCGCAGCGAAACCGAGGCCGAGCGCTCCGCCGCCGTGGCCGCCCTCGTGGCCGCCCGCGAGGACCTGGGTCCGAAGATCGGCGCGGAAACGACGCCCCTCGACGCGAACGACCGCTGGTGGGTCTGGAAGTGCCCGACCCGGGGGTGCCCCGGCCTGCTGCACGCCGCGGGCTACGCGCGCGACCTGCACGCCGTGTACGTCGTCTGCGACGGCACCTGCGCCAAGACGTTCCTGCGCTGACCTCCGTCGCGTCGGCCACCCTCCACGGCACGCCGTGATGCCGCGCCCCGGCCACCCGGCGTGATCCGGCGGCTCGCACAGCGGCGGCTCGCGCCACGGCCGGCGCCGCCGCCCGCGGAGTGGACCGTCGCGGAATCGCGGCGGCGGCTCGTGCTCGACGGCCTCGGCATCATCGCCACCGCGGGCGGGTTCGGGCTGGTCTACGGCCTCGCCGCGCGATCCGCCGGCTTCTCGGTGGTCGAGGCGATGGCCATGAGCGTGCTCGTCTTCGCCGGCGCCGCCCAGTTCGCAGCCGTCGGGTACGTGCTGAGCGGCTTCTCGTGGCCGGGCGTGGTCCTGCTCACGGCGTTCCTCAATGCCCGCCACGTGCTCTATGCGACCTCGCTCGCGCCCTACCTGGCCGATCGGTCGCGGCTCCTCCGGGCGGCCATGGCGCACGTGCTCACCGACGAGGCGTTCGCCCTCTCGATCGCCCACTTCCGGCGCCTCGGACGAGCCGACCTATGGGGCTACGGATGGGCCGCCATGGTCACGACGTTCATCCCCTGGAACCTGGCCACGCTCGTCGGGGTCACGATCGGCGGCCAGATCCCCGACCCCTCGCGGTATGGGCTCGACGTCATCTTCCCGGCGGCCATGGGCGGACTGGCGGTCGGGCTCGTCACCGGCCGACGCGAGCTCGTCGCCGCGGTTGCGGCGGTCGTGGCGGGGGTCGCCGTCGGGCTCGCCTGGGATCCGGCGGCCGGGATCCTGGCCGGCGGGCTGCTCGGGCCGCTGGCCGGCATGGCCGTGCCGTCGCGAAGCGCGTCGTGAGCACGCACCTGGTCCTCCTCGCGCTGCTCATGGGCCTCGCGACGTATCCGTCGCGCGCGATTCCCCTGCTCCTCCCGGGCATGTCCCGGCTGCCGAACCGCGTCCTGACCTACCTGCGGTTGGTCGCACCCGCCGTCCTCGCCGCCATCGCCGCCCTCGAGATCATGGTGCGCACCAACGGCCTGGACCGGCGGACGAGCTTCCACGTTGGCATCGAGTGGGTGGCGGTTGGGCTCGCCGTGGTGCTGGTCGCGGCCGGGCGATCGCTCCTGTTGAGCGTCGCCGTCGGCGCCGTGGTCGTCGCCCTCGCCCGGGCCGCCGGGTTCGCCTGAGCGCGGCGTCCCCGCTCCCCCAGCCGGCGCTCCCGCAGCGGCGGCGAGGTCAGCGCGGGCGGACCGCTTCCGCCTCGATCTCCACGAGCAGCGTCGGGTCGATCAGGCCGGACACGACGACCACGGTCGCTGCGGGGCGGATCGCCGCGAACACCTCGCCGTGGACGTCGGCCACGTCCGGGATGTGCGCACGATCCGTGACGAACATGCGGGTGCGCACGACCCCCTCGAGCGGACACCCGGCCGCGGAGAGCGCGGCGGCGATCCGGGCCAGCGCCTCGCGCGCCTGCCCGCCCGGGTCGTCGGGGTGGAGCGACCGCCCGTCGGGACCCGCGTCGGTGGTGCCGGCCACGAGGACGCGATCGCCGGCGACCACCGCGCGGCTGTACCCATAGCGCGCCTCCCACGGGCCGCCGGACCCGATCCGACGATGCCCGCCGGCGGCACCGGGATCGGCGCCCATCAGCGGCCCGGGGACTCGGACCGCCAGGCGGCAACCTCGGGGTCCCGGCCGGTGGCCAGGAGCAGGGCCGCGAGGAGGGTCGTGCGCGGCACGATCGACGCCACTTCCAGGTACTCGTCCGGGGAGTGATCGCGTCCGCCGATCGGCCCGAGGCCGTCGATCGAGGGCACGCCCATGCCGGACGTGGTATTGGCATCGGAGGCCCCGCCGGTACCGACGTCGGTCGTCGCGAAGCCGAGGCGGGCCGCGAGCGCGATCACGTGCCGGGCTAGACGGCCCGACCGTTCGAGCTTCTCCATCGGCGCCCAACCGGCCATGTGGCTGAGCTCCACGGTCACGTCGGGCACGCCCGGTTCCCCGGCGATCGCCTCGATCGCGGCCACGGCCGCGTCCAGCTCGGTGCGAGTCACGCCCCGGACGTCGACCTGGAGCTCGGCGAGGTCCGGCACGACGTTCGGCCGGGTGCCCGAGGTGAAGACCCCGACGTTGGCCGTCACGCCTGCCCACTGCCCGTTCAGGGCGTGGATCCGCTCCACGATCCGGGCGCCCGCGAGGATCGCGCTCCGGCCCTTCTCCGGCTCGACGCCCGCGTGGGCCGCCCGCCCACGGATCGTGAGGCGGATGTCCGCGATCCCCTTCCGGGACGAGACGAAGTCGCCATTCGCGCGCGCGCATTCGAGGACGAACGCGGCGTCGGCCGTCGCGGCCAGCTCGCGGATGTGCGGCGTGCTCGAGGGCGAGCCGATCTCCTCGTCCGGGTTGGCCACGTACGTGATCCGCTCGAACGGCAACCCGTCCCAGCCGCCGCCGAGGTCCCGCACCGCCGACAGGGCGTGGATGCCGGCCAGCAGGCCGGCCTTCATGTCCGTCACGCCCGGCCCCATCGCGATCCCGTCCTCGATGCGGAACGGGCGGGCGGCGACCGTCCCGTCCGGGAACACCGTGTCCATGTGGCCGATCAGCAGGAGCCGCGGGCCGGCGCCCGGGCGGCCCTCGAACGTGCCGATCACGGTGTCGCCGAGGCGACCCTCGGGGTCGGGGCGGCGGTCCACCGTGCCGCCGAGTGCCGTGAACGCCGCGCCGACCCAGTCCCCGACCTCGTTCACCCCGGCCGGCGAATAGCTGCCGCAGTCGATGCTGCAGAGGGCCTCGAGCTCGGCGACGAATCGGGGCTCGGCGGCCGAGACGCTCGCGTGGAGCTGGTCGAGCTCCGAGGCCGTCACGCCACCGCCGGGAACGTCCGAAGTCGCCACGGGCGGAGTGTAGCCCGCTATCCTCCCGGGACGATGCGGCTGATCGAGATACGCCTCCTGGAAGGACCGAACGTCTATCGCCTCGAGCCGGTGGCCAAGGTCGAGGTCGCGCTCGGGCGGCGGCGGACCTGGTACGGCCAGCGTGAACCGGGCCGACACGCCGTGGTCCGGCTCGGCGCGACCGTCCCGCGCTCCGGGTGGCCGGACCCGATCCTGCTGCTCGCCACCTGGGCGGACCGGTTGCGGGTCGACCACGGCGAAGGGCGCGGCGGCCTGCGCGTGCACCGGTCCTCGGACCCGGGGCACTGGATCGCCACGTGGCCGTGGACGGGTGCGGAACGGTCACGCCTGATCGCGGAGGCGGCCCTCGCCCTCGCCGACCGCGGCGTGAGTGCGGGCCGACGCATCCAGTTGACCGGGGGGCAGGCTCGCCTGCTCGGGACGTGGGAACACCGGATCGCGCGGGCGTCGGCCACCCCGCCCCCATGGATCCGGGATGCCGATCGACGGATCCCGGTCATCTCGATCTCCGGCACGAACGGCAAGTCCACCACGACCCGCCTGCTCACGCGGATCCTGCTCCGGGCCGGCCGGCATGTCGGGACGACGACATCGGACGGCGTCCTCGTTGACGAGCGCATGGTCGATCCCGGCGACTGGACGGGACCCGGCGGTGCCCACGAGGTGCTCGCCCGGTCCGACGTCGACGTCGCGGTGCTCGAAACGGCGCGCGGCGGCATCGTGCTGCGCGGCGTCGGGTACGAGTCGAACGACGCGAGCATCCTCACGAACGTCAGTGCGGATCACCTCGATCTTCAGGGGATCCACACGCTCCCGGAGCTGGCCGAGGTCAAGGCCACGATCTGCCGGATCACCCGGCCCGACGGCTGGGTGATCCTCAATGCCGACGACCCGCACGTCGCCGCGGTGGCCCGCCGGGTCCGCGCCCGCGTCGCCTACGTGTCGCTGGCCGGCGATCGCTCGGCGGTCGTGCGGCGGCACATGGCCGGGGGCGGCCGAGCCTACCTGGTGCGGGACGGATCGCTGGGCGAGGCCGAGGGGGACGCCTGGCAGCCGATCGCCGCCGTGCGCGATGTCCCGGTCACCGTCGCCGGCCTGGCCCGCCACAACATCGCGAATGCGCTGTCCGCGGCGGCCGGCGCCCGCGCGCTGGGCGCCTCGATCGAGCAGGTCCGCGCCGGCCTCCTCGACTTCCGGCCCATTTCGGCCGAATCACCCGGCCGCCTCAACCTGTACCGGAACGGCTCGCGGGTCGCGATCGTGGACTTCGCCCACAACGAGGCCGGGGTCAACGTGCTGATGGACGTCGCCGAGGGGCTCGCGGCCGCGGCGGGCGGCCCGGTGACCCCGGTCACGCTGATCATCGGCACCGCTGGCGACCGGCCCGATGACACGCTGCGGGGCATGGGAGCGATCGCCGCGCGCCGCGCGCAGCGGGTCGCGATCAAGGAGACGCTCGGCTACCTGCGCGGCCGATCCCGCGAGGCGGTGGTCGGCGAACTCGTGGCCGGTGCCCGCGACGCAGGCTGGACCGACGAGATCCCGGTGTATCCGTCGGAGGCGGCGGCGCTGCGCGCGGAGCTGAACGGCGCGGGCTCCGTGGCCGACGGGCGAAAGCACGATGCCCCACGGGTGGTCGTGCTCCTCTGCCACGAGGATCGGGAGGGGGTCTTCGGGCTGCTCCAGGAGCTGGGCTTCCGCCCGGTCGAATCCTCGGCCGAGCTGCTTGCCCTTGCGCCACGGCTCGAGCATCGACCGCGTCGCTAGGTCGGGCGCGGCCGGGGATCGGGCGGACCGCTGAATCGGCGAGCACGTGGCGCGGGCGCCATTCATCATGGGCGCGCTGGATGGCGCGACGTCGGGCGGGTGCCCGGGTCGCGCCGCGAGCCGCAGCCTGGAGGGATGATCCGGTGGAAATGGTGATCGGCCTCGCGCTCGTGGTGATCTCGGCGATCGAGATCATCGGGATCGTCCGGGTGGTCAGCGCGAACCTCAACATCGGTCGCTGACCCGAGTACGCCGACCCGTTCCGGCGCCGCGGGGCCGGGGAGGCGCGCGACCGGTGGTGCCTCACCCACCCGGCATGACCGAACGATCGGCCGTCCGACGAAGATGGGGCGCGCGAATGGCGCGCTGACGGCGCTGTCACGGCGCTCCGGCGCGACGTGACCGATCGCTCGGTCACTCGGCGGCCGAGCCCGGGGTACGGCGGCGCTCACGTTCGGTTCCGGGGTCGCGTGACCGACAGATCGGTCAGGACGCGTGCACGCCTCCTCGGCGGGCGCCACGGGCCGCGACCAGAGGGTGTCGCCGCCCTGCCGGCCTGAGCCGGCCGCGCCTCTAACCCTCGGGCGCCTCGAGCTCGCCCGGATCCGCGAAGGCGGTCGTGCCCAGGCCCTGGCCGGCCGCCGCCATCGTCTCGCGGTAGACCTCGATCGCATCGTCGACGCACATCACCAGCAGGTCGCCCGGGTTCGCGCGGCGGAGCGCGGCTCGCACGGCGGTCAGTTCGTCGAGGATCTTGTCCGAGCGCACGGCGCGTCCCCCCTCGGTCCGGGCATGCCGCACGCCCTCGAGGACGTGGGATGCCGTCTCCGCGGGCGCGCGTCCGCGCAGGTTCCGGTCCTCGCGCACGATGATCTCGTCGAAGGCGGTCGCCGCGAGGGCGCCGTACTCGCGCATGTCGTCGTCGCGCCGGTCGCCCGGCACGCCGATCACGCCGATCGCCCGGCCTGAACGCGTCCCGTTCTCGAGCATCATCCGGTTCACGAAGTCCGCCAGGTTGCGCATGCCGTCGACGTTGTGGCAGTAGTCGATGACCACGCGTACCCCGCCGACCTCGACGAGGTTGAGCCGGCCGGGTGCCTGGAAGAACGAGGTCGTGAACGTCCGCAGGCCCTGCCGGATGTCGTGCAGGTGGGCGCCCCCGGCCCAGGCCGCGGCAGCGGCCGCGAGGGCGTTGGCCACGTTCATGCGGGCCTTGCCTCCGAACGTTGCCGGGATCAGGTGCGTGTAGAGGACGGGCATGGTCCGGGGACCGTGCCGGAGCACGATCTGGTCGCCCTCGGGCGTCGGGCGCACGACGAAGGCCGCACCCCCGCGACCGCAGTGCCCGTCGACCCGGTCGTAGCCCGCCTCGCCCTTGGCGGTCTGCATCGAGAAGTACACGACGGCGCCGTCGCAGGACTGGGACATCCGGGCCACGTTCGCGTCGTCGGCGTTGAGGACCGCCGTGCCGGATCGCGGCACGGCCTCCACGAGGACGCCCTTGACGTCGGCCAGCTGCCGGACGGTGTCGATGCCGCCCAGCCCCAGGTGGTCGCCGGTGACGTTCGTGACCACCGCGATGTCGTTCCGGTCGTACCCCAGGCCCTCGCGCAGGATGCCGCCGCGTGCCACCTCGAACACGGCGGTGTCGACCGTGGGGTTCTGGAGGATCATCCGGGCCGACTTCGGGCCGGACATGTCGCCGCGCTTGATCATCCGGCCGTCGACCACGATGCCGTCCGTCGAGGTCATCCCCACGCGGCGCCCCATCAGCTTGAGGATGTGGGCGATCATCCGGACCGTGGTCGTCTTGCCGTTGGTGCCGGTCACCCCGATGATCGGGATCCGCGACGGCGCGCCGGCCGGGAACAGCAGGTCGATGACCGGCTTGGCCACGTACTGCGGCTCGCCCTCGGTCGGGTGGGTGTGCATCCGGAAGCCCGGCGCCGCGTTCACCTCCACGATGGCCCCGCCGGTCTCGCGCACCGGCACCGTGATGTCCGGGCAGATGAAGTCGATGCCCGCCACGTCGAGGCCCACCACGCGGGCGGCCATCTCAGCGATCTCCACGTTGTCCGGATGCGCCTCGATGGTCCGGTCGATCGAGGTTCCGCCGGTCGACATGTTGCCGGTCAGCGCGAGCTTGACCCGGGTGCCGGCGGGCGGCACGTCGTCCAGCTCGAACCCCTGCTCGCGCACGAGGGCGATCGCCGCCTCGTCCACCGCGATCTTCGTGAGCACCTTCTCGTGGCCGATGCCGCGCCGCGGGTCGGCGTTCGTGCGGTCCACGAGGACGCGGACGCTCGATACGCCGTCGCCGACGACGGACGCCGGCACGCGCTCCGCGATCGCCGCCACGCGGCCGCCGATGACGAGGCAGCGATAGTCGTTGCCGTGGATGTAGGTCTCGACGACCACCTCACCGGAGCGTGATTCGCGCCGGGCGGCCGGCCACGCGGCACGGACGTCCGCCTCGGACTGGAGGTCCAACTGGACGCCCCGGCCGTGGTTCCCGTCCAGGGGCTTGATGACGCACGGGAAGCCGAGGCGCTTCGCGGTCGCAACCGCGTCCTCGACGTCCTCGACCACGTCGGCCTTGGGCACTGGCAGTCCGGCTGAATCGAGGAGCCGGTTGGTGAGGTTCTTGTCGCTCGCGATGTCCACGGCGATGCCGGACGTCCGCGACGTCATGGTGGCCCGGATCCGCTGCTGGTGGACCCCCTGGCCGAGCTGGACGAGGGAGTGGCGGTCCAGGCGGATGAACGGGATGTCGCGCGAGGCGGCCTCATCGAGGATCGCCTGGGTGGACGGGCCGAATGCGGCCCGCTCGGCGAGGCGGATGAGCCGCTCGAGCTCCGCGAGGTAGTCGAGCTCCGGGTCGCTGGCCGGCTCCACGAGGTGGTTGACGATCCGGACCGCGAGCTTGCCGGCCTCGATGCCGACCGATTCCTCGCGGAACTCGTAGATGACGTTGTACTGGCCGGTGGCGCCGGCTCCGCGCGTCTTGCCGTGCCGCACGTCCGTGCCGGCGAGGTTCTGGAGCTCGAGGGCCACGTGCTCGGCGACGTGCCCGGCCCAGGTGCCGTCCCGCAGGCGGGTGAGGAAGCCGCCCCGCCGATTCAGGGAGCAGGCGTGGTCCTCGAGCGACGGGATCCACTCGATGAGCCCGTCCACGAAGCCGGGGATCGTGTTGCTCGGGTACTGCTCGAGGCTGCCGAGGTCCACGAGCAGGCGCACCACCGGCGACCGCGACCAGTAGTTGGGGCCGCGCAGGATCCGCGTCTCGAGGACCCGCAGGTCGGGGCTGAGGCGGACCCCGCTCGCCGCCCCGTTCGGGGCGCTTCGTTCACGCTTCGGCCGTCCGGCCCGGCTCGATGGGGCCCGGGTCCCCGGTGCCGCGCCCGCTCGGGTCGGGGCGCGGCGGGAGCGGCTGGGCTTCGCGCCGGCGTCGGCCACGTGGCGATCCTCCCTGCTGCCGGCCCGGCCGGCGTGCTGTCTGGGCTAGCTCGATGCGGCCGCTTCCCCGCCGGGCAGGGCCTTGAGGTTCGGGACGACGATGCGATGCCGGCGGCGCAGGTCGAAGCGGTACCCGCTGGGCAGCGAGTGCAGGACCACGCCGCTGATCATGACCGGCCGGTGGCCGCGCACTTCCCAGGCGTCGGTTTCGGCGGCGGCCCCGTCGACGATCGTGATGCTGCCGCGGCCGATGACCTCGAGCACGTGGTCCGGGCCGACGACGCCGGCCGTGTCCTCATCCACACCGATGCCCAGCAGGCTGGGGTTCTGGGCGATCAGGCTGAGCAGCCGCCCCAGGCGGTTCCGCTGCTGGAAGTGCTGGTCGACGATCACCCCGGGCAGCACGCCGAGGCCCGCCGCGATGGCCGCCATGCGGTGCTTCGGGGTGGCCCCGGAGGCGCCGAACGCGATCATGTGGCTGGACATCGCCGAGGCCCCGGCGGACGTGCCCGCGATGACCGCCCCGTGGCGGAAGCGCTCGAGCACGGCCTCGGCCAGGCGCGTCCCGCCGATGGTCGAGGAGAGGCGGAGCTGGTTGCCCCCGGTCAGGAAGACGCCGGTCGCGTCCTGGACCGAGCGGGCAAACGTCTCGTCGTTGGCCTGGGCCCGGGTCATCGCGTGGAGCGGCCGGACCGTGGCGACCCCGAGGTCGGTGAAGATCTCGCGGTACCGCTCGCCGGCTTCGTGGCCCAGCGAGGACGCCGTCGAGATCACGGCCACGGTCGCCGCCTCGCCACCGGCGAGCGAGACGAACCGATTGAGGATGATCCGGTCGCGGATCTTGTCCTCGGCGCCGCCGATGATGATGACCGTGCCGTCACTCATGGATGCGCGGGAGTATACCGGCGCGCGCCTGCCCGCCAGCGCGCGGCGCGGCGGTTGGTGCGCTCAGCGGGTCACGACGAGGGCGGCGATGGCGAGGGCAGCGAGCACGAGGCCGACCCGGAGGGCCGCGTTCGGGCGCTCGCCCACGGTCGCGAGGAAGCTGCGCGGCTCATCCGGAACCGACGTGATCCGGCGCAGCCAGGCGTAGCCGACCACGAACAGCGCAGCCGCGAGCGCTGCCAGTACAACCGGCGCCGGGACGCCGAACCATGCCGGGAACGCGGTGCCGAACATGGGCACGATGGTGCCACGTCGGGCGGGGCCGGTCACGCCGCGGGCGCAGCTCCCGCCGCGGTGCGCGTGCGGCTCACGCCGAGGCGCGCGCCCGGTTCGCGCCTCGTCGGTCGGGCTCGACCACCGGCCGCAGGAGCACGGCCCCGATGGCGAAGTACAGCACCGCGAGGACGAAGGCCGCCCGCGGTCCCACGCCCCGCCCGAGGAGCTCGTTGACCCGGTCCATGAGGTAGCCGCCGGTCAGGAGCGAGAAGATGCCGGCCGTGGCCGTGGCCACGTTGCTGATGCCCATGTACCGGCCCGAGGAGGCCTTCGGGATGATGTCCGTCATGAGCGCCCAGTCCACCGCGAGGAACATGCCGGACCCGGCCCCGAAGAGCGTCGCACCGGCGATGACGAACGGGATCGACGGTGCCGCGGCCACGATGGCCATGCCGCTGCCGGCGACGAGGCATGCCGCATAGATGACGGGCTTTCGCCCGAGCCGGTCCGATGCCCGGCCGGCGGGGAGCACGGCCACGAGGTTGCCGAGGATGACCGCCGCGAGCACCGGGAAGTTGGCGCCGCCGGCGGCCACCTGGTCGAGCCCGAACGTCTGGGCGAAGAAGAAGAGCGAGAGGTTGATGAGCATCGTCGTGCCCATGAGGAAGAAGAGCCGCGAACTCACCAGCCACAGGAAGCTGCGCTCGGCGAGGATGTCGGTCGCCCACGCCTCTCGTGCGATCGCAACCCAGGACCGACCGCGCCGGGGACGCGCGACGCGACCTTCGTCCACCCGCCACACGACCGAGACCATCGTGGCCAGCTCGAGCGCGCCGAGGGCCATGAACCCGAGGAAGAAGTTGTTCGTGGCCACGGCGGCCGAGCCGATGCCGAACCCCACCGCGTTGCCGAGGACCTGGAACAGGCCGACGAGGGCCGACGCGGTGCCGACCTGGCGGACCGGCACGAGATCGGGCACGTAGCCCTGGAACGGGCCCTGGGCGAAGTTCGCACTCACTTGCAGGAGGACCATGAACGCGGCGACCGCGAGGATCGAGTTGGAGGTCGCGATGCCGTACAGGAAGACCACGTCGAGCAGCGAGCCGATGAACACGTACGGCTTGCGGCGGCCCCAGCGACTCACCGTGTAGTCCGAGATCGAGCCGATCGTGGGCTGGACGAGCGCGGCGATCGCGGCGCCCGCGACGGTCAGGCCGAAGAGCGTGCTCCCCTCGGAGCCCGGCGCATAGAGCGGACCGCCCTCTTCGAACTGGATCCGGCCCGACAGGATCTGCGAGACGCCGATGAAGATGCTCGACAGGCCCAGCCAGTAGAGGGACAGGCGGACGAGCTGGGTCCGGGGCAGGTCCCTGGTCGGCCGGTCGCCTGTGTCCTGGGGTGGCACGCCGTGCGTGACCTCCATGTCCGCCTCCCGCTCGCTGGTGCAACGACGAACCTGAGACGCGCCGGGCGCGCATTTGTCACTGGACCGAGGCAAATCCCCTGGCGTCGAGCGAGGCCGTGGTCCCGATCGCCACGAGCCGGCGGTCCGTGGCGCCCGGCGCGGCGTACCGGAACACGGATCGATCGAGCGAGTAGAGCCCGGTCCCGGCCACCCCGATCGACCCGAGGCGGAACGCGAACACCGGGTTCTCCCGGTTGCCGGCGAAGTGGTGGGCGTCCCCTTCGCGGGTCAGGATCGAGAGGTTGGCCTGCCCGCCAAGCGCCCCGTGGAGATCGGCCAGCAGGGCCGGCACCGATGGCGCCCCGTCCCAGGCGTCCTCGAGCCAGCGCGCCCCGACCTCGCTGTCGGCGCGGCCGACGATCCGCCCCTGGGCCCGGTAGCGCGCGCGCCACGGCCGGTGCAGGAGGAAGTCCCCGTTGTGGCTGAAGCTGTACCGGCCGGCCGGATCGTCGAAGGGCTGGGTGTCGGCGAGCCCGAGCGTGGACAGCCGCGTCGGCCGGCGCAGGTGGACCAGCACGGCCGTGGTCTCGACCCGCCCGAGTTCCTCGCGGCCCGGATCGTCGCGGAAGGCCCTGACGTCGCGGTACGTCGACAGGCCGCCGTGCGGCTCGAGCCATGCCGCACCCCAGCCGAACCCGGCGATCCCGAACCGCTCGAGGCGCTCGGCGAACGGCCACAGCGCGTCGAGGCGGAAGGGCTCGGAGCTCCGGGCCACGAAGTGCTCACACATCGGCCGAGATGATAGGCGGAGCCGGGTTCGTCGGCGAGGCGTTTGACAGCCCCCGCGGCGTCGCCTACGGTCGGGGCGTTTCCCCGATCCCGAGCCATGGTGGCTCGCTGTCCGACTTCCCGGAGCGTCCGTGCCCAGGTTCCCCGCCATGCCGAGGTCGCGATGCGTCCCGCAGCGCCCGCCGACCGGCGCGCGCCCGTGACGACCGCGCGGCGGTGACGACCGTGTGGGCCGGCGTGCCCTTTCCGCTCGGCGCCACGTTCGACGGCCGCGGCACGAACTTCTCGCTGTTCTCCGAGGTCGCCGAGCGGGTGGAGCTGTGCCTCTTCGATTCCGCGGGCGAGGAGACGCGGATCCCGATGCCCGAATCCACCGGGTTCGTGTGGCACGCGTACCTGCCCGAGGTCTCCCGCGGCCAGCGCTACGGGTATCGCGTGCACGGGCCCTGGGACCCCGGGGCCGGTCACCGCTGCAACCCGGCCAAGCTGCTCCTCGATCCCTACGCCAAGGCCATCGAGGGCGAGATCGCGTGGAACGAGGCCATCTTCCCGTATGCGTCCGGGGACCCGGACGGCCCGCCGTCGTCGATCGACAGCGGCCCGTTCATGCCGCGATCGGTGGTCGTGGACCCTGACTTCGACTGGGCCGACGATCGGCCGCCCGCCCACCCGGCGAACCGGACCGTGATCTACGAGGTCCACGTGAAGGGGTTCACGGCCCGGCATCCCGACATTCCCGAGGCGATCCGGGG
>CAZVDO010000012.1:0-5906 GCA_964625345.1 uncultured Anaerolinea sp. | reverse complement strand
CTCAACGTGCGCCACCCGCACAGCCTCCAGCTGATCATGGATTCGCTGCGCTACTGGATCCGCGACATGCACGTGGACGGCTTCCGGTTCGACCTGGCCGCCGCCCTCGCTCGCGAGCTGCACGAGGTGGATCGCCTGTCCGCGTTCTTCGACCTCATCCACCAGGACCCGATGATCAACCAGGTCAAGCTCATCGCCGAGCCCTGGGATGTCGGCGAGGGCGGCTACCAGGTGGGGAACTTCCCGCCGCTCTGGTCCGAGTGGAACGGCCGCTACCGGGACGCCGTCCGCGACGTCTGGCGCGGCTCCTCCGAGCCGCTCGCCGAGTTCGGCTACCGGCTCACCGGCAGCTCGGACCTGTACGCCACCAACGGTCGACGACCCTACGCGAGCGTCAACTTCATCACCGCCCACGACGGCTTCACGCTGGCCGACCTCGTCGCCTACAACGAGAAGCACAACGAGGCCAACGGCGAGGACAACCGCGACGGCGAGGCCTTCAATCGATCCTGGAACCACGGCGTCGAGGGCCCGACCGACGACGCGGCCACCCTGGCCGCTCGGGCACGCGACCAGCGGAACCTCCTGGCCACCCTGTTCCTGTCCCAGGGGGTCCCGATGCTGCTGGGCGGCGACGAGATCGGCCGGACCCAGCACGGCAACAACAACGCCTATGCGCAGGACAACGACGTGTCGTGGTTCGACTGGGAGCACGCGGACGACGACCTGCTCGCCTTCACCCGCCGGCTCATCGCGTTCCGGCGCGACCACCCGGCGTTTCGCCGCCGCCGCTGGTTCCAGGATCGCCCGATCCACGGCGAGGAGGCGCAGGAGATCGCGTGGTTCACGCCCGACGGGGCCGCGATGGGCGTCGACCGCTGGCACGATCCGGTGGACCAGGGCCTCGGCGTCTACATCTCGGGCGACGGCCTCGTGGACATCGACGGGCTCGCCGTGCGGGACGACTCCTTCTACCTCGCCATCAACCCCGATGGCAACGCGCGTTCGTTCATCCTGCCCGCCGCGAACCACCAGGCCGCATGGGTCACGTGCCTCGACACGACCGCGGCGACCCCGTTCCCCGACGATGGAGCACGCTACGAGGCCGGGGCAACCGTCGTCGTCGATGGGCACGGCATCGTGGTGTTCCGGGGCGTGCCCGCCTGAACCCGCTGGCCTCCGAGCGCCTCGGGCACCCGGGCCCGCGGAACGCTCGAGCGCCAGGGCTGCCCGCTCATCCAGCGCGCAGGACCAGCCCGCGATAGCCCGCCGTGAATCCGACGGCGAGGAGCGCGGTCCGGTGCGGCGACGACGCCACGGGCTCGCCGTCGATCCGGCCGATGACGAGCTCCCGCTCCCCTGTCGGCCCGACGAGCAGCCGGAGGGCCGCGAGGGCCGCCTCGGCATGCGACGGCTCGTCGAATGCCGGGAGCGTGAGCAGCGACCGCCCCGCGCGCTCCAGGTACAGCACCGCCGCCCCGTCCACGAGCACCACACGGGCCCCGGCCGCCCGCTGGAGCGGCCGCCGATCCCCGGCATCGCGCCGCGGCCACGGCAGGGCCGCGCCATAGGGATTGGCCGGATCGGCCGCGGCGAGCAGGTGGACGGTGGGCCCGCTGGCCCGGTCGCCCGGCACGTCCCGTGCGCTGCGCAGCCGGTCGATCGCACCGGCGAGGGCGAACTGGGCCGCCCCGAGGCCCTCGACGAAGTACCCGCGCCGGATCCGCCCGGCCTCCTCGAGCGCACGGAGCACCGGGTAGATGCCCGCGAACCCTCCCTCGGTGCCCTCGGCCATGACCGCGTCGCGGACGAGCACCCCGTACCGGTCGAGGAGTGCGAGGCCCAGGGCGTGGAGTCGCTCGGTCGGGGTGGCCCCACCGGCGATGTCGTCGATGAGCGACCAGCGGCCCGCGGCTTCGGGTGGCCCCAGGGCGGTCAGGCGGCCGGGGCGCGGCCGGGCGGTGGGACGGGCGGGCCGCTTCCAGCGCAGGGCGCGGAGCGGGGCGAACGTGTCGTTCGTCACTTCACCGGCCCAGACGAGATCCCAGAGCGCGTCGAGAACCTCGCGGTCGGTGCCGCCACCGGCCGCGGCGAACAGTTCGCGGTAGAACGAGGCGCCGCGCCGCGCGAGATGGGCACGGATCGCCTCGTGGCGCGATCCGGCGGGCCGGTCCGAGGTCGGCGCGGTCCGTCCTTCCGGATCCGGGCGGAGCGCCTCGCGGCCGGGGCGGTAGAGGACGACGCGGCCGTCGTCGCGGCCCAGGCTCCCCCGCCCCACCCAGGCGACCTCGCCGAGCGCACCCAGCTCGTCGAGCAGCCGCGGCTGGTAGCCGGGCACCCGCGCCGGGAGGACGTCGCGCTCCAGCACGGAGGCGGGAATCGCCACTCCCGAGAGCTGGTCCACCACCTCGGCGAGGCGCTCGAGGGCGGCGGTGCCGCGGAGCGGGGCGGGCGCGGGCAGTGGCCGGGTCCCCTCGGCCACTGGGGCGACCCCCTGCCATGCCGGCAGGAAGCGCGCCAGGGCCACCGGTTCCACGGGCTCCACCTCCCGGCGGAGCCTCGCGAGCGACCGGCGGCGAAGCTGGCGGAGTACCTCTGGGTCGCACCACTCGCGCTCGGTGCCGTCGGGCCGGAACTCGCCGCGGACGAGCGTGCCCCGCTCGACGAGGCGATCCAGCGTGTCGACCACCACGCCCGGCGGGAGGCCCCAGCGGCGCGCCGGCTCGGCGGCGAGGAACGGGCCGTGGGTCCGGCCCCAGCGGGCGAGCAGGCCCTCGAGCGCCGCAGATACCGGCGCCAGGAAGGCCTCCGGGACCCCGACCGGCGGCACGACCCCGACCCCGTCGCGATAGCGGGCCGAGTCCTCGATCGCGATCCAGCGCTCCTCCCCGCCGATCCGTAGGGAAACGGCCCGCCGCCCGGCCCGCAATTCCTCGAGCCACGCGCCGCCGACCCCGGGCTCGCCGTCCACGCGCGCCGCGACCTCCGCTCCCGTCAGGTCGCCGAGCCGGCGCAGCAGGTCGTGGACCTGGTCCGGCGTCGTGGCGCGTCGGTCCTCGGCCAGCGCCTGGAGGGACAGCTCGAGCCCTGCGAGCGCCTCGGCATCCAGGAGCTCGCGCAGCTCCTCCTGGCCGAGCAGCTCGCGGAGCAGGTCCCGGTCCAGCGCCAGCGCGCCCGCGCGGCGCTCCGCGAGCGGGGCATCCCCCTCATACATGTAGGCGGCGACATAGTCGAACAGGAGCGAGGCGGCGAAGGGCGACGCCTTGGCCGTTTCGACGGCGTGGACCGCGATCTCGCGCCGCTCGACCCCCGTCAGCACGGCGCGCAGGGCGTCGAGGTCGAAGACATCGGCGAGGCACTCCCGATAGGTCTCCACGAGGATCGGGAAGCTGCCGTACCGGGACGCCACGGCGAGCAGGTCGGCGGCGCGCTGGCGCTGTTGCCAGAGCGGCGTGCGGCTGCCCGGCCGGCGCCGCGGGAGCAGGAGCGCGCGTCCAGCGTTCTCGCGGAAGCGCGAGGCGAAGAGCGCCGAGCCGCCGAGGGTCTCGACGACGAGGTCATCGATCTCGTCCGGCGCCGGAAACAGGAGGGCCTCGATCTCCGCCAGACGCGCTGCCGAGCCTTCACCCTCGCCTTCGGGCAGTCGCACGGCGATGCCGTCGTCCGACCAGATGGTCTGGGCCTCGATGCCCAGGCGCTCGCGCAGGCGCTGCTCGATCGCCAGGGTCCACGGCGCGTGGATCCGACCGCCGAACGGCGTCAGCACCACCAGGCGCCAGTCGCCAAGCTCGTCGCGAAAGCGCTCCACGACGATCCGGCGGTCCGTGGGCAGCGCCCCGGCGACCTCGCGCTCCTCCTCCAGGTAGGCGATGAGGTTCTCGGTCGCGAGCTCGTCGAGGTCGTGGCGGGCGCGCAGGCGCTCGGCGACCGCGGAGCGGCCGGCCGCTCCGCGCGCGAGGTCCGCCTCGGATTCCCGGATGAACGACCCGATGGCCCGGCCCAGCTCGATCGGCCGGCCGACCGCATCGCCCTTCCAGAACGGCAGCTTCCCGGGCACGCCCGGGGCCGGCTCCACGATGACCCGGTCGGGCGTGATGTCGAGCACCCGCCAGCTGCTGGCCCCGAGCACGATCACGTCCCCGTGCATGCCGGCGCGCAGCTCGTAGACCATCTCCTCGTCCAGCTCGCCCACACGCCGGCCGGGCGTCCCGGTCTCGCCCGCGAGGAACACCCCGAACAGGCCGCGATCCGGGATGGTGCCGCCGCTCGTCACGGCCACGACGCGGGCATCGCGGCGTCCTTCCACCACGTCGGTGACCCGATCCCAGACCACCCGCGCCTTGAGCTCCGCGAACTCATCCGACGGATACGCGCCCGCGAGCATCCCGAGGACCGCCTCGAGCGCCTCGCGGGAGAGTGTCTCGAACGGGGCCGCCCGCGTGACGGTGGCAAGCAGGTCCCCCACCGACCAGGGTTCCAGGACGGTCATCGCCACGACCTGCTGGGCGAGCACGTCGAGCGGGTTGTGGGGCAGGACGGTGGTCTCGATGGCGCCCTCGTGCATGCGCTGGGTGACGACGGCCGCCTCGAGGAGGTCGCCCCGGAACTTGGGGAACACCACCCCGCGCGAGGGTGCACCCACCTGGTGGCCCGCTCGCCCCACGCGCTGGAGGCCCGAGGCCACGCTCGTGGGCGACTCGACGAGGATCACCAGGTCGACGGCGCCCATGTCGATCCCGAGCTCAAGGCTGCTCGTCGCCACGATCGCCGGCAACCGACCGGCCTTGAGTGCCTCCTCGATCTCGAGGCGCTGCTCGCGCGCGATGCTCCCATGGTGCGCGCGCACGATGTCCTCGCCCGCGAGGTCGTTCAGGCGATGGGCCAATCGCTCCGCGAGGCGCCTGCTGTTGGTGAAGACGATCGTGCTCCGATGCGCCCGGATCAGCTCGAGGATGCGGGGATGGATCGACGGCCAGATGCTCGTGCGCAGGTCGTCGCGCCACGCCGGCGCCTCGGGGTCATCGGCGCGGCCGGCCGTGCCGGGACGGTCCTCGACCTCGCCGAGCCGGCTCATGTCCTCGACCGGCACCACCACCTCGAGCTCGAGGGCCTTGCGGGTCCCGGCATCGACGATGGCCACGTCGCGCCCCGGGCCGATCCCCCCGAGGAAGCGCGCGATCGTCTCGAGCGGGCGCTGCGTCGCGGACAACCCGATCCGCTGCAGCGGCGGCGCCTCGGGGCCGCGGAGCCGCTCCAGTCGCTCGATCGAAAGGGCCAGGTGCGCACCCCGCTTGGATCCCGCGATCGCGTGGACCTCGTCCACGATGAGCGTCTCGACCCCTCGGAGCGCCTCGCGCGCCGTGGAGGTCAGGAGGAGGTAGAGGCTCTCCGGGGTGGTGACGAGGATGTCCGGGGGCGTCCGCGCGAACGCGCGCCGCGCCTCCTGGGGCGTGTCGCCGGTCCGGCTGGCGATCGAGATCGCGGGCGGCGCCTCACCGAGCCGGGCTGCGGCGAGGCCGATGCCGTGGAGCGGGGCGCGAAGGTTGCGCTCGACGTCGTAGGTGAGGGCCTTGAGCGGCGAGACGTACAGGACGCGAACGCTTCCCGGCCGCTCACGGGCCGGCGGCGGACTCGGGTCACGGGCCAGCCGATCGAGGCACCACAGGAACGCGGCCAGGGTCTTGCCGCTGCCTGTCGGGGCATGGATCAGCGTGTGGCGGCCACCGGCGATGGCCGCCCAGCCGCCTTCCTGGGCCGGGGTCGGCCGGTCGAACGCACCCTCGAACCAGGCGCGCACCGGCGCCGAGAACGGGGCGAGAGGGTCCACACCGGTCGTCACGGGGCGACGAGTGTAGCGCGCCCGATCGTATTCGACCAGATGTTCGATTTGCCCCCGGCGTCGGCCC
>CAZVDO010000011.1:44047-45208 GCA_964625345.1 uncultured Anaerolinea sp. | reverse complement strand
TCGGGCGGGCAGCCGGAGATGCCCGGCGGCAGGGACGCGGCGCGGGAGCTCCCGTCGAGCACCGGGATGGACGTGGTCGGCATGGGGTGGGCATTGTCGCACGGGTCGGGATCCACCCGGTCTGCGGGATCGCCGGTCCGCCGTGGCGTGGAACGGTCCACCTCCACGCCGTGCGTCAGTGCCCCTCCGCCTCGCGCAGCAGGCGCCACAGGCGGGCCGCCGTGACCGGCAGCCGGTCCGGCCGGACACCGGTCGCTGCGGCAATCGCGTTGACCACGGCGGCGGGCGCGCCGACCACGGCCGCCTCTCCGATGCCCTTGGCGCCGAACGGGCCGTCGGGCGATGGCACCTCGACGATCGCATCGACGATGCGTGGCACGTGCTCCGCACGCGGCAGCGCGTAGTCGAGGAACGTGCCGCTCAGGAGCTGGCCGCCTTCGTCGTGCACGAGCGCCTCGAGGAGCGCCCAGCCGACGCCCTGCGCAGCCGCGCCGTGCTGCTGGCCCGTGACCAGCGCCGGGTTGATGGCTCGTCCGACATCCTGGACGGCATCGAGCTCGAGCACCTGGACGTCCCCGGTCTCCCGATCGACGCGAACGTGGGCGACGAACCCGGCCACCGATGGCGCGATGTGGGCAGCCTCCGTGGCGCCCAGCCCCTCGATGGGCGCGCGCCGGGCGGCGTCGTTGCGCCGAACCAGCTTCGCGAGCGGAATGCCACGGTCGGGCGTGCCCAGCGGCTGGACGACGCCGGCCACGATCTCCACGTCCGCCTCGGCAATCTCCAGCTCGGCGGAGGCCGCGCGGAGGATGGCTGCCCGGGTGGATTCCGCGGCGGCGCGGACCGCTCGACCGACCGAGTGCGTCACCGTGCTCCCACCCGAGCCCGGAGACAGCGGCGCCGAGCCGGTGTCGGCATTCACGACCCGCACCTGCGAGGGGTCGAGGCCGAGGACCTCGGCGGCGATCGCCTCGAAGGCGCCGTTCGTCCCGGACATGTCGATCGCGCCGGTCACCACCTGGACGATGCCGTCCGGCGACACGCGACACGCGGCCGCCGCGGCGTTGGCAAAGCCCGGCCAGCTGCCGACCGCAAGCCCGATCCCCTCCCCGGCCGGCAGCTCGTCCCGACGCGCCCAGAGCGGCAGGGCCTCGAGTGACG
>CAZVDO010000011.1:40324-43947 GCA_964625345.1 uncultured Anaerolinea sp. | reverse complement strand
CGCCGGTAGCGTGTCCGGCTCACGACGTTGCGCGACAGGTCCTCCGCGTCGATGGAGCGGTCACCCTCACCGCCGACGGCGGCATGGACCTGGGTGCCGACCTGGTGCTCGTGGTCGTGCAGGTCGGCCCGGACGAGCGGGCTCTCGGGCGCCATGGCCGCGCGTGGATCCACGACGACCGGGAGCGGTTCGTAGTCGCCGACCACGAGCTCGGCGGCATCCGCGGCCGCAGCGGACGTCTCGGCAAGCACGAGCGCGACGGGCTGTCCCGCAAAGGCGACCTCGTCGGCGGCCAGCGGGAGGGTGGCCCGATCCGCCCCCTCCGTCAGCCCAACATCGGCCGCCGTGAGGACCGCCACGACGCCCGGGATCTCGAGCGCCGCGGTCGTATCGATGCCGAGGAGGCGAGCGTGGGCGTAGGGCGCGAGGACGAGCTTCGCCTCGAGTGCTCGGTGGTACTGGCGATCGGCCTGGAAGCGGGTGGCGCCGCGCACCTTCGGCAGCGCATCAGTGCGCGGGCGCGAGCGGCCGATCACGGGTTCGTCAGGCATGGTGCACCGCCGACTCCAGGGACCCGGCATCGCGCCCCACCCGCGCACCGACCACCTCGGGGTGTCCGCGGCGATAGGCGGACGCCGGCATCGGGCGGCCGCCGGGAGCCTGGACCGCGTCGAGCACAAGGCGCCCGTCGGCACACACGAGGGCGAGGCCGAGGTCATGCTCGGCGAGGTGCCCGGACTGGTCGCCGGGGCGGAGCGGCGCGACGCTCGCGGCCAGGACGAGCAGCCGTCCACCCTCGAGTTCGAGGAACGTGCCGGGCCACGGCCGGTACGCCCGAACTCGTCGCTCGAGCGCGGCGGCACCCACGTTCGGGTCGAGCCGGCCGTCCTCCCGTCGAAGCGTGCGGGTCATCGACGCCCCGGCCTCGCCCTGCGCGATGGCCGGCCGAGCCCCGGCGACGACGCCGTCCAGGATCGATGCGAGGAGCGCGGCCCCGCGGTCTGCCGCGGCCCGCTCGAGCGCGGGCAGGTCCTCCGTGCCGTCCAGCGGCCAGGCCTCCTTGGCCAGCACGGGGCCCGTGTCGAGACCGGCGTCCATCCGGATGATCGAGACGCCGGCGGTCGCGTCACCCGCGGCGATCGTGGCCTGGATCGGAGTCGCGCCGCGATGGCGCGGCAGCACGGACGGATGGACGTTGAGGAACCCGAGCCGAGGGATGTCGAGCACGGCGGGCGGAACGATCTGGCCGAAGTCAGCGAGGACCGCCAGCTCGGGCGCGAGGGACCGAATCACCGCCTGTGCCTCGACGTCGCGGACGCGGGCGATCTCGACCACGGGGACGCCGAGCTGCTCGGCTCGAACGGCAACCGGGACCGGCGCCAGCTCGGCCCGACGGCCCACAGGTCGCGCCGGCGGGACGATCGCGGCCACCAGGGTGAGCGACGGGTGCGTCGAGACAGCGTCGAGAATCGGGACGGCGAATGCGCCCGAGCCGAAGAACACCGTCCGAACCGGGGCGGGCGTCACCGGTGAGGATCCCGGCGATGGATCACGCCAGGGCGGGAACCCGGACCTCCTCGGAGGTCTCGTCATCGGCGCTGCCGTCGCCGACCGCGATCAGCTCGTCGAGCGAATCGAGGTAGTCGATGTACAGCTTCCCATCGAGGTGGTCGAGCTCGTGCTGGAAGGCGCGGCCCAGGAACCCGGTCCCGGAGACCTTGATCTTCTTTCCGTGCCGGTTCTGGGCCGCCACCCAGACGCGCTCGCGACGGGTCACGTACGCGGCGTAGCCGGGGATGGACAGGCACCCTTCCAGGTCGCGATCGTCGCCCGTCGCCCGCACGATGGTCGGGTTGACGAGCTCGTGGAGCTGGCCCTCCACCTCCACGACGCACGCGGCAACGGCCTCTCCGAGCTGGGGCGCGGCAAGGCCCACGCCCGGCGCCGCCCGCATCGTGTGGGCGAGGTCGTCGAGCAGCTCATGCAGGTACTTGCCGAAGCTGTCGACGGGCTGGCCCTTGAGGCGAAGACGTGGGTCGCCCAGGAGGAGGATCGGTCGAACGCTCATCGCGCGCAGTATAGGTGACGAGCCCCGACGATCCGTCGGGGCTCGGTCGGGCGGGATCGGTCCACGCGGGCCGGTCCACGCGGACTCGGCCTGCGACCTCAGGCCGGGGTGGTCTCTTCGGCTTCGGCCTCGGACGTGGCGGCGTCGCCTGCCGGCCCTTCGCCGCGCTCCGCCTGGTCCCGGCGCAGCTCGGCCGCCAGGTCACGGGACCGTTCGGCAAGCTTCGTGCCGGCGCCGGCAGTCAGCTCGGCCGCGCGGGCGGCAAGCGGGCCCGCCTTCTCGCCGGCGACCGCGGCGAGCTCGGCCGCCTTGGCGCTCACGTCGCGGAGCACCGGCCCGGCCTGCTCGGCGGCGTTCTCGATCATGTGCTGGAGTTGGCCGAGCCACTCCCGCGCAGTTGCCGCGGCGCGGTTCGGGCCGGAATCCTGGTCGGCTTCGGCGGTCCAGCCGAACGTCTCATCGGCCGCGTCGGGCTCGTTGGTCGTCGGGGCGCCGGTCGTCTCGTCGTTCATCATTCGTACCTCCATGCCGGCGGTCGGGGCCGGCCGTGCGCCCCGCCATTGTCCCCCGAATGCCGATTTCGCGGGGATTCGCCGCTCGCCGGCAGCCCCGTGCCGCGCGCTCAGAGCAGGCTCTCGGGGTCGACGTCGATCGACCACGGCGAGCCCGGCGGGTCGGCCAGGATGGTTCGCGGCTCCGTGCCGCGGAGCACGACATGGAAGCGCCAGCGGTCGGCCCGGCGCGCGATGAAGGCCGGGGCCGGGCCCGCCACGGTCACGTCGGAGCCGCGGGACGCTGCAGCGGCCCGAAGACGATCGGCGAGGGCCAAACCCGCCGCCTCGGCGGCGTCCCGATCGGGCAGCGCCACGGTGAGCTTGATCAGCCGCCCGAACGGCGGCGATCCGAAGCGGCGGCGCAGCGCGAGCTCGGCGTCGTAGAACGCGTCCGGTCGCGAGCCGGCCACGGCCGTGACGGCCGGATGATCGGGCTGGTACGTCTGGATCACCGCCCGGCCCGCGCGCTCGCCTCGCCCGGCCCGGCCGACGGCCTGGGCCAGGAACTGGTACGTCCGCTCCGCGGCCCGCTCGTCGGGCAGGTTGAGCGCGACATCGGCCGAGACGATCCCGACGAGCGTGACGCTGGGCACGTCCAGGGCCTTCGTGACGAGGCTTGTGCCGACGAGCACGTCGATCCGGCCGGCGGACAGGTCGTCGAGCACGCGTGCCGCGGCGCCACGCCGCTCGACAACGTCGCGATCGAGGCGAGCCACGCGCAGGCCCGGGAATCGGTCCCGCACCTCGCGCTCGAGCCGCTCCGTTCCGCCACCGAGGTAGCGGATCCGGGCCGAGCCGCATGCGGGGCACCGCGTGGCGAGGGGCGTCGCCCGTCCGCAGTGATGGCAGCGCAGCGTCCCGCCGGCCTGGTGATACACGAGCGGCCGGGTGCACTCGGGGCAGGCCTGCACGGCACCGCAGTCGCGACACAGGACGACGGACGCGGACCCGCGTCGATTGATGACGAGGATGGCCTGGTCCCCTGCCGACCGGTCGAGCGC
>CAZVDO010000011.1:23658-40224 GCA_964625345.1 uncultured Anaerolinea sp. | reverse complement strand
TCGCTCTTGTAGGCCGGGTCATGTTCCTCGTCGACGATGACGAGCCCGACATCGGCGAGCGGCGCGAGGACGGCGAGCCGGGTTCCGACAACCACGTCAACAGCGCCGGTCCGGATGCGCCGCCATTCGTCGGCCCGCTCGCCATCCGAGAGTCCGCTGTGGAGCATGGCCACGCTGATCTCGAGGTCGGCCCGAAGGCGGTCCACGAGCGGCAGCGCCAGTGCCACCTCGGGGACGAGCAGGAGCGTCGGTCGGCCGGCCGCCACGGCGGCCTGGATCGCCTCGACGTAGATCGCGGTCTTCCCCCCGCCGGTGACCCCGTCGAGCAGGAGTGGCGTGGGGTCGCGCTCCTCGATCGCCCTGACGATCGCCGCCAGCGCCTCGGACTGCGCCGGCATGAGGTCACTCGACGGTGGGCGTCCTCCGCGCATCCCCGGAGGCCGCGAGGCGAGCGGCGCTCGCGGTGCCTCGACGACCGTGACCCTGGCCAGTCCGCGTTCCCGCAACGACGAGACCACTGCACCCCCGTGGCGTTCCGCAACCGTGGGGGCGGGGATCCCGGCCGCGCCCGCGACGGCCAGCTCTTCGAGGGCCGCGCGTTGCCGGGGACCGAGGCCCCGCGACGCACCCTCCGGTGCCGGCTCGACGAGGTGGACGAGGCGCAGGAACCGCGGGCGTGCGCCGGCGTCGAGCAGTGTCCAGTCGAGGTCCACGAGCCCCGCGCCTGCCAGGCTGCGGAGGCGGCGCAGGAGGCCCGCCCTCCCCTCGGGGCTGGAGAGGCGCCGAACGGGCTTCGGGCCGGCATCGAGCTGCTCCAGGAGCGCGAGGTCGGCCGACGCCGGCGGCTGCGGCGATGCTGCGGGCCCGAACGGCCGCGGCGCCAGGGCGTCATCGGGCCGCCGCTCCGCCACGAGCTCGAGGCGCTCCAGGAGGCCGGGCGGGAGCATCGCCCGCAGGACGAGCGCGGGTGGGGCGACGTAGGTCTCGGCAATCGCCGCGGCGAGGTCCATGGCGAGCGGCGGCAGCAACGGGCCGTCGGCACGCACCCGGTCCGCGACGGCCTTGACCTCGACGCCCGGCGGGGGCTCCCCGGGACCGAGGACGATGCCGAGGGCCTGGCGCCGGCCGAAGTCCACGAGCACCGCCTCGCCACGCTCGAGGGGCTCCAGGGCCGCGGGGACGTGGTAGGTGAACGGGTGGTCGCCGGCGGCGCCGGCAGCGTCGATGGCCACCGCCACGTATCGCCCGGCGTCAGGCCCAACCTCGCGGGGACCCGCGGGCGGCTCCCCGCCGGAGCCCGAGGGCGGCCCCTCGCCGACGCCCGCGTCCTGCCCGAGGGGGAGCTGGCCCATCTCGCGGGTCAGACGCGGGTCCGGCGGCCCGGGTGCGCGGCCTTCTCGGCGGCGATGATCTCGTGGATCTGGAGGGCCGTCCGCTCGATCTGCCCGGTCTCATTCACCACGACGTGGTCGTAGTCGTCCTGGCGGGCGAGCTCAAGGGCGGCGTTGCGCTGGCGTACGTCGAGCTCGTCGGCGCTCTCCGTGGCCCGCGTGCGCAGCCGACGGAAGAGGTCCTCGAGCGACGGCGGGACGAGGAACACCAGGAGGGCATCCGGGACCTGGCCCTTGACTTCCGCGGCACCCTGGACGTCGATCTTGAGGATGACGTCGCGGCCGGCCCCCAGCGCGGCGCGGACCGAATCGCGCGGCGTGCCGTACCAGTGCTCGTGGACGTGGTTGGCCTCGAGGAACTCGCCGGCCCGGCGCATCGCCTCGAAGCCGGCGGGGGTGAGGAAGCGGTAGTGGACGCCCTCGACCTCGTACGGCCGTCGGGGACGGGTCGTGCAGGTGACCACGTAGTCGTACGCGCTCCCGAACGTGCTCGCACGGAGGACGTCGATGACGCTGTCCTTGCCGACGCCCGAAGGTCCCGACACGATGACGAGCATCGCGCCCGGTGCGCCCGCGACCGTTCGCCACGTGGGCGGACGCGTGCGCTTCGTGCTCGCGTTCCCGGGGCGCGTGCCGCTCACGGCCGGACTCCGCGAAGGCGCTCGAGCACCGCGTCGAGGTCCGGCGGCAACGGGGCGGTCGCCCGGATGAGGTCGCCGCGCGACGGCGACGTCAATTCGAGGCGCCACGCGTGGAGGAAGAGCCGGTCGAGCCCGTCCGGGCCGCGCCGCGAGGTGCCCGTGCCATACAGCGGGTCCCCGGCCACGGGGTGCCCGATCGCGTCGAGGTGAACGCGGATCTGGTGGGTGCGCCCGGTCACGAGGTCGAGCTCCAGCAACGTCCAGGCGGGGAACCGCTCGGACACGCGATACCCGGTGACGGCCGGGCGGCCGTCGGCGACGACCCCCATCCGCATCCGATGGCGCGGATCTCGCCCGATGGGCGCCTCGATTCGCCCCACGGCCGCTGACACGGAGCCCTGCACCAGCGCCTGATAGGTCTTCTTGATCCGGCGCGCCTTGAGCTGGGCCATGAGCGAGTGCTGGGCCCGGTCGTTGCGGGCGACCATGATCAGCCCGCTCGTGGCGCGGTCGAGACGATGGACGATGCCCGGCCGGCGGACGCCGGCGATCCCTCCGAAGGCCTCGGGTCCGCCGTGGGCGAGCAACGCGTTCACGAGTGTCCCATCGGCGTGGCCCGGCGCCGGGTGGACGACGAGCCCCGCGGGCTTGTTGACGATCAGCAGGTCCTCGTCCTCGTACACGACGTCCAGCACGATCTCGGGCTGGGCCTGGGGGTCGGCCGCGACGGGTTCGGGAACGTCGAGGCGCAGCTCGGCCCCGGCATCGACGAGGGCATTGGCCCGCAGCGGTCGATCGCCGCTCGTGAGCCGACCCTCGGAGATGAGCTTCTGGACATGGCTCCGCGACAGGCCCGTGCGATCCGCCACGTAGCGGTCCACCCGGGTGGCCTTGGTGTCGGCACCGACCGTGAGCACGTGGACCCCGGCAGCGCCCGGCTCCCGCTCAGCCATCCACGCCCCCCTGCCCGTTCGCCTGCGGACCGGCGAGCGAGGGCCACACGACGAGCGCGAGGAGGAGCACGATCGCGGTGCTGATGCAGGCATCGGCCACGTTGAAGGTGTAGAACCGCAGGCCGCCGACGCCGCCGTCGACGAAGTCGACCACGTGCCCGAGCCGGAACCGGTCCAGGGCGTTGCCGATCGCGCCGCCGAGCAGCAGCCCGATCGTGACGGTCATGTACGGCGACCGGCCGGACCGGGCATGGAGCCGCACGAGGAACCCGATCACCACCAGGCTCAACAGGCCGAAGACGAGCACCTGGCCCCGGAACAGGCCGAACAGGGCCCCGTCATTGCGACTGTAGACGAGGCGCACCCAGTCCCCGACGAGGTGGACCACCCGACCGTCGGCCAGCTGCGTGACGATCCAGGCCTTCGTGAGCTGGTCGATGACGACCACCGCGAGGACGAGCAGGACGAACGGTGCCCACAGCGGCCTGCGCGCGGCACCGAGGCTCATGCGGGCGATGGTCCGTCGGCGGCGGCCCGCTCGCTCGAGACGCGCGAGATCGCGATCTCCACCGGGCCGGATTCCAGCTCGACCCGCCCACGACTCGCGCCACCGGGCGCGGCGTCCGCGAGCGTGGCGAGGGTGTCGGCCGCGACCGCCGGCAGGTAGGGCGCGACGGCCGGCGCCAGCCCCGAGACATGCAGGGCGATCCGGTCGTCGAGCTCGAGGCCCGCCTCGCGGCGCAGGTCCTGGATCGCCCGCTGGAGCTCCCGGGCGTCGCCCTCGGCCCGAAGGTCGTCGGTCAGTGCCGTGTCGAGCACCACGACGAGCCCGTCGTCGGCCGCCACGACCGTGCCCGGCCGGGGCGTGGCCAGGATCTCGACTTCGTCGGCGGCCAGGTCGACGCCGGCGAGCGTCACCGACCCATCCGGGTGGATCTCGGCGGCCCCGTCGCGCGCGGCCGCCATCACGGCCGGGATCGCCGAGCCGAGGCGCTTTCCCACCTTGGGCAGCAGGACCTTGACTCGCCGGTCCACGAGGCCGCTGTCGTCCCCGAGGACCTCGACCTGCTTGACGTTGAGCTCCTCGGCCGCGAGCGCAAGGAGCTCGTCCAGGGCCATGGTGTCCCGCCCGGGCAGGGCGATCCACATCCGGGCAAGGGGCTGGCGGACCTTGAGCCCCGCGGTGCCGCGGAGGGTCCGGGCGAGGTCGACGGCGCGCCGGACGGTGGCCATGCCCGCCTCGAGCTCCTCGTCGCGCAACGGCGCGAGCTCCGCGGCCGGGAACGAGGTGAGGTGCACCGAGTGGGGCTCCCCTGCTCGCTCGCCGGCGAGGTTGCGCCAGAGCTCCTCCGAGAGGAACGGGATGATCGGCGCCGCCATGCGGGCGAAGGCGACGAGGCCGGCATGCAACGTGGCGAAGGCCGCATCCCGGTCGGCACCCTGGCCCCGGGAGAAGCGGCGGCGGCTGAGCCGCAGGTACCACGTCGAGAGGTCCTCGATGAAGGCATCGATCGCCCGCGTCGCGCCCATTGCGTCGAAGTCCGCGTACCGCTCGTCGGCCGCGGCGGCCGTGCCCGCGGCGCGCGACAGGATCCATCGATCCATGGCCGGACGCTCCGCCACCGGCACGACCCCGGCATCGGGGTCCCAGCCGGACAGGCGGGCGTACGTGACGAAGAAGCTGTAGACGTTCCAGAGCACGAGCAATCGGCGCCGCGTCTCGTCCGCCGCGTGCCAGCCGAACAGGATGTTGTCATCGGGCCGGGCGGACATGTACAGCCAGCGCATGACGTCGACGCCCATGCGCTCGGCCGCCTCGTCGAACTCGATCGCGTTGCCCCAGCTCTTGTGCATCGGCCGCCCGTCCTCGCCGAAGAGCGTGGCGTAGCCGAAGATCGTCCTGAACGGCGGCTCACGCCGGAGCACGGTCGACATCGCGAGCATGGCGTAGAACCAGTTCCGGAACTGGCCGGGGAAGCTCTCGGTGATGAAGTCGGCCGGGAACCACTGGGCCCAGTAGGCCGGGTCCTCCCGGAAGTGGAGCGTCGAGAACGGCACGATCCCCGCATCGAGCCACGGATTGCCCACGTCCGGGATCCGCTGGACCTCGGCCCCGCACGAGGAGCAGGCGATTCGGACCTCGTCCACGAAGGGCCGATGGGGCGTGTGGCCCTCGAAGGCGTCCCAGCCGCGGACAG
This sequence comes from uncultured Anaerolinea sp., assembly GCA_964625345.1. GTDB lineage: Bacteria > Chloroflexota > Limnocylindria > Limnocylindrales > CSP1-4 > UBA5189. The sequence continues at coordinate 35,041 of CAZVDO010000011.1, read as the reverse complement.
CCCGCTGCCCGAGCTCCGCGCGACCGCCGATGACGTCGAACGTGCCGCAGGACCGGCACTCGTAGATCGGCAGCGCCAGGCCCCAGTAGCGCTTCTTGCTGATCATCCAGTCGTGCATGTTCAGGAGCCAGTCCAGCTCCCGTTCGTACCCGAAGCCCGGAATCCAGCGGATCTGGTCCACGACCTCCATGATCTGGTACCGGAGGCTCCGGTCGACCTGCTCCTTCGTGAGGGTCTCGCGCGGCTGGTCGTAGACCTCGCCCATGCTGATGTACCACTCGTCCACCAGGCGGAAGACAAGGGCGGTCCCGCAGCGCCAGCAGTGCGGGTAGCGGTGCCGATACGTCTCGAGCTTCTGGAACCGGCCCTCGCGCCGGAGGTGCTCGACGATCGGTTCGGTGACGTCGCGGACGTCGCGGCCGCTGAGTGAACCGAAGCCGTCGAGGAAGATGCCGGATTCATCGAGCGGGGCGATGATCGGGAGGCCGAGCTCCTTGCCGAGCACGTAGTCCTCGGCCCCGCAGCCGGGCGCGATGTGGACGATCCCTGTGCCCTCGTCCTCGCCGACCTCGGTCCAGGGCACGACGCGGTGCTCGTACGGCGTGCCGGCATCATCGCGCGTGCCCTTCGCGAAGGCGGCGGTCACCGCCGGCAGGTCGTCGAACGGGCCGCCGTAACGCCACCCCACCAGTTCGCTGCCCGGCCGTTCGTCGAGCACCTCGACCGGGCCGTCGAGAACCGTCCGGAGCGTGCCCTTCCCGAGCCAGAAGACGCCGTCGGCGTGGCGGACCTGCACGTAGCGCAGGTCCGGCCCGACGGCCGCCGCGACATTCGACGTGAGCGTCCACGGCGTGGTGGTCCACACGAGCAGCGATTCGCCGGGGCGGTCCAGGAGCGGGAACCGGACGGTGAGGCCGGGATCGTCGCGGTCCTGGTAGCCCTCGGTCATCTCGTGCTGGCTGATGCCCGTGCCGCACCGGGCGCACCAGGGCATCGTGTCGTGGCCCTTATAGATCCAGCCCCGTCGGTGGCACTCCGCGAGGAACCCCCAGATGAGGTCGTTGTTCTCGTTGCTGAAGGTGAAGTAGCTTCCGCCCAGCTCGGGCATGCCCAGCCGCCCGACGATCATCTCGACCGTGTCGGTCACCGGCCCGTCCGGGCCCTCGACCGTGATCACCTGGCCGGGATCGGCCGCGAGGAGGTCCCGGAGCCGGTGGAGCTCCTCGGGATCGTTCCAGTCCATCCAGTACCCGAGGCGGATCGACTGCTCGGTCTGGCGGGCGGCGAACGTGAGGACGCGCTGCTTGCAGAGGCTCACGAACTCGGCGATCCCGTGGGCCTCGATGTCGCGCTTGGAGGTGAACCCGAGGTCGCGCTCGACGTTGACCTCGACCCACAGGCCCTGGCAGTCGAACCCGTTCTGCCAGCGCTGGGCCTCGCCGAGCATGGCATGGTAGCGCTGGAAGAGGTCCTTGTAGGTCCGGCCCCAGCCATGGTGGACGCCCATCGGGTTGTTGGCCGTGATCGGGCCGTCCAGGAAGCTCCAGCGCGGTCCGCCCGCGTTCTGGGCGCGGAGTGCCGCGAACGTCCCGCGCTCCCGCCAGAAGGCGAGTGTCTCGTGTTCCTGCGCCACGAGATCGGGGCGCGTGGGTACCGGTCGGAACAAGCTGTCCTCTGCTGCTGGCTCGCCGGCACGGGGTGCCGCGCGGCCGTCGATTCCCTCGACCGCGATCGTGATCGGGTCCGAGTATCCTACCCGCGATGCAGTCAGCGCACGAGGTACGCCCGCGCCGACGGTCTGCCTTCGTCGCCGCGTTCCTGTCCCTCCTCTTCCCCGGCCTCGGCCATGCCTACCTCGGCGTCGGCCGGCGCGCGCTCGGGTTCGCGGCGCCGCCGATCCTGCTCGGCGCGCTCGCTGCCGGGATCCTCATCCGGCTCGACGTCTTCGACCTCGCCGGGCTCGCGATCCAGGACTGGTTCCTCACGCTCGTGTTCGTGATCAACCTCGTCGCGCTCGCATATCGAGCCGCGGCGATCGTCGATGCCTGGCGCGTCGCCCGCTGGATGGCCGGCCCGGTCGGCCCGGTCCGTCGCGGCGGCGGGACGACGCCGGTCCTGCCCGTGATCGGGCTGGCCGCCGTCCTCGTCGTCATGAGCGGCGTCCACCTCGCCATCGCGCGCTACGACCTCCTCGTCGCCTCGACGGCGGCCTGCATCTTCGACCCGGAGGCCACCCACTGCGGCCCCGAATCCAGCGGAGGCCCGAGCCCCTCGGCGTCCGAGACGCCGGCCACGCCGGAACCGACCCCGGTCGGGACGCCGCTGCCCTCCGTGAGCGTGCCGCCGTGGAACGGCACCGAGCGCCTGAACATCCTGCTGATCGGCGCCGACGAGCAGGGCGGCGGCCACAACACCGACACGATGATCACGGTGTCGATCGACCCGGTGACCAGGCAGGTCGCGATGTTCCAGCTGCCCCGGGACACCGTGGACGTGCCGATCCCGCAGGGCCCGGCCCGCAAGGTCTTCGGATCCGTCTACGCGGGCAAGATCAACTCCTGGTTCGTCGCGGTGCGCAACAAGGCGGACCTGTTCCCCGGGTCCAACGCCACGCGCGGCTACAACGGGCTCAAGGCGATCCTCGGCGAGCTGTACGGGATCGAGATCAAGTACTACGTCGAGGTCAACTTCGACGGCTTCAAGCGCATCGTCGATGCGCTCGGCGGCGTCACGGTCAACGTCCAGGTGCCGGTCGTCGACGATCACTTCCCGGGCGACACGGGTGCGCTCGAGCGCGTCTACATCGCCTCGGGCATGCAGCACATGTCGGGCGCGGAGGCGCTCGTGTACGCGCGGTCACGGCACGGGTCCACCGACTTCGACCGCGGCGCGCGCCAGCAGCGCGTGCTGCTCTCGCTTCGGCAGCAGACGGACGTGGCGCGGGTCCTGCCGCACATCGACGAGCTGGCCGCGGCACTCGCCTCGTCCGTCCGGACGGACATCCCGCGCGAGATCCTGCCCCAGCTCTTCGGCCTCGCCCAGGACATCACGGCCCGAAGCCTGCGGTCCTACATCTTCACGCCGCCGTTCTACCAGACCGAGCACCTGAGCAGCCCGCGCGGCTACATCATCGTGCCCAAGGTGGACCGGATCCGGGCCGCGGTCCAGAACGCCTTCGTCGACGACGGGGGCGCCGCCACGGCGCGTGAACAGCTCGCCGCCGAATCGGCCACCGTATGGGTGCTGAACGGCGCGAAGGACGCCACGGCAGCCGCGGACCTCGCGCGCTATCTCGAGTTCCTGGGCATGGCCGCCTCAGCGCCGCCCACGAAGCCCGATGTCTCCGGCCTCCCGACCACGACCCTGCGGGTCTACAACGGGGCCGAAGTGGGCGCGCCGCTGACGGTTTCGACGCTCGAGGCGCTCCTGGGCGTGAAGGCCGAGCTGGTCAACGACCCGTCCGTGGGAGCGAGCGTCGTGATCATCACGGGCGGCGCGACGCCGGCGCTCACGCCACCGCCAATCTTCTGATCTTCGCTTGTCCGCTGGGGCGCGTGCTCGGCGGCGACGAAGCGCGCCGTGGCGATGCGGGCCCGCCGGCTGGGCTGGCGGCCAGACCGCTCGACGCCGCGACCCGACCTATGCCTTCTCGGTGACGCGGTACTCCAGGTACCGGCCGGTCATCAGGCGCGTCTGGGCATCGAGGGCCGGCAGGTTGGAGAACAGCAGGCCGACGAACGGCAGGAAGAGCCACTGGACGCGGGAGACGGCCTGGCGCAGGACCCCCCAGCTCGCCGGCCGCGGCGGCGCGATTCGCTCCTCCACGTACATGAGCACCACGAGGCACGCGAACGCGCCCGTCAGGAGCCACGACGCATAGAGCGGCAGGTTCTGCCCGAGCGTGGTCTGGGCGAAGGACCGGTTGAGGATGAGCGGCAGGTTGGAGCCGAAGATGATCACGAACGGTGCGATCGCCCAGTTGAGGTGGTCGAGCCACAGGTCCACGAGGCGGTGGACGCGGGTCAGGCGCGGGATCTCGGAGTGGGCGAACGCGTTCCTGATGTAGTACGGGATGTCGGTCACGCCCCAGGCCCAGCGGCGGATCTGGGTGTACTGCTGGACGAGCGTCCGCGGATAGGACCGGGCACGGACGGCGTCGCCGTAGATCGGCATGAACAGCGGCACCGAGTGGAACTCGCCGCTGTACCGGAAGAAGGCCTTCCAGTAGAACCGGCTGTCCTCGGGGATCGCGTCGGTCGCCCAGTAATCGACCTCGTGGATCGTCTGCAGGCTCACCGAGTAGCTCGAGAAGCTGATGAGCCGCTCGGGCGTGAGGGACCGCCACATCTGGACGTGGGTGGCGCCGATGGCCACGAGGCGGACGGCGAGCGGCACGTCCCACATGTTGTTGTGGAACATCGGCACCGGCTGGTACAGCCGCCGGAGTCGGTCGGGATCCGTGAGGAACGTCCAGCTCAGGTAGCCGAAGTAGCCCCGATGGACGCGGTAGTCCGAATCGAGGTCCGTGACGATGACCTCCCGCGGGTCGAACCCGAGCCGGGCCAGCTCCTCGTAGAGCCAGCGCCCGCCGTAGGCCATGGCGCTGCTCTTGCCGATGACGATCCCGGGCTCGAGCGGGTCGAGGATGTGGAAGAAGTGCAGGAACTGGTCGCCGAACGCCTCGCGCAGGCGCGCCACGTTCGCGCGCCCGCCGTGGTCCGTCTCCCGGGTGATGATCGCGACCATCTTGCGACTGGCCGGCCAGTCCGATTCCGCGAGCGCCCGCACCGTGGCCTCGAGCTTCTCGTACGGCTCCGTGTACGTGGGGACGAGCGCCACGTGCCAGAGCCGGTCGGGATCCGGAATCGCGACCCCGCTCCGGGCGAGGAGTCGCAGGAGCTCCTTGCGCTCGGCGATCAGCCGGGCCAGCTCGCGCCGACCTCCGCGCGCCGCCGCGCCGTTGCCCTGGGCCTCGAGCGCCTCGATACGAGCCCGGACGTCGGGCACGAGGGCCTCAAGGCGAGCCAGGCGCCCGGCGATGTCGCGGAGTGCGAACGTCCTGGTCCGCCAGTCGACCTCCACCGTCCGCCGGATCTGGAGGAAGGCCGCCACGACGCTGCCGGTCAGCATCACGGCCTTGTACAGCCAGTAGACGTCGAACGTCAGGACGAACCAGGCCACGACTTCCGGCCACCGGAAGGACAGCCCCACGGAGCCGATGATCAGGCTCCAGGTGATGACTCCGGGGACGATCTCCAGCAGGCGCTGGACGGTGCGGGCGCGGGTCGGCGCAACGCCGGCCGGCGGCGTCGCCGTGGTTTCAGCCACCCGTGGGGATCGGCGTCACCCAGTGCCGGAACGCAGGCGTGCGCCCCCTGACCGCATCGAAGTACGCGTCGCGGATGCGCCGCGAGATCGGGCCGACCGTTCCGTTGCCGACCGGCCGATGGTCGAGCTCCACCACCGGCGAGATCTGCACGCCGGTGCCGCACAGGAACATCTCGTCGGCGACGTAGATCTCCGAGCGATCGATCGAGCGGATCTCGACCGGGATCTCCAGGTGCGCGGCCAGCTCGAGCATGGCGCGCCGCGTCACGCCCTCGAGGATGTCGTCGTTGACCGGAGGCGTGAGCATGACGCCGTCGCGGACCACGAACATGTTGGCCGCCGACGCCTCGGAGGCGTGGCCGTCGGCCGTCAGCACGAGCGCCTCGTCGTAGCCATTGAGCTCGGCCTCGCTCTTCTGGAAGGCCATGTTCACGTAGCCGCCCACGATCTTGCCCCGCGCCGGCAGGGCCTCGTCGGCGTTGCGCCGCCACGACGAGGTCATCAGGCGAACGCCCTGGTCCACGTCGATGTAGTTCCCGAACGGCACCACGATGATGTACAGCTGGTGCTCGAGATGGTGGAGGCGGACGCCGATCGCACGGGTCGACTTGTAGTAGGAAGGCCGGACGTAGAGGTCCTCCTTCAGGCCGTTCCGGCGGACCGTCTCGATGGCGAGCGCCACGAGTTCGTCCGCGCTCGGGAGGTCCTGCATCATGAGGATCCCCGCGTTCCGCCGGATCCGCTCCATGTGCTCGCGGAGGAACAGGCCGTAGAGGGTCTGCTGCTCCGGGTTCCAGTAGGCCCGGATGCCCTCGAAGACCGCCGTTCCGTACATGAACGCGTGGGTCATGATGCTGACCCGGGCGTCGCGCATCGGGACGAAGTCGCCCTCGAAGTAGCAGATGAGGTCGTCGAGCGCGGGGGCGGGGGCAGTGGGCGCCGCCTCCGGCGCCGTGTCGGAAGGTGCGTTCTCGGTCAGCATGCGGGTTGGCTCCTGGTTCGCGGACCGGCCGCGGAATCGACCGTGGAGGGTGGGCCCGAGTATAGCGCGGCACTTTCGCATGCCCGCGGGAGTGGGCCTGGAGCGTGTGTCCGCGGATGCGGCCCGGGCCGCCCGCGATCCGCGTGCAGGCTCCGGCGCCCGGTCAGGCGGCGGCCGCTCCTGAGCCGGAGTTCATCACGACCGCGATGACGAGCGCCAGGTAGGCCACATAGAACACGCCGCCGACCAGGAGCCCACGCCCGTGGAGCGCCCCCCGGCGCACCATGGGGATGAAGATCACGGCGCTCGCGAGGAAGGCGATCCCGGCCGACGCGAAGGCCGTGTAGGTCCCGGGGCCCGCCACCCAGCTCGTCGGGGCGAACACCAGGGCCACGATGGTCGGAATACACGCCTGGAACACCATGGCGCCGGTGATATTGCCGATCGCGAGCGTGTCCTTGCCCTGCCGGACCCAGATGATCGAGTTGAACTTCTCCGGGAGCTCGGTCGCGATCGGGGCGATGACGAGGGCAAGCAGGACCTCGTCGACGCCGATCGCGTGGGCAACCTGCTCCACGGCCCCAACGAACGCGGTGGCGCCGAGCACGATGAGGCCGAGCGCCGCGATGACCTGCAGGTTCACCACCCGCAGGCGGGGCGCTTCATGGCGCGGCTGGCCGCGATCGAGGCGGCCGAACCGGAGCGGGGCGAGCTCGCCACCCTCGGCCTCAGCCTCCGCCGCGAAGTGGCGCTTGACGTACCGGCCGTAGAGGACCAGCAGCGCCGCCGCGACCACGAGCTTCGGCCAGGTGGGTTCGACCGGGAGCAGTGCCGCGCCGATGGCCACCGCGTACGCCACGGCGAAGGCCCGGACGTCCGCGCCGATGACGCCCACGTCGACGGGCATCAGGTCTCCGGACGGGCGACGCCTGGCCTGGGTCATGACGGCGACACCGGTGACGAACATCGCAAGCGTCGCGAGCATGAACGGCGCGCCCAGGATCGCGCCGACGCCCACGGCGTGGGTGCTCTCGCCCGACGCGAAGAGGATGGCGATGATCGGGATCATCGTTTCCGGGAGCGCGGTACCGACGGCAGCGAGCACGGAACCCACGGCGCCTTCCGCGAGCTCCAGCTTGCGCCCGAACCACTCGATCCCGTTCGTGAAGAGCTCCGCGCCGAGCAGGATGATCACGAACGAAATGGCGAGGATCCCGAGTTGCTCCACGTTTCAGCTCCCGCTGGTGCCCAGCATGACCCCGGTCGCGATGACCAGGAGGATAAGGACCGCGACGGCGGCCATTTCGCGCTCGCCGGCGCGCAGGTAGCCCACCAGCCCCGCGGCGACGCGCGCCGACGGCGTGACCAGGAGGATCAGGAGGCCCAGCCACAGGAAGCCCGCCGGCCGCAGCGCCGCAATGTCGACGGCGATCCGTCCGACGTCGAGAGACGGTGCCGTCGCGAGGGGCGAGGTTCCGTTCGCGGCCATGAGGAAGGTGCCGACGCCGACGAGCGCCATCGAGGCGTACGTGCCGACGGTCAGGAGCCGGCCGATCCGGGATTCGAGGGATGGACGTGGTGCCGTCATGGCAGCGCGATGGCCTTCCGGACCATCTCGTAGGCCGTATACAGGAGCACCGCCACGAAGAGGATCCGCAACCATCGGACGTCGACCCGATGGGCGACCCGCGATCCCACGGTCGCCCCCAGGAACACCCCGATCGCCGTCGGCCCGGTGGCATAGGGGTCGATGCCGCCGCGGATGAGGTAGATGAACGCGCTCGTGGACGCGGTGATCCCGATCATCAGGTTGCTCGTCGCCGTGGCGACCCGGAGGGGCACGCCGAGGATCAGGTGCATCACCGGCACCTTGACGAGCCCGCCGCCGATCCCGAGGAGCGCCGAGACGATGCCGGCGGCCACGCTCCCGACGACACCCGCGACCGGGCGATGGAGCACCTGGCCGGGGCCCGCCAGCGCGCTGAGGAACGCGTCCATCCGCGACGCCGTCGGCGCTCCCGGCTCGAGCGTCGCCCCCGGCTGCGCGGGCTCCGCCGCCTGCTCCGGCCGGCGCCGGAACATCGACGCGGCCACGTACAGCAGGAGCACGGCGAACAGGCCGGACAGGATCCGCTCATCGAGGAGAAACGCGATCAGGCCGCCGATGATCGCCCCGGTCGCCGTGAACAACTCGAGGACCATGCCGAGGCGCAGGTTGGCGACACGCTGCTCGAGGTAATGACCGGCCGAGGCCCCACTCGTCACGATCACGCAGACCAGGGACACGCCGACGGCCTCGCGAAGCGGAAGGCCGAAGCCGAGGGTGAGCAGCGGGACGATGAGGATCCCGCCACCGAGCCCGAGGAGGGACCCGAAGACGCCGGCCCCGAACCCGCCGACGACCAGGAGCAGTCCGACCTCCATCAGGCCGGATCCGCGGCCCTGGCGGCGGAGCGCGGACCGAGCGCCTTCAGCGGGACGCGACTAGGGCCGGAGGTGCTGCGGCGCGTACGGCAGCAGCGCCACGTGACGAGCTCGCTTGAGCGCGACCGCCAGCTCGCGCTGGTGCCCGGCACAGGTGCCGGTCTTGCGCCGCGGTTCGATCTTGGCCCGCTCCGAGAGGAAGCGGCGGAGGCGGTTGACCTCCTTGTAGTCGATCTGCGCCGTCTTGTCGGCACAGAAGGTGCAGACCTTGCGGCGGCGTCGATCGCGGTAGAAGTCGTCGCGCTTGCGGGAGCGTGGGGCGGGAGGCATGCAGGTGGTCTCCTTGGGCGCCCGTGTCCGGGCGCGTCCGGGTGGTCAGTGTTCGGTGGAGGGGGTCAGAACGGCAGCTCGTCGATCTCGGTGTCGTCGAAGCCGCCGGACCTGGGCGACGAGGGTGCCTGTCCGGATGGGGCGCCGCTGAACTGGCCCTCGCCGGCTTCTCGCTTGTCGAGGCCGACGACGCTGTCGGCGGAGATTTCGAGCGAAACGCCCTTGCGGCCGTCCTTGGTCTCGTACTCGCGGGTCCGGAACCGGCCGTCCACGAGGACGCGGCTGCCCTTCCGGAGGTTCTCCGCGGCGCGCTCGGCGCGATCGCCCCACACGCTGACGCGGAACCAATCGGTTGCCTCGACCCATTCGTTGGTCTGGGCGTTCTTGGTGGACTGGTTCACGGCCACGCTGAACTCGGTCACCGGGCGGCCGTTCGGGGTGTAGCGCAGCTCAGGGTCGCGCCCGAGGTTCCCGACGATCTGGATCTTGCAGAACGCCATGGCGTCGCCTCCTCAGTCGATGGCGGCCGGCGCCGCGTCGCTCTCGGATTCGTCGATCTCCTCGCGCGGTTCATCGTCCTCGTCGTCATCCGACGGGAGGTCGTCACCGTCCTCGCCATCCGCGTCGTCGCCGCGGCGCGTCCCGCGAAGCGGGCGGTCCTGGCGAACGATGAGATGGCGGAGGACCTCCTCGGTGATGAGGAGCGTGCGCTCGAGTTCGGCGATCGTCTCGGCCGCGCCCTCGAACACCACGATGTGGTACGAGCCCTCGCGGTTGCGATCGATGGGATAGGCCAGTCGACGGCGGCCCCACGGGGCAACCTTGATGATCGATCCGCCGTCGGCGGTGATCTGGCGGGTGGTGCGATCGACGATCGCGGCGATCCGGTCATCCGGCGCGTCCGGGCGGATCACGAGCATGAGTTCGTAGCGGCGCATCGGCCGTCGGTCTCCTTCCTGTGGGTTTGCCCCGCTGACGGGATCGTCGCGGAGCCGAAAGGTGAGGCCGGAGTCTACCACGGTCGCCGATGTATCCTCATCAGCCGTGCCGGTGATTTCGCCGGGTTCGACGCCATCACCATCAACCGGGGAGTTTCGTGGCCACGATTCACATCCTCCTGATCTCCGACACCGGTGACGGTGCCGTCGCCGCGGCGCTGACGGGTGCCGAGCGCGACGTGACGGCCGCGTCCGGCGTGGACGCGGGCGTTGCCGCCGGCGCCGCATCGAGTCCCGAGGTGATCGTCCTCGACCTCACCGGCGAGGCGGCCACGATGGTCGCCGCCTCGAACGTCCTGCGCACGGTCCCGGCGCTCGCGGGCGTGCCCATCCTGTGCGTGACCGCGACCGACGACATCGAGGACCGCATCAAGCTCCTCGAGGCGGGCGTGGACGACGTCGTCGCCCGGCCGTTCGACGCGCGCGAGCTCGATGCCCGGATCGAGGCCGTGGCGCTGCGGCTTCTGCGCACCCGAGACCTGCGCCCCCGCGACCGCGCCGACGTCGTCGTCGGGGCCACGAACATGCGACGGACCATCGTGGTCTTCTCGCCCAAGGGCGGCGTCGGTACCACGACCGTGGCCGTCAACGTGGCGACCTGGCTGGCTGCGGAGCGTCCGGGCACGGTGATGATCCTCGACATGGACCAGCAGTTCGGCCAGGTCGCCACCCACCTGAACCTGACCCCACGCGCCACCGTGGCCGAGGTCCTCCGCGACGAGGCGGCGATGCATGATGCCGCCGTCCTCGAGACGTCTCTCGAGCGACACGGGTCCGGCCTCAAGGTGCTCGCATCCGCATCGAACCCGGCAGCGGCGTCCGACCTCACGGCTGATGCGGCGGTCGCGATCATCGACGTCGCCGCTGCGGGCCACCAGTACGTGGTCATCGATGCCGGCTCCACGCTCGATGCCCGAACCGAGGCGGTGATTCGCAGGGCCACCGACCTGTGCATCGTGGTGACCCCGGAATTCCCGGCCCTCAAGGCCGTGCATGCCCTCGGCGAGGCCCTGCTCTCGGCGCTCCCCGACTCCATCGAGACGACCTACGTCGTCAACGAGATCTTCGCCCGCGAGCTCCTCCGACCGCGGGACATCGAGGAGGCGCTGGGCGCCAAGATCGCGCTCACGATCCCCTACGACTCGTTCGCGTTCCTCAAGAGCGTCAACGAAGGCATTCCCGTGGTCGAGGGGTCGGCGCGATCGATCGCCGCGGGCCAGCTCCGCGTGCTTGGCGGGCGTCTCGCCGGCATCACCGCGGGCACGGCGCCGGCCGAAAAGAAGCCGCGCGGCCTGGGCGGACTCTTCGGCCGCGGTTGACC
>CAZVDO010000011.1:7013-23558 GCA_964625345.1 uncultured Anaerolinea sp. | reverse complement strand
CGCCGGCCGAAAAGAAGCCGCGCGGCCTGGGCGGACTCTTCGGCCGCGGTTGACCATGCGGCGGGGATGCGCGCCCCGGGCGCGCCACGGTTGCGTTGCCGCCGCCGGGCGAGGCAGACTCGCGGCGTGATCTTGAAGATGACGAGGGCGATCCTCATGGGGCTCGCCCTTGGTTGGAACGTCCTCGCCTGTGGGGCACAGGGGGACCCGAGGATCGACACCTGGCCGATCGGCGAGCTGACGGACGACTGCGGCCGCGAGTCCTGCGCGGCGATGATCGCGGCGGCCAGGAGTGGGCTCGATCGGCGCGATCCCGGTCACCCGGAGGTGTCGAGGGTGGAGATCCACTTGTTGGGCACGGTGGTGGACGCACAGGGTCGAACGATCCTCTTCGTCACGAGCGGAGGACCCCAACGGGTCGCCGTGTTCGACCTCGCGGACGGGAGCCGGCGAGCCATCGGCGTCGGGTATCCGGGGGTGAGTCAGACCTTGCAGGTATTCGACACCTGGGTCGTGCACTGACGAATTCAGGCCCGATGTCCGAGTGCACACGGGTCCCGAACGGCGTGGCTGCCACCGCTGGTACCGGAGAGGAGATTCGAACTCCTACGCCCTCACGGGCGGCCGATTTTAAGTCGGCTGCGTCTGCCCTTCCGCCACTCCGGCGCTGAGAGCCTACACGGTCCCCCGGGCGTCGCCGCCGGTTGAGCCGGAGGTGGAGTGCATACCACCGGGCGCACCGGGCACATCCGGATCCGGCCGGAGCCCGCCGCCGCGCACGGTCGCGCCGACCACCATCGCCGCCGCGACGAGCACGAGGTTCTTGATGATGTACTGGCCCTCAAGGGTGGGCGCGAACGGGAAGCTCGTGAATGTCTCCGACGGAAACAGGACGAGGGGCGTGAGCGTGCCGAGCATCTGGGCAGCGAGCAACGCGAGGGTGACCCGCAGGAACCGCCCGGTCAGCAGGCCGAGTCCGATCAGGCTCTCCCACGCTGCGAGAACCGGCAGGGACACGGACGGTCCGATCAACCCACCTGAGAGGACCTCGATCGTCCGCGCCGCGAGCTGCTCCGCGGGGCTCGCGCCCGGGAAGAACTTCAGCGCGCCGAACCAGAGGAACACGACGCCGAGGGCGACGCGGAGGACCGGGACCCCGATCCGGGCGAGGGTCGTGGTGATCCGTACGTCCAGGGGTTCCAGTCGTTTCGGGACGCCGCGCTGCATCGCTCGAGGCTACCGCGGACGGTGACGGAACGCCGGAACGCGCCCCGACCGACGTGTCGTCGGATGCCTGATCAGGACGCGGACGGGCCCTCGACGTTGATCACCGCAGGGCCGGTCCCGAGCCGCACGACGACGGCCTCGCCGTTGGCGCCGGGAACCGTGCGTTCACGATGGACGACGCCGGCAGGCAGGTGCGCGAACTCGCCCGCGTGGACCCCAACGGTGCGCCGATCTTCGCCGTACTCGAACTCGAAGATCCCGGTCAGGACGAAGAAGTAGGTGTCCATGGCCCCGTGGTGGTGCCATCCGCTCCACTCCCCTTCCGTCGTCCGGGCAAAGCCGATCCATCGGTCCGGCCCGCGAAACGCCTCCAACCGCTGGATGGCCGCACTCTGCTGCTCGGGCGGCGCGCTGAGGTCCGCCAGGCGGACGACGGTGGGCTCGGCGGGCGAATCGGACTGCGGGCTGGTCACGGCATCCTCACTTGACGCTGTCGGTCGCCGAATGGCATTCGCGCTCGGGGAGAATCTGGAAGGACCGCCACCTGGACGGCCCTTCGCTGGCTGCGAGTGGAGGCGACGAGCGGATTCGAACCGCTGAATAGAGGTTTTGCAGACCTCCGTGTTAAGCCACTTCACCACGTCGCCGGCGGGAGCCCGCGGATTCTGCCATATGCCGCGCGATGGGGTCCGGCGGCGACGAAGGGCGGTCCGGATCGCCCTCGTGGAAGGCGTACGCCGGTGCTGGCTGCCCCTCGAGGACTCGAACCTCGCCCAACGGATCCAAAGTCCGCTGTCCTACCACTAGACGAAGGGGCATCGGGCCGCCGCAATGGTCGCACGGCGGACAACGGTCCTGGGAGTGGGGGGCGCCGCCACCGGTCGCGAGCGCGAGCGAAGGACCGCCCGGCGGCACCGTCGCGGGCAAAGAAATGGAGCGGAAGACGGGACTCGAACCCGCGACCCTCACCTTGGCAAGGTGATGCTCTACCAACTGAGCCACTTCCGCTCGGAGCTGCGCGAACCGGTGCTGGTGCCGAGAGCCAGATTCGAACTGGCGACACCGCGATTTTCAGTCGCGTGCTCTACCAACTGAGCTATCTCGGCCCGGAACAGACCCAGGAACCCTGGGGGCCCCGCGGCGTGGCGGAGGATAGCACGGGCCCTCGACGGCCAGCAATCGCCGGCCCCCCGTCGGGCCTGGTGCGTCCCGCGGCGCCCCAGGGTCCGCCGATCGCCTAGTCCAGGCCGGCGAGTGCCTGGATGTCGCCCGGCTGGAGCGGCCGCTCACCGGTGAGCTCGCGGAGCCGGTTGATCCGGTCGACGATGGCCGGGTGGGTCGAGAACATGGAGCTCGAGCGCTCCTCGAACTTCTTGATCGGGTTCGTGAAGTACAGGTGCTGCGTCGCGCGGTTGGCGACCTCGAGGACTTCCTTGTCCGAGGCGATCTTGGCAAGCGCGCGCTCGAGGCCCGCCGGGTTGCGCGTCAGCTCCACCGAGGAGGCGTCGGCGAGGTACTCGCGCTGCCGGCTCACGGCGAGCTGCACCAGGCGAGCCGCGATGGGCGCGAGGACCGCGAGGACGATGGCGATCACGAACATGATCGCCTGCAATCCCCCACCCCCCGAATCGCGATCCCGGGACGATCGTCGTCCCCCGCCCCAGAACGTGAACCGGAGGAAGAAGTCCGAGAGCAGCGCGATCGACCCGACCATCACACCGACGAGCAGGGAGAACCGGATGTCGAGGTTGCGCACGTGGGACAGCTCGTGCCCGATGACCCCCTGGAGCTCCTCGCGATCGAGCTTCTGGAGGAGTCCGGTCGTGATGGCCACGGAGGCGTGCTTGGGGTCGCGGCCCGTCGCGAAGGCGTTGGGCGCGGTGTCGTCGATGAGGTACACCGCGGGCATCGGCAGGTTGGCGGCAATCGCGAGCTCGCGGACCACGTTCATGAGCTGGGGCGTGTGCTGCTCGTCGGTGCGCTTCGCCCCGGAGGCCGCGAGGACGAGCTTGTCGCCAGCGAAGTAGCTCGTGAGCGAGGCCAGCAGGCCGATGACGACCGCGAAGATCGTCGTGCCGACGCCGCCCTCGACGTACCCCGTGACCCCGTAGCCAATGGCAAAGCCGAGGGCTCCGAGGAGGAGCACCACGACCAGGGCGAGGAACAGCGAGTTCCGGCGGTTGGCCGCTTGCTGCGCGAAGAAGTTCGAGGAGGCCATCGGTGATCCGAGATGGGCGACGGCGGCCGCCGGCAGCCGGGCGAACGCGAGGACGCGAGTGCGTGCCCGGCTGGCCGCGCCGGCCGTCAGCCGGACGTCAGCTCAGGGACAGGTCGACGTTGGGCACCTCGGCCGCCTCGGGCTCGGCGTCGAAGAAGTCCCGCTTGGTGAACCCGAACATGCCCGCGAAGACCACCGACGGGAACGTCTGGATCGACGTGTTGTAGTCGAGGACGGTCGCGTTGTAGTGCTGGCGGCTGAAGCTGATCTGGTTCTCGGTGGTGGTCAGCTGCTCCTGGAGCTCGAGGACGTTCTGGTTGGCCTTGAGGTCCGGGTAGTTCTCGACCACCGCGAACAGCGATCGCAGCGTCGAGGTCAGGGCGTTCTCCGCCTGGGCCTGTTCGGCGACGCCCTTCGCGCCGGCCGAGACGGCACGCGCCCGTGCCTCGGTCACGTCGGTGAGGACCTTCTGCTCGAACCCCATGTAGCCCTTCACGGCGTTCACGAGGTTCGGGATGAGGTCGTGGCGTCGCTTGAGCTGGACTTCGATCTGGGACAGGGCTTCGTCCACGCGGTTGCGCCGCGCGACCATGCCGTTGTAGATCCCGATCAGGAAGACCGCGATGACGACCAGGACCGCGATGATGATGAGGGGTTCCATCGACGTCTCCATGCGCCGACGCGCCAACCGGGGCGATGGCCCGGGCGCATCGGAATGCCGACCCTGAGTCTAGCAGGGGGCGCGACACGCCCCCGCTGCGTGGTGGGCGGTGAGGGACTCGAACCCCCGACATCCTCGGTGTAAGCGAGGCGCTCTGACCAGCTGAGCTAACCGCCCGAGGCACAGGGTAGCCGGTCGCGGACCGGACGCCGACTCGGCCGGCGGGCACGGTGCCGGGAATCGAGGGCTGGCACCCGGAGAGACCGGCCCCGTCCGTCTCGGGCGTGGTCAGCCGAGCCGCAGCCGAATGGGAAGTGGTGCCCAGGCCGGGACTTGAACCCGGATGAGTTGCCTCATACGCCCCTCAAACGTACGCGTATACCAATTCCGCCACCTGGGCAACAGGTGCTTCGCCGAGCGCGATGACGATCTCTCGAGGGTTGAGGTGGACTGGTACCGAGGAAGGGATTTGAACCCTTACGCCCTTGCGGACACTAGCTCCTGAAGCTAGCGCGTCTGCCGTTCCGCCACCTCGGCGCGGTTCCATCGGGCCGGATCACGGGTGCTCACCGGCCGTCGGCGAGGCGCCATGTTAGCACATCCCAGAATCGGTCCCCAGGGCCCCCAAGGGCCCGAATCCGTGCTCCCGAGAACCGGTTCGTGACCACCACCACGGTGTCCGGAAAGGCGATCGGGAGGACGTACGCCTGGGCGGCAAGGCGGGCCTGGAGGGCCGCGTAGGCCGCCATTCGGTCGGCGTCAGAGCCGGGCTTGCGGGCCGCCACGAGCAGGGCGTCGAGGGCGGTGTCCTGGATGCCCGAGAAGTTCGAGCCGCTGATGCCGGCCTGCGTCGACGCGAGGAGCGGGTAGAGGTCCGGGTCGAGCCCGATGCCGGTCGCCACGACCGCTGCGCTGAAGTCGCCGTTGTTGAGGCGGCCACCGACGAGCTCGGCACCGGGCAGGGCCGTGCGCTCCGTCCGGAGTCCGAAGGAGGTCCAGTCCGCGGCGACGGCATCCGCCACCGCGTACGCCGCGGGATTGGCCTCCTCCGTCGGGCTGAGCAGCTCGACCACCAGCGGCTCGGTGTGGCCCTTGGGAATCCACGAGCCGTCGTCGGCGCGCGTCCAGCCTGCCGTGGTCAGGGCCGCCTCGGCGGCTGCAACGTCCGTGGCCACCTCGGGGCTGGACGCGGCGTCGAACGCCCAGCTCGTGGGTGGAATCAGGCTCTCGGCGCGGCTGGCATATCCGCCCAGGGCATTCGCCACGATCGCGTTGCGATCGATCGCCTGGAGCAGCGCTCGGCGAACGTTCGGGTCGGCGAACTCCGGGTGGGTGGGCCGGAGGTTGAGGATGACCCCGAGCAGCGTGGTCGTCGGGTACCGCAGGATGGTGACATCGGGCGCCTGGGCGATCGTGGTTGCTTCGTCCGCAGGCAGGCCGGTCACGGCGTCGAGGTCCCCCGCGGCCCAGGCCGTCAGCAGCTCGGCCCGATCCGCGAAGAGCCGGAACTCGATGCCGTTGAGGTACGGCAGGGGCGTTCCGCCGGGTGGCGTGGGTGCGGGGGTCGCCAGGGAGTCGGTTGGAGGCGGGGTCGAGCTCAGCGGTCCCTCGCTGGCGGCCGCATCGGTCGGTTCCGGGATGGACGGAAGCAGGAGGATGCGCGAGGAGTCGATGCTCGCCACGCGGAAGGCACCCGAGCCGACCGGCCGCTGCCCGAACGGATCGGTCGGCAGGTTCGCCGGCGCGATGCTGGCGAGCAGGTGCTCCGGGGCGATCGGCTGCGTGGTTGCCTCGAGGAACCCACCGAGCGGCGTCGTGAGGGTGAGGGTGACCGTCAGCGGGTCCTTTGCACTTGCCCGGACCTCTCGCCAGGATGCGGCTCCGGGCCCGGAATAGCTCGGGTCCGCGAGCGCCTGCACGGTGAACACGACGTCCGCCGCGGTGATGGGAACCCCGTCCTGCCAGACGAGTCCCGGTCGCAGGTGGAACGTCCACGAAGCGCCGGCCTCGTCGACCTCCCAGCGTTCGGCGAGATCGCCGATGAGCGTGTCGTTGGGGCCGAGACGGACGAGCCCGCGAAACACGAGCGCTGTCGCCTCGCGCTCCACCGGCGTGCGGGCCGCAAAGGGACTGATGGCCGAGGCCGTCCCGACCGTCCCCTCGACATAGGGGTTGGTGACGGGCAGGCTCGCGTTTGGCGATGCGCCCGGACCGGACGGTGCGAGGGACGGCGCGATGACCGCGCCGCTCAGCGCGACGAGGGCGAGCGCCAGGATGCCGATGACCGCGCGATCGCGGAGATGCATGACGACCCCGTCAGCGTGCGGGGCTCAGGCTCCGCTGGTATCGAGCAGGTAGGAGGCCAGCGAGAAGAGCACGAACAGCACGAGCAGGATGATCGTGAACTGCCAGAGCCGCCGCTCGATCCCGCGACGGCTGCGGAAGACCGAGGAATCGCCGCCGAACGCGCCGGACAGGCCCGACCCGCGTGCCTGCAGGAGCACGGCGAACACGAGCGCGACCGAGACGATGAGCTGGCCCGCGGCCAGGACGGGATTCACGGGGCAAGACCTCCTGGGTGACGGCGTCGGATGGTAGCACAGGGATCCGGGGCGGCCGGCGGCGCCAGGCCCGGCGATTCCCGGCGGCCCCCCGGCCACCCTTGGCGACCATCGACGGGAGGCGACTCCGGGGTCAGCGAAGCAGGGAGCGACCCGTGATCCCGTCCCAGCCCGGCAGCCCCGAGAGCTCGAGGAGCGTCGGCGTCACGTCGGCGAGCACGCCGTCGGCGAGGCGGCGGCCCACCATCGCGCGGCCCGCGATGAGGAGGGGCACCGGATTGAGCGAGTGGGCGGTCACCGGCTGGCCGTCCGGCGTCCGGAGCTCGTCGGCGTTGCCGTGGTCGGCCGTGATCGCGAGGAGCGTCCCCGGCCCCTGCGGATCGGCGGCGTCGCGCGCGTCGAGTGCCGCTCGGATGCGCCCGAGGCAGGCGTCCACGGTCTCGAGGCCCCGGATCGTGGCCTCCCACACGCCGGTATGGCCGACCATGTCGGGATTTGCGAAGTTCGCCACGACGAGGTCGTGGTCGTCGGCCGCGATTGCCGCAACGATCGCGTCGGCGATTCCCTGCGCGCTCATCGCGGGCTCGAGGTCGTACGTGGCGACCTTCGGACTCGGGATGAGGATCCGGTCCTCGCCCGGCCAGGGCGCCTCCCGCCCACCGTTGAAGAAGTAGGTGACGTGGGCGTACTTCTCGGTCTCGGCCACGTGGAGCTGGCGCCATCCGGCGTCGGATGCGGCGGCGGCGAGCGAGCGCACTTCCTCCGGCGGGAACGCGACGGCCACCGGAAGCCCGGCCTCGTACTCCGTCATCGTGGTCACGTGGAGCCCCGTCGGCGCGGGACGACCGTCCGGGCTGTGCCGGTCGAATGCCTCGAACGACGCATCGGCCAGGGCGTGGGTGAGCTGGCGTGCGCGATCCGCGCGGAAGTTGGCGTGGATGACCACTTCGCCGTCGACGAGGGGGGCGGCCGCCCCGTCGATGACCGTGGGCCGCACGAACTCGTCGTTCTCGTCCCGCGTTCGGGCGGCGTCGATCGCCTCGATGGCCGACCCGGCATGCTCCCCCACCCCGTGGACGATCGCGTCGTAGCCGGCCTCGATCCGGTCCCATCGCTTGTCTCGGTCCATGGCGAAGTAGCGACCCCCCACCGACGCGATCCGGGCGTCGGCGTGGGCGGCACCGAGGCGCGCTTCGAGGTCCTCGACGTAGGCCCGCGCCGACCGGGGCGGCGTGTCGCGCCCATCGAGCAGTGCATGCACCCGCACCTGCGGTACGTCGTGGCGACGGGCGAGCTCGGCAAGCGCCACGAGGTGGCGATCGTTGGCGTGCACGCCCCCGGGGCCCACGAGGCTGACCACCGACAGGCGCCCGGATCCGGCCCGCGCCGCCGTGCACGCGTCGACGAGGGCGGGTCGCGTGAAGAACGAGCCGTCGGCGATCGCGGCATCGATGCGCGGCAGGTCCTGGAGCACCGGCCGGCCGGCACCGAGGTTCAGGTGCCCGACTTCCGAGTTGCCCATCTGGCCGGCGGGCAGGCCCACCGCATCCTCGGAGGCGCGCAGCGTGCTGTGGGGCCAGCGTTCCCGGAGCGACCGCCATTCGGGCATCGCGGCGGCTCGTACCGCGTCGGCCGCCGGGTCGCGGCCGATGCCGAACCCGTCGAGCACGAGGAGCACGATCGGTCGTGGACGGGCGCGTGTCACCGGCGGGTCGACGTGATCGGCGCTCGGTCCCGGGCGCCGTGCCTCATGCGCGTCCGGCGCGGGCCGCGGCGGTGATCCCGGCGCGGGCCACGATGCCGGCCATCTCGTCCGGCTTGAGCGATGCGCCTCCGACGAGGGCTCCGTCGATCTCCGGTTCGGCCATGAACTCGCCGATGTTGGCCGACGTCACGGATCCGCCGTACAGGATCGGGACACCCGCGCCGGCGATCCCGAGCGCGTCGAGCGTGGCGCGGATCGTGACCGCCATCGCCGCCGCATCCGCACCCCGGGCGTTGCGGCCCGTCCCGATCGCCCAGACCGGCTCGTAGGCGATCGTGAGGGCTGGGCGGTCACCGGGGAGCCTCGGCGGAACGGCGGTGCCGCTCAGCGCGCCGCGGACCTGGGCCTCGACGACCGCGTCGGCGCGCCCCGCCTCTCGCTCCTCGAGGACCTCACCCACGCACAGGATCGGATGCAGGCCCGCATCCCAGGCCCGGGCGAGCTTGGCCGCGATCTGGGCATCCGTCTCGCCGGCGTCGCGGCGGCGCTCCGAGTGCCCCACGATGACCCACGAGGCGAGGCCGGCCAGCATCGATGCCGCCACCTCACCCGTATGGGCACCCGCCGCCTCGTGATGGACGTTCTGCGCGCCCACATCCACGCCGAGCCCATCCGGTGCGGCTCCGGCTTCGTCGGCCAGGGCGCCTGCCACGGCCGGCAGGCACACGAACGGCGGACAGAGCACGCGCACCACGCCGGGGACACGGGTCCGGCTCGCGATGAGCGCGGCGAGCTCGCCGGCGTCGGCGGGCGTCGAGTGCATCTTCCAGTTCCCGGCGATGATCACGTCACGCATCGCCCGAATCATGCCAGAGGCGCGCCCTCGGGTTGATCCTGGGCCAGCCGCTCGATGCGATCGAGGGCGCGCTGGATCGCCGAGCGATGGAGGCCGGCCCGTTCCGCGAGATCCGTGAGGGTGGCCTCGGGGGCCTCGCGCCGTGCTGCGGCCGCGACCCTGACCGCATACGGCTGCGCCGCCAGGCGCCCATCCGCCTCGAGGACATCGATCGCCGCGAGCTGGCGGCCTGCGGCCTCGACTGAGCGCTGCAGGTTCGCTGATTCGGCGTTGAGCACGCGGTTGAGCTCGCCGCGCAGGGCGCGGGAGACCTGCCGAGCCTCGAGCTCCAGCAGCGCCGCCCCGGCGCCGATGCGGCGTAGGAACAGGCTCACGGTCTCGGCGCTCTTCCAGGTCACGACCCCACGGCCGCGGCGCACCCGCCACGACGCCGGCATGCCCTCCTCCCCAAGGTGCTGTGCCAGCACCGGCGCCTCGGAGGTCCCGACCACGAACTCAAGGTGGGTGCGTCCGCCGGCAAGGCTCAGCGAGCCGTGGGCGAGGAAGCGACCGCGCAGGTAGGCGAGGCGACAGTGCTCACGAGCACCCTCCCAGCGGAAGTCGCCGCCCGCCAGGGCGCCCGATTCGGCGTGCCCATCGTCCCGGCGCGGCTCGAGATGCGGCTCGTGACGCGCGAGGCGAACGCCGAGCCGGGCGAGCAGCGGGTCCCGGACGAGCGCGGACCCACCGTCGAGCCCGGCTCGCTCCGCCGCGCGGTCGCAGGGCCGGCTCGGCTCGATCGCGGCCAGCTCGGCCCGCAGGGCGGTGACGAGGTCGCGATCAGTCGAGGTCATGCAAGCCGCCGCGGAGACGAGTCGAGCCGGTCACGGACGCCGGGCAGGATCGGGGCCCTGGGGCCGTGGTCGAGCACCGGGCGTCGCTCAGGCCGGACGGGCCATGCCCGTGCGTCGTCGAGTGGCCGCCTCGCGCTCCGCCACGCGGAGGATGGCCGCCGCGAGTCGGGCCGGGTCGTGATGGTGGGCGTTCCCGGCGGCCACGACGTCCTCGGTCACGAGCCTGGGCACGCGGGCGACGTTCGGCGGCCAGCGCAGGCGAACCGGTTCGGCGACCCAGTCGCGCGGGACCCGGGCGTCGAAGCGGTCGTTGGCCAGGACCAGCTCCACGAGGCCGTCGGTCGTGTGCCGCACCAGGGCTTCGACGTGGTCTGCGAGGTCATAGCCCGAGGTCTCCCCCGCCTGGGTGGCCACGTTGCAGACATAGATCCGGAGGGCCGGCGAGGCCGCGACCGCGTCCCGGATGGCGGGCACGAGCAGCACCGGCAGCAGGCTGGTGTACAGGCTCCCGGGCCCGAGGACGATGACGTCGGCCTCGGCGATCGCAGCGATCGCGTCTGCCGATGCCGCGACATCCGATGGGCTGATCCAGACACGCTCGATCCCGGCCGTCCGCATGACCGACGACTGGCCGACGACCGTCACGCCGTCGCGCGTGAGGGCGCTCAGGGTGATCGGGATCGGCGACACGGGCACGACCTGCCCGCGCACGGCGAGGACCCGGTTCATCCGGCGCACGGCCTCCTCGAAGTCCCCGCCCTCGACCGCCGTGAGCGCCGCGATGAGCAGGTTGCCGATCGCGTGCCCGCCCAGGCCCCCCGGCTCGGTCTCGATCGGACCGCCCTCGCGCTGCCGCCCGCCCGGGAACCGGTAGCCGAGAAGGTCGCTCATGAGCGGCTCCGCGTCGGCGAGGGCGGCGATGCAGTTCCGGATGTCGCCCACCGGGGGAATCCCGAGCTGCGACCGCAGCGCCCCCGACGATCCGCCGTCGTCGGCGACCGTGACGATCGCGGTGAGGTTGCTCGTGTGTTCCTTCATGCCGCGCAGGAATGCCGACAGCCCGGTCCCGCCGCCGATCGCCACCACCCGCGGGCCGCGCGCAAGGAGGCGCTTCTGGTAGAGCTGCTCCACGAGCGGCTGCTCCTCGTCGATCGGCCGGTACGGCGCGGTCAACGCGCGCAACAACCGGATCCCACCCCCGACCACGAGGGCCGCGCCGATCGCCCCGATGATCAGGCCGCGCAGGGCATAGGGCAGGAACTGGAGGGTCGCGAGGTCGAGCAGGGTCCCTCCAAGCCCGGTCGGCTCGAGTCCGGCGGTCGCCTGGCGCACGACATGGGCGACCGCGAGGGCGAGGAGCACGAGCCCGAGGAAGACCACCCCGAGCCAGCGCTTGACTCCGATGCCTGGCAGGAGCCAGCGCCGGAGGTTCATCGATCCTTGAGCTCGCGGTGGAAGACCGTCAACGGCCCGAGGTCGTGCTCGCGGATCCACGTGGCGAGCTCCTCGGCCAGCACGATGGATCGGTGCATCCCGCCGGTGCACCCGATGGCGATCGTCAGGCGGCTCTTGCCCTCGTCGGCAAACGCGGGGATCGAGAACGCGAGGAGGTCCTCGAGCAGGACCAGGAACCGACGCGCGGCGGGCTGCCCGAGGACGAAGTCCCGGACCTCGTCCGTGAGGCCCGTCCGGTCGCGCAGCTCGGGCTCGTAGTAGGGATTGCGCAGGAAGCGCGCATCGAACACCAGGTCGGCCTCGAGCGGTACGCCGAACTTGAATCCGAAGCTGAGCAGGGCGATCGACATCCGGTCGGGTTCCAGCGATCCCAGGCGCGTGAACAGGCGCTCGCGCAGCTCCCGCAGCGGGAGGTCCGACGTGTCGAGCACGACGTCCGCCTCCCGGCGGACCGGGTCGAGGAGCTGGCGCTCCTCGGCGATCGCCGCGGCGACCCCCCGGCCCTCTCCGAGCGGATGGCGGTGGCGCGTTTCCGAGAATCGCCGGATCAGGATCTCGTCCCGCGCCTCGAGGAAGAAGACCTGTGGGCGGATGCCGCGGCCTTCGAGCGCGCCGCGCATCGCCCGATAGGCGGCCTGGGCGTCGCCCGCTCGGACGTCGAGCACGATGGCGACCCGGGCAAACCGCTCGCGATCGCCCGACACGAGCTCGGCGAGATTCGAGAGGAGCTCACCCGGGAGGTTGTCGACAACCGTGTAGTTGAGGTCCTCGAACAGCTTCGCCGCCGCGGTCTTGCCGCCGCCGGACAGCCCCGACAGGATGACGACGTGGGGCTCGCCCGCCCCGCCCGCTGCATCGCCTGCCGTCGCGCTCGCGACCTCGGCGCCCGACGGCGTTCCCGTCCCGACCGGCTCGTGGCTCGCCATGCCCGTCAGTCTACCCCGGGCTCCGGGCGGCTCAGCGCCCGGTCCGGCGGATCACGAAGATCGTGCCCTCGAAGAGCAGGTAGAGCGTCAGGCCGAGCACCGTCGGGCTCACGAGGTCCCCACCCGGCGTGGCGGCTGCGGCGAAGATCGCGATGCCGAGGATCGTGATCCTCCGGGATCGCCGGAGCCGATCGGACGTGATGATGCCGACCCTCGACAGGCCGAACAGGACGATCGGGAACTCCATGAGCAGCCCGAAGGCCAGGAACATCGTGCTCACGAAGTCGAAGTAGTTCCGGGCGCCCAGGGTCAGCGTGATGTCCTCGGTCGCGAAGCTCAGGAGGAACGTCGCCGCGAAGGGCAGCACGATGTACGCGATCGAGCAGCCCAGCAGGAAGAAGACGAGGGCGAGGGGGATCCAGGGCAGGACGTGGCGCCGCTCCGACGGGGTGAGCCCGGGCGCGATGAAGCGCCAGAGGTGCCAGAGGAGCACCGGCATCGCCAGGATGATCCCCACGACGACCGCGATCCGGATGCGGATCGCGAAGGCCTCGCCCACCTCGAAGACGTTGAGCTTCACCTCGGGCGGGAGGGGCGAGCGGAGGATCGTGATGAGCTGCTCGCCCACGAGGAACCCGATGACGGCGCCGACGGCGACGGCCAGGATCGACCAGGCGATCCGGTTGCGCAGCTCCGACAGGTGGTCGACGAGGGTCATGACGGCCTCACCCGCGGCCGTCGCCGCGGATCGTTCCGGATCGGCCACGACCTCGGGCGTGATCGGCGCACCTGGAGGCGCACCGTCGGGCGCCGAGGGAGCCGGCTCCTCCTCGTCAGTCATCGTGGCTGCCGTGCCGACCGGCCTGCGGCCGGATCAGGATGCCGGCGTCTCGGAGCGCGGTTCGGACGAGTCAGCGGTCGCCTCGCCCGCAGAGGACGCGGCGGCGGGTGCATCCGAGGGCTGGACGGTCGGAGCAGGCGCCGCCGCAACCGGAGCCGCCGGGGCAGCCTGGGCGGCGGGAGCCGGGGCCGCGGGCGCGTCGAGGCTGGTCGCCTCTTTCACGTCGGACGCCGCGCGACGGAACTCGCGAAGGCTCTTGCCGAGTGCCGAGCCGACCTCGGGCAGCTTGCCCGGGCCCAGCACGAGGAGGGCAATGACCAGGATGATGATGAGCTCGGGGCCCTGGATTCCGAAGGGCATGTGGGTTCCTCTCCGGGCGGTGGATCGCCCTCGAAAACGCGGCCTAGGGTAGCACAGGCAATCGGCCGGCCCACTCGGCGGCAGCCTCGGCCAGGCGGTCCGCGATCGCACCTCCCCGAGCGTCCGCGGCTGCTCCGGCGATCCCGCGGGAGACGTTGACGAGCAGGCCGCCGCCCGGTCGACCGCCCGCGGGCGCAACCTGCGCGGGACCGTCGGCGAGGACCGGCTCCACCACCCCACCCTGGGCGCCCACGCCCGGGACGAGGAAGGCCAAGCCGGGCGCCACCTGGCGAATGGCGCGGAGCTCGTCCGGGGCGGTGGCGCCGACGACGAGACCCACCGTGCCGCCCGGCCCCCAGGCCGCGGCCCGGCGCGCGACGCGCGCGTATAGCGGCTCCGCGGGCCGGGCGTCCTCCGCCGCCACCACGAGGTCCTGGAGCTCACCGGCGCCGGGATTGGACGTCCGACACAGGACGTAGGCGAAGCGATCGAGGCGCTCGATGAGCGGCTGGACCGCCTCCGACCCGAGATAGGGATTCACGGTGACGGCGTCCGCCCCGAGCATGTCGAAGAGGGCCACCGCCTGCCGGACCGCGGTGGACCCGATGTCGCCCCGCTTCGCGTCGGCGATCACCGGGATGTCCGGCGGGATGGCGGCCCTGATGCGTTCGAGCGCGGCGAGGCCGGCGCTCCCGTAGGCCTCGAAGAAGGCGAGGTTCGGCTTGATCGCGGCGGCCCGCGGGGCGGCGGCCTCCACGAGCACGCGGCTGAACGCCTCCACGCCGGCGAGGTCGCGGGAGAAGCCATCCGGGAGCGCCGCGGCGTCCGGGTCAAGGCCGAGGCACAGGACGCTGCCGGTCGCTGCGGATCGCGCGGCGAGCCGCTCGAGGTACGAGCCCACGGTCACGGCGCGGTCCCGGACGTCGGGAGCGGCGTCACCGCGGTCGGCGTGGCGGTCGGGGGTGGCGTGGGCAGCTGGTCGGCGGGGATGAACCAGGCCGGCCGGGAGGACGGATCGAGGCCCGCGGAGATGGTCAGCTGGAGTGGCGCGCCGCCGAGGCGCGGGACCGGGCCGGACGCGTCCACGTCCACGAGCCAGAGGTCGGCCACGCCGCCCTCCAGCGAGAGGAAGGCGATCGCGTTGCCGGCCGGCGACCAGACCGGGTCGAAGCTGCGTTCATCGCTCGTGACGCGGACCACCTCGGCGCCGGTCGCGGCATCCAGGATGACCACATCGGTCCCGAGGGTGGTCGTCCGCGTGGCGGCGACGAAGCGCCCGTCCGGCGACCAGGCCGGCGTGGCGTACCCGGCGGCACTGAGCGTGGTCGCCTTCTTCGTCGTGGTGTCGTAGCGATTGATCACGGGCTCGCCGAGCGATCCCTGGCGAATGTTCTTCACGTAGAGCAGGTACCGGCCGTCGGGGGACCAGGCCGGATCCTGGTGGCCGAGCGGCGCGACCTCCGAGAGCCCGAGGTCCGTGAGCACGCCCGTCGCGGGATCCAGCAGCTTGAGGACGACATCGCTCTTGGTCGGGTTCGGCCCGTCGGTCACCAGCGCGATGGACGATCCATCCGGGGCCGGAACCGGTTGCCGGATGAAGTACGACCAGGTCGACGTGCCGGCCGTGAAGCGGCCCCTGAGGAGCGATTCGACCGCGCCCCCGTTCGCAACCGGGACGCGCAGCAGGCTCGGAACCGACAGCCGGTAGCGCCGCGGCTCGCCGTTGTACGGCCACCTGGTCGTCTCGGTCGCCGACCGGATGAAGTAGACCGTGGACCCGTCCTGCGACAGCGCCGGCATGGCGTCGTGTCCGCTCGAGGTCAGGGGGTTCGCCCGCGCGCCGCTCTGGACCCAGATGTTGCCGGCCTTGACGTACACGAGCATGCCCGGGACGTCCGCCCGCGGATCGACGACGACGACGTTCGAGGGTGTCGCCGTGCGGACCGGCCCGTCATCGGGCGAACCCGGACCCTTGGAGCCGAACGACGGGACGTTGCCCGTCAGCAGGGCGATCGTGACGACGGCGACGATGAGGAGCCCGATGCCGCTGGCCGCCTCCGCGACCGGGATGGCGCGGCCGGACGCCGCCCGGCGCGTCTGCCGGCCCGGGCTCACGTGCGGGCCTCCGGGGACCCGATGCCTGACAAGCTCGAGGCCGTCCGCGCCTCGCCAGCAGTCCCGAGGGCCGGGCGCGGGGATGGACCTCCACTCGTCGCCGGCCCAGGCCCGACTGCGACGCGGCCTCCCGCGAGGAGTGCCTCGGCATCCGCCTGCGATCCGGACGGTGCCGCATCACGGATCTCGAGCTGGAGCGATTCGATGCCGCCGAAGCGGCGGCTCGCCAGGCGCGCGACGACGTCGATCCGGTCGCCGGGCGTCACGAGGGACACCAGCTCGGGCCAGCCGAAGGCGATCCCGTCCAGCACGTCGAGGCGGCGCTTGAGGACGAGCTGTGCATGGCCGCCACCCCCCGCCTCGCGCGCCCGGGTCACCGTGAGCCCGAGGACGGCCACGAGCGGCTCCGGGTTGCCGACGCCCCACGGCCCGAGCCGGACGAGGTCGCGGTGCAGGCCGTAGTCCACGTCCGCCGCCGCGAGCGCGAGGTCGATCGCGAGTCCCGGATCGGTTCGGGCCGGAGCCTCGGCCGCGAGCGCGAGGAACCGCGCCCGAAAGGGTTCCCAGTTCGCGGCCTCCATCTCGAACCCAGCCGCGCCGGCGTGACCACCATGGCGGAGCAGCAGGTCGTCGCAGGCCGCGAGGGCGTCACCGAGGTGGAGCTCGCCGCTCCCGCGGCAGGAGGCCCGGAGCACGGCTCCCAGCTCGGCCGCCACGATGGCAGGGCGTCCCCGCTCCTCGGCCAACCGCCCGGCGACGAGCCCGATGACACCGACGGGCCATGGTC
>CAZVDO010000011.1:0-6913 GCA_964625345.1 uncultured Anaerolinea sp. | reverse complement strand
CGCATCGACCGACGTGCGGGCCTCGGCAAGCGCGGTCCGCGTCAGGTCCCGCCGGGTGCCGTTTGCCGCTTCGAGCAAGTCAGCCAGGGCGTCGGCCTCGGCGGGGTCGTCGGCAAGGAGCAGACGTGCCGCGTCCATCGCCTCCCCCACCCTGCCGGCAGCGTTGAGGCGCGGCGCCAGCTGGAACGACAGCGCCTCGACGTCGACCGCTTCCGGCGCCACGCCAGCACGGGCGAGCAGCGCCGCCAGGCCGGGTCGAGGCGCCGCCATGCGCTCGAGACCGAGGCGCACGATCGAGCGGTTCTCGCCCAGGATCGGCGCCACGTCCGCCACCGTGCCGATCGCGGCGAGGTCCGCGAACTCGAGCGCCGCGCTGCCGATGAGGAGCCGGGCCAGCGTGAAGGCAATCCCCGCCCCCGACAGCCGTGGATCCGGGTACGTGGAGTCGGGCCGGTGGGCGTTGACGATCGCGACCGCCGGTGGGAGAACCTCGGGGACGCGATGGTGGTCGGTCACGAGGACGTCGATGCCGCGCTCACCGGCGGCGGCGATCTCCGCGGCGCTCGTCGTGCCGGTGTCGACGGTGACGATCACGGCGGCGCCGGAGGCATGGGCGGCCTCGACCGCCGCCATCGAGAGGCCGTGGCCTTCATCGAGCCTCGAGGGCACATACGGTACGACCGTGGCGCCGAACGCCCGGAGCGCGAGGGTCAGGATCGCGAGCCCGGTGATCCCGTCGGCATCGAAATCGCCGAACACGAGGATCCGCTCCCCGGTATCCCGAGCACGCTCCACCCGCGCCCGGAAGGCGCCGGCGTCCGGCAGCATCCCGGGATCGTGGAGGCCCTCGACGGCCGGACCGAGGTGCCGCGCGAGCGATTCCCCGTCGAGGATGCCGCGCGCCGCCATGAGGCGCGTCGCCCAGGGACCGAGGCCGAGATCCGCCGCCGCCGTCAGCAACTCCGGACTCGGGGCGACAGC
Organism: uncultured Anaerolinea sp.; assembly: GCA_964625345.1. GTDB lineage: Bacteria > Chloroflexota > Limnocylindria > Limnocylindrales > CSP1-4 > UBA5189. Next base: position 5,932 of record CAZVDO010000011.1, on the reverse strand, counting down.
GGTGGGAAAGACCCAGCGGGTCCTCGGTTGGAGCACGACGTCAGGATGCCACGGGCGGCTGCACCGCGGCTTCGCCGCCCTAGGTGGTGCTGCGGCGGGCCGTGGGCAGGCTGCCGTCCCGGCCGAGCCGGCGATCCTCCCACTCCTGCCAGACCACGAGGAGCGGGCTGGCGTTGAAGATCGACGAGTACGTGCCCGAGATGATCCCGATGAGCAGGGCCAGGACGAACTCCTGCGTCGCGCTGCCACCGAAGATCAGGAGCGCGGTCAGGGTCAGGACCACCGTGAAGCTCGTGGTGATCGAGCGCCCGAACGTCTGGAGCAGCGAGTGGTTGACGATCTCGGCGAACGGCTCGCCGGCGTGGCGGGTCCGGTTCTCCCGCACGCGGTCGAAGACCACGATCGTGTCGTGGACCGAGAAGCCGATGACGGTGAGCATCGCCGTCACGAACAGGCCGTCGATCTGGACGCCGGCCACCGTGCCGAGGATGGCAAAGATGCCGACCACGACGATGACGTCGTGGAGCAGGGCGACCAGCGCCGTGACCCCGAACTTCACGTCCCGGAAGCGGAGCGTGATCCAGCCGAGGATCCCGAGGCTGCCGACGAGGATCAGGAGGATCGCCTGGTTGATCAGGTCCGAGCTCACCACCGCGCCGATGGAGCTGAGGTGGGACTGCTCGGCGATCGGCCCGAACCGGGTCTGCAGCGCGGTGGCGATCCGGCCGATCTCGCCCTCGGTCGGGACCTGGGTGATCGAGCCCGGAATCGGTGTGGGTTCCGGGGATCCGCTCGGCGCGGGCGAGCCCGACGGCTCGGCGGTCGGCGACGGGGCCGGGCTGGCGGAAGGAGCCGGGCTCCCGCTCGGCCCGGGTGACGCACTCGCGTTCGTGGTCGGGGCCGGCGTGGCGGTCGGCACGGGCGTCGGCACCGGTGTCGGCGTGGGCTCGACGGACCGGAGGTCGAGCTTCGTGAGACGGATGTCCATGAAACCCTTGCCCGTGAGCGTCACCGTCGCCTGTGGCTGTCCGAGCGTCGCGAGCTCTGCCTTCACCTGGTCGGTGGTCACGGTCGGGTCGGCGAACCGGATCGACCAGGTGGTGCCGCCCGTGTAGTCGATCGAAAACTTCAGGCCCGCCTGGCCCCCGCTGAACGGGGTGAGGAGGATGAAGATCAGGCCCGGGATCGTGATGAGCAGCGAGAACGCGAAGAACCAGCGGCGCTTGCCGATGACGTCAAACACCGCTGCCGACCTCGCGCCGCAGGCGGCCGGTGGGCCGGACGACGAACTCGGCGTCGCTGACGCCGTAGAAGCGGGCCTTGCGGGACCACTCCCACGTCACCACGACCCGCAGCACGGTCCTCGTCACGGTGATCGCGGAGAACATCGAGACGAGGACGCCCAGGATGAGGACGAGGGCGAAGCCCTGGATCACCGACGAACCGAAGAAGTACAGGATCGACGCGGTGATCAGGCTCGACACGTTGGAATCGAGGATCGAGTTCCAGGCCCGGTTGAAGCCCGCCTCGATGGCCTGCGCGAGGGACTTGCCCAGGCGCAGCTCTTCCTTGGTCCGCTCGAAGATGAGGATGTTGGCGTCGACCGCCATGCCCACCGAGAGCACGAAGCCCGCGATGCCCGCCAGGGTCAGGGTGACCGGGATGAGCCGGAAGATCGCGAACAGCACGAGTGCGTAGTAGAGCAGCGCGAAGCTCGCGACCGCGCCGGGGAGCCGGTAGTGGATGAGCATGAACATGAGGACGAGCCCGATGGCGATCGCGCCCGCCAGGAGGCTCGCGTGCAGGAACTCGGCCCCGAGGGTGGGGTCGATCGTGTCGCTCGAGAGCTCCTCGACCGGGAACGGCAGCGCGCCGAACCGGAGGACGTCCACGAGGTTCGTCGCCTCGGCCTGGGGCAGCCCGCCGATCGTGGATTCGTTGCTGATCTGGACCGTCCCGCCCGAGATGGCCGACCTGATCTGGGGGGCCGAGATGACGGCCGAATCGAGCACGATCGCAAACTGCTCGTTGATGTGCGCCGCGGTCCAGGCGCCGAACAGGTCGCTCCCGGTCGGCTTCAGGTTGAAGTTGACCGCACGCCCACCGCGCGAATCACTGCCGAGCGTTGCGCTGCTCAGCTGGTCTCCCGAGAAGAGGATGCAGATCGTGGTGATCGCACCGGTCCCCTGGCACAGCTTGGCGGTGCTGAGGTCCAGGTTCTGGCCCTGCTGGATCGTCATCGACGTCGGAATCGGGACGAAGTCGAGGCGGCCGGTCTGGCCGACGAGGCGGCGGACCGCGTTGGCATCCGAGACGCCGGGGAGCTCGACGACGATCCGGTCGCTGCCGCTCGTGACCACGAGGGGCTCCGCGACACCGGTCGAGTTGACGCGGTTCTCCATGATCCCGCGGATGACCTCGAGGTCCGCCGCCGAGGGCGACTTGTCACCTGACGGCTTGACCCGGTATTCGACCTTCAGGCCGCCTTGCAGGTCGAGACCGAGCTTGGTCTCCACGAGGCGGCTCCCGCCGTCCGCGCCCAGTCCGGGCAGGCGGAGCGCGGGCCAGAAGTCCACGACCAGGGCGAGCACGCCGATGACGGCGATCAGGATCAGGGCACTGCGACGCATCGACGGCGGATGATACAGGCGCGCGACGGGCAGCGCGTTCTGGTCAGGTCTCGAGTGTCGCCTTGATCCGTGCCGCGAGGGCCGGCCCGATCCCCGGGACCGCGGCGATCTGCTCCACGGGGGCCTCGCGGATCCGCTTCACCGACCCGAAGGTCCGGAGGAGGGCACCGCGGCGCCGCGGGCCGACGCCCGGCAGGTCGTCGAACGCGGAGCGCACGGAGGCGCGGGCCCGCAACTTGCGGTGATACGTGATCGCGAAGCGGTGCGCCTCGTCCCGGAGCCGCTGGACGAGATACAGGGCCTGGGACGTCGTGGGCAGCAGCACCGGCTCCGCCCGATCCGGGAGGACGAGCTCCTCGCGCTCCTTGGCCAGTCCCGCCATCGGCAGGTCATGGAGGCCGAGCTCGTCGAGGACGAGCTTGGCGGCGCTCACCTGGGCGCGGCCGCCGTCGATGATGACGAGGTCGGGCATCGCCCAGCGGCGCTCCTCCGCGCTCCCCTCCTCCCCTGTGCGGGCATTCCGGAACCGGCGGCGCAGGACCTCCTGGTGCGAGGCGACGTCGCTCTGGCCCTGGACCGTCTTGATCTCGAAGCGGCGGTACTCGCCGGTCCTCGGCTTGCCGTCCTCGAACACGACCATGCTCCCGACGCTGTTCGTGCCCTGGAAGGTCGAGATGTCGTAGCACTCGATGCGAGTCGGGAGCACCGGCAGCTCCAGGGCCGCCGCGAGCTCCTCGAGGGCGCCGAGCGTCTTGCCCTGGTCGGCCAGCCAACGCGCCTGCTCGCGCGCGAGCATCTCCGCGGCGTTGCGCGTGGCCAGCTCCATGAGGCGGCGACGCTCGCCGCGCCGCGGCACGGCCAGCCGGACGGCACCCACGGGCCCGCGGCGCACGGTCGTCGCGGTGTCCACGGCGCGGACCCAGAGCGCGGTCTCAGAGACCCGTGGGCCGCCCGACTCCCGGACGCTCGCGGCCAGCTCCTGGCGGCGGGTGCCCAGGAACGCCTCCAGTTCGGCCGCGTCGTCGACGGCAACGGGGATCGCGATCTCGCGCGGAATGCTCGTGGCCCGGGCGTAGTACTGGAGGAGGAAGCCCGAGACGACCTCGCCGTCGGTCGTCTCCCGGGGCGCCTCGAGCAGGAACACGTCGCGGCCGATCGCCTTGCCGTTCCGGATCACGAAGAGCTGGACCGCGGCCTGGTTGTCCTGGCGGGCCAGGCCCAGGAGGTCGAGGTCCGTCTTCGCGAACGCGGCCATCTTCTGGCTCTCCATCGTCCGCTCGATGGATCGGACCTTGTCCCGGAGCGTTGCGGCGCGTTCGTACTCCATGCGTTCGGACGCGTCGCGCATCTCGGCCGCAAGAGCGGTGGCGAGGGATTCCTGGCGGCCCTCGAGGAACAGCTCGACCTGGGCGATATCGGCCCGATAAGCGTCCTTCGAGATCGCCTCGATGCAGGGGCCCTGGCAGCGCTTGATGTGATAGAGCAGGCAGGGCCGGTTGAGGGCCCGCTCACCGTCCCGGATGTCGATCGTGCAGGTCCGGAACGGGAAGAGGCGGCGGACCAGGTTCATCGCCTCGTCCACGCTCGAGGCGGACGCGTACGGCCCGAAGTACCGGCTGCCGTCCTGGGGCAGCTTGCGGGTGCGTTCGATCCGCGGGAAGTCGTCGCCCAGCGTGATCTTGATGTACGGGTAGCTCTTGTCGTCCTTGAGCCGGATGTTGAAGGTCGGCTGGTAGCGCTTGATGAGGTTGCCCTCGAGCAGCAGGGCCTCCGAGATCGAATCGGTCATCGTGTACTCGAGGTCGACGACCTTGTCGATCACGCTCCGGATCCGGTGCAGTTCCGCCGGCGATTCCTTCTGCCAGTAGCTCCGGACGCGGCTGCGCAGGCTCTGGGCCTTGCCGACGTAGATGACGTTGCCGCGCGCGTCCTTCATCAGGTACACGCCCGGCCGATCCGGCAGGTTCCTGAGGGTCGAGGCGAGGCTCGGCGGGATGGACGGAGCGGTCGGGGTCACGGCCCCGATGGTAGGCGAGGATCAGCTCGGGCGGCGGGCACTCGCTCCGCGGGCCGCGGCCGACGGCTCGGTCACGTCGAGCCGAATGGACCCGACCTCGTGCCCCCCGACCTGCAGGGTGACGACGTGGCAGCCGATGCCCAGGCCGGACGTGTCGAGTCCTGCCATCCAGCGCCCGGGACCGGCCTGCCAGGTCGCCGCGACGACTGCCTCTGGCTCGCTCGAACCGCACGACGTGACCAGGAGCCGGCCGCTCCCGTCCGCCCCGCGCAGCGCGGTCCCGTCCATGCTCGCCTGGACCTTGATCGGCACGGTTCGACCGCGCGTCGCGTCGACCCTGCCGCCCAGGACCGGGGACTCCCAGGAGCTCCGCACGAGGTGGACCGTGACCACGAAGCTCGTCGTCGCGGCGTTGCCGGCTTCGTCCACCGCTGAGCACGAGACGGTCGTCGACCCGACGCCGAACCAGGAACCGGACGGTGGCGTGCAGGAGACGGTCGGGGCTGCGTCCTGGTCGTCGGTCGCCGTGGGCACGTCGAAGGCGACGGCCAGGCCCGCCGGATCCGTCGTCGTGACGTCGATGTCGGCGGGCACCGTATCGAAGACGGGCGGCGTGGTGTCGACCGGCGCAGCGTCGACCACGTCGAGGATGAAGGTGATCGACGTGGTACCGGACACGCTCGAGGCGTCGGCAACGCCTGCCGGGGTGAGCGTCTTGCCGTACAGGACCACGAACTCGTAGTCGTCGCCCGGGACCGATGGGGCCGTGATCGTCACGTGGCTCGGCGTCGATCCGGCAAGTCGCGTGGCGGACGGGCACCCGGCCACCCCCGCGGTGTCGTCGGCCCAGGTCGACGGGACGGGGCCGATGGCGCCGTCCGTCGCGGTGAGCCCGCCGTCCAGCGGGACGGTCATCGAGGTAGCGGTGACCGCTACCGTCTGGCCGGCGTCGGCGTGGCGGAGCCCCGTGCATACGAGGTCGAATGCCACGTCGCGCTCCAGGGTCGCGCCCGGTGCAACCGCGCCGAGATCCACGACCGCCTGGCTGCCCGCGGTCACGGCGTCGCCATCGGCGGCGACCGTGTCGGCGAGTACGACCCCGGCACAGGCAAGGACGGCGGCCAGGGCGAGGGCGATGGACTGGCGGACGCGGGCACGGGGCATGGGCGCTGGGCCTCCGGACAGGCGCGCGTGCGGCGACGCGACGTGTGTGCAGGTTCGCAGCGGCCCGCGTGGGTGCCCATGGGAGACAGGTCCCGATTGGTGCGTCGGTGCGCCCGACCTG
>CAZVDO010000010.1:36929-45335 GCA_964625345.1 uncultured Anaerolinea sp. | reverse complement strand
GTCGCCCGGTACGGCGGCGAGGAGTTCCTCGTGGTGATGGAAGGTGCCTCTCGCGAGGACGCGGTCCGGCGGGCCGAACGGATCCGGCTCGCCTTCCGGGACCTCGAGATCCACGCGCCCGGCGACACGACGGTGCGGGCGACGGTTTCGGCGGGCTGCGCCGCGCTCGACCCGGCCTCGGCCGACCTCCGTCCGATGATCGAGGTCGCCGATGTCGGGCTGGCCATGGCCAAGGCGGGCGGCCGGGACCAGGTGGTCGCGGCCTGAGCGCGCCCGACTGACGGGCCGGGCCGGGCGTCGACGGGCGTCGATCGGCTCGCAGCATCTGCCGCGCGGACGCCCGGATCCCCGGATTGCGCTACGGTGCGCACATGGACGCCGGCGCCCGTTCCCATGATCGACCGGTCCCCATTCCGCCCGGCCCCGGCCAGGAATCGGTCTGGGACTACCCACGCCCGCCGCGCGTGGAATCCGTCCCGGAGCGCCTCCGCGTGATCGTGGACGGCGAGGTCCTCGCCGAGACCACGGCCGGTTTCCGCGTCCTCGAGACAGCCGGAGCCCCGGTCTACTACTTCCCCGAGCCCGACGTCCGGCTCGACCGACTCGTGGCGAGCCGGCACACGTCGTGGTGCGAGTGGAAGGGGGGCGCCTCCTACGTCACCTACGAGCACGGCGGCCGGCGCATCGACAACATCGGGTGGCGGTATGCGACGCCGAGCCCGGGCTACGAGCAGATCGCGGGCGCCATTGCGTTCTACGCCGGCCGCGTCGACGAGGCGTGGGTCGGCGACGAGCGTGCGACGCCGCAGCCGGGCAACTTCTACGGTGGCTGGGTGACCTCACGGATCGTCGGCCCGTTCAAGGGCGGTCCGGGCTCGACCGGCTGGTAGGTGACGTGGGCCCCCGCCGGGCCATCGCACCGCCCAGGCCACCAAGCCCCGAACACAGAGCGACCCGGGAGGGATACCCCACCCGGGTCGGATCATTCCCCCGACGAGCACGTCGGCAGCGCGAACGATACCGCCGTTTTGCCGGAATGCAAGGGGTTTACCCACATTTCGGCATCCAGTCGGTGCGCCCCGCCACCGCGGTGGTGACAGGTGCGCGCGCCGCCCTGCGCCGCGGGCGCCGACCGCGCTAGTCCTGGAGCGGCACGCCCATGATGCTGAAGCCGCCGTCGACGTAGATGACCTCGCCCGTCACGGCCGAGGCGAGGTCGGAGGACAGCCACAGGGCAGACTTGCCGACATCCTCCGGAGTGATGTTGGACCGCAGCGGTGCAACCTCGGCGAAGCTCGAGTAGAGCTTCCGGAAGTCCCGTACGCCCGACGCGGACAGCGTCCGGACCGGCCCGGCGCTGATGGCGTTCACCCGCACGCCCGCCGGCCCGAGGTCGGCCGCGAGGTACCGCACGCTCGCCTCGAGCGCCGCCTTCGCGACCCCCATCACGTTGTAGTTGGCGACGACACGCTCCGCCCCGAGATAGGACAGCGTCAGCACCGAGGAACCGGGCCGGAAGAGGTCCCGCGCAGCGCGCGAGATCGCCACCAGGCTGTAGGCCGAGACGTCGAGTGCCGTCGCGAAGGCGGCCCGCTCCGTGTCGAGGAACTGCCCCTCGAGCGCCTCGCGCGGCGCGAACGCCACGGCGTGGACCAGGACGTCCAGCGATCCCTCGGCCGCGGCCCACTTGGCCATGACCGCCTCGATGTCGGCGTCGGACTGGACGTCGCAGGCCTCGACGAACGTGGCGCCGATCGATTCGGCCAGGGGCCGAACCCGCCGCTCGATGAGCGATTCGATCGAAGCGAATCCCACCGTGGCGCCGGCGTCGTGCAACGACTGGGCGATGCCCCACGCGATGGAGTGGTCGTTGGCGACGCCGAAGATCAGGGCCTTCTTGCCGTCGAGCAGTCCCATCGCGCGCTCCATCCCTCCTTGCGTCCCGCTTGCGACCGACGCCGGTCGCGACCCGATGACGCGTCCGGAGACTACCATCGCCGGGTGACCGCTCCGGCGCCCAGGCGCGAGTCAACGCTGCCCCTCCTCGATCCGGGCCGACTGCGCGACGCCATGCGCGGCGCCCGTGCCCTCATCCTCGACGCCGACGGTGTGCTCCTCTACGCGGGCCGGCCCATCGACGGCGCCGTGGCCGCGCTCGAGCGGATCGAGGACGCGGGTGTCCCGTACCGCGTGGTGACGAACTATTCGCTCGCCCATCGCACGACGCTCGCCGCTGGCGTGTCGCGCCAGTTCGGGCGGCCGGTCCAGCCCGGCTCGATCATCACCGCGGCGTCGGCCGCCGCCGCCCATACGCTGCGCCGGTACCCAGGCAGGCCGCTCCTCGTGCTCGCCTCGGACGATGCGCTCCGCGAGTGGGACGGCCAGGCCGTCGTGGACCCGGAGGCGGCTGAGGCGGCCACGACCGCCGGCGAACCCGTGGCGGCCGTGGTCATCGGCGACGCCGGCGACGCCCTCTCCTTCAGGAACCTCGACATCGCCTTCCGCGCCATCCGGGCGGGCGCGGCCTTCGTCGCGATGCACCGCAATCCGTGGTGGGTCACGCCGCGGGGCCCGACGCTCGACGCCGGCGCGCTGGTGAAGGGCCTCGAGTGGGCCGTGGGCAATTCGGCCACGGTCACGGGGAAGCCCTCGCCGGTGGTGTTCGGCAGCGCCGTCCGGGACCTCGCTGCGGAGCTCCGGGTTGCCGGCCGCACACCGCTCCGGCGCCGCGACATCGTGATGGTCGGCGACGATCTCGAGTCCGACATCGCGGGCGCCCATCGGGCGGGCCTGCGCGCCGTGCTGACGCTCACGGGCAAGACGTCGCACGAGGCGCTCGAGCCCGGGCCGTCGACCGGCGGCGTGCGCGGCCGGGCCGTCCCCGACGGGGTCGCGCGCGACCTCGGTGCGGCAATCGAGGCCCTGCTCGGGCCGCGCTAGACTGCCGTCAACAGGACCCTCGCAGCCACCCGAACGGGCCCCCGTCTCGCCCGGCGACGCGGGCGAGCGTCCGACCGACGATCGCCAATTCCGCCGGAGCAGCCCTGGAGACCACCCGCATGACCACCGACGCCACGCCGCGCATCAAGATCACCTACGCCACCCTGCGCAACGACAACGAGGAGCTGCACAGGCTCTACGAGGCCGGGGTGCAGGCCTCGGAAGCGGGATTCGGCACATACCACCGGAACTACCTCAACGGCGCCTGGGTGGACGGCAGTGCCGGGACCTTCGAGCTCCGGACGCCCATCGACACCGACGTGCTCGTGGGGACCTTCGCGAAGGGCGATCGGGGCGACGTGCAGCGGGCCATCGAGGCCGCCCGACGAGCCCAGCCGGCCTGGCGTCGGATGCCCTGGCAGGACCGGCTCACGATCCTGCGCCGCGCCGCCGAGCTCATCTCGGAGCGCCAGATGAAGTACGCCGCCGACATGGCCTACGAGGTCGGGAAGAACCGCCTCGAGGCCCTCGGCGAGGTGGAGGAGGCGGCCGACCTCATCCGCTACTACGCCCAGACCATGGAGGACAACGCCGGGTACGACCACCCGATGGACAACCTCGGCGACGCCACCGTGCACACCCGCTCGGTGCTGCGGCCGCACGGCGTGTTCGCGGTGATCAGCCCGTTCAACTTCCCGATGGCGCTCGCTGCGGGCCCGGCGGCCGCGGCGATGATGGCCGGCAACACGGTGGTCTACAAGCCGGCGACAGCCGCCCCGCTCTCGGGCGTCAACCTCGTCCAGGCCTTCCACGATGCGGGCGTCCCGGCCGGCGTGGTCAACCTCGTCATGGGCCCCGGCGACACCGTGGGCGATGAGCTCCAGACGAACCCGGGCGTCGACGGCATCGTCTTCACCGGTTCGTACGACGTCGGCTTCAAGCTCTTCCGCTCGTTCTCGAGCCAGTGGCCGCGGCCATGCATCGTCGAGATGGGCGGAAAGAACCCGGCCATCGTCACCCGCAACGCAGACCTCGAAGAAGCGGCCGAGGGCATCATGCGCTCGGCCTTCGGCTTCGGCGGGCAGAAGTGCTCGGCGAACTCGCGGGTCTACGTGGAGCGGCCGGTCCACGATGACCTCGTGCGCCTGCTTGTCGAGAAGACCGAGCAGATCACGATCGGGAACCCGATCCCCCGCGAACACTGGCTCGGACCGATCATCGACGCCAAGGCGGTGGCCCGCCACCAGCAGGCCGTCAAGGAAGCCAGGGCGGACGGCACGGTGTTCACCGGCGGCGAGCACCTCACCGACGGGGACCTCGCGCGCGGCTTCTACGTGGAGCCGACCGTGGTCGGCGTGCCGGCCGGCCACCGGCTCTTCCAGGACGAACTGTTCGCGCCGTTCACCGCGATCTCCATGGTCGATTCCCTGGACGAAGCGCTCGTCCTGGCGAACGACTCGACCTACGGCCTGACCGCCGGCGTCTACAGCGAGGATCCGGCCGAGGTTGGCCGGTTCCTCGACGAGATCGAGGCGGGCGTGCTCTACGTCAATCGCCGCGCCGGTGCGACCACGGGTGCGTGGCCGGGCGTGCAGGCGTTCGGCGGCTGGAAGGGGAGCGGCTCGACCGGCAAGGCCGGGCTCTCGCGCTACTACGTCGCGCAGTTCATGCGGGAGCAGAGCCACACCGTCGTCGACTGAGCCCGGCGCCGGGCACGGCCCTGCTAGACTCGAATATCCAACCTGCATAAACCGTATGCGCCCGCGTCCCCGGGCGCCCCGCTTCGAGGTGGTCCGTGGCCCAGGCCCCATCCCGGCTCGCGCAGGCGCGCCCGGTTCCCGACATCGTCACCGAGATTCCGGGCCCCAAGGCCCGCGCCCACGTCGCCTATGACGAGACGTGGACCTCGCCGAGCCTGCCGCGCGCCTATCCGATCGTGCCGGTGCGCGGGCAGGGCCTGACGGTCGAGGACATCGACGGCAACCTCTTCCTCGACTTCGCGGCCGGGATCGCCGTGACCTCGACGGGGCACAGCCACCCCCAGGTGGTTGCGGCCATCAAGGAGCAGGCCGCCGACCTGATCCACTTCTCGGCGAGCGACTTCTACCTGCCCATCTACCCGCAGGTCTGCGAGCGGCTCGCCGCGATCAGCCCCATCAAGGGAGGACGGGCGCGGACCTACCTGGGGAACTCGGGCGCGGAGGTCGTGGAGGCCTCGATCAAGCTCGCCCGCTACGCCACGGGACGGCAGAACGTCGTCGCCTTCCTCGGTGCGTTCCACGGCCGGACGTACGGGGCCGTGAGCCTCACGGCCTCGAAGTCCAAGTACCACGCCCATTTCGGGCCGCTCCTGCCGGGCGTCTACCACGCGCCCTTCGGCACCGTCGAGGGCCTGAGGTGGTTCGACGAGGTGCTGTTCGACAAGCTCGTCCCGGCCAACGAAGTCGCCGCGATCATCGTGGAGCCGATCCAGGGCGAGGGCGGCTACATCGTGCCCGAGGACGGGTTCCTGCCGGGCCTCCGGGCCCTCTGCGACCGGCACGGGATCCTGCTCATCGCCGACGAGATCCAGTCCGGGACCGGCCGGACCGGTGCGATGTGGGCCGTGGACCTCTGGGACGTGAAGCCCGACATCCTCCTGACCGCCAAGGGCGTGGCATCGGGCATGCCGCTCGGCGCCATGATCGCCCGGGCCGACCTCCTCGAGGCCTGGACCCCCGGGGCCCACGGTTCTACCTACGGCGGCAACCCGGTGGCCTGTGCCGCCGCGCTGGCCACGCTCGACCTGATCGAGGGCGGGCTCATCGACAACGCACGGGAGCGGGGCGATCAGGCCATGTCGGGGCTGGGCCGCCTGCACGGCGCCCATCCCGGCCTCATCACGGACGTGCGCGGCCGCGGCCTCATGATCGGCGTGGAGTTCGACACGGCCGAGCACGCCGAGGCGGTCCAATGGGCCTGCTTCCAGCGCGGCCTGCTCGTGCTCGAATGCGGGCGCTCGTCGGTCCGGATGTCACCGGCGCTCACCGTCAGCCCGGAGGAGATGGAGACGGCCCTCCGCATCTTCGGCGAGGCCGTGCAGGAAGTCGCGCTGCACGGCGCCGAGGTCGCCAGCGCGGCGGCCGCGGCGGGCGCGCTGCACGAGGGCGAGGTCGACGGCTGACCCCGCCCTCGTTCGCGCGTCGGGTCAGGCCGAGACGACCTCCGAGTCCCGCAGTCGCATCGCCAGGACGGCCAGTGCGACCAGGAGGCTGATGCCCATCACGGGCGCGCCGATCTGCTTGAGGATCGTTGTCGCGCTGATCAACCCCGCGAGGAACACGATCAACCCGAGGTTCGTGCCCCACAACGCCACCTGATCGGCCCACGGCCAGCGGGACGTCCGGTCCGCGGTCGCCGCGAACAGCACGCCCAGGACCAGGTTCGTGATGACGCCGATGAACGCCGAGTGGTCGCTCGCGATGAGGACCCCGGCGATGGGCGTCGGGTCCTGCGAGAGCGATGGGTCGTTGATGAACTGGAAGACGACGTACAGGAACAGCGCGACCGCCACGATCACGAAGGACGCGGACACGGTGAAGTGGCGTCCCACCCCGCCGCCGAACGCCCGCGGCAGCACGCGAATCGCGAAGAGCACCACCGCGAGGACATTGACGAGCAGGTCCAGGCCGCCCGCGGCCATGAGGGCGTCCCCGCTCAGGAAGAGCAGCGTGAACGACAGGATCAGCCCACCGGCGAAGAGCGCCCCGAGCTGGACGATGCCCAGGCGGGGGAGCCCGGTGGTCCCCAGGATGCGCCACTCCAGCAGGCCCATCGCCACGAGGATCAGGTACGAGAACACCATCGCCGACGCGTGCGCGCCGATGACGTCGGCCGTGGCCGGGAACAGGCTCGGGCCGCCGGCGAGCTGGACCTGGCGCAGGACGCCGATGACCGCCCCGTACGTGAACGTGGTGAACCCGAGGGCGATCGCGAGCGTCGGGAGCGTGCGATGCGCGCGGTAGACGCCCCAGGCCCAGATGAAGAGCCAGAACACCATGAGCAGCAGGGCCGCCCCGGCGATGGCGCGGAGCGCGGGGATCGCCAGGTAGAACGCCGCGACGTAGATCGGCACGAGGATCGCCATCCCGGCCGCGAGCCGGTTGTCGATCCCCCGCAGGAACCAGGCGCTCGACGCGATGAGCGACAGCGTGATCCAGCCGAGCGTCCCGGAGTGGACGTGCGTCAGCAGTTGGTCGTGGTTGAACTCATAGAGATCGAGGCCGTTGACGATGCCGATGGCGATCGTCACCAGGAACACCGCCATGGCCACGAAGAACAACCGGCGGACCTGGGCCGACCAGCCGGCCGACCCCATCATCGAACCCTCCATGTCCCTCCCTCACGTGTGCGGCTCCGGCCGGGCGCCTCCCTCCGCCCCGGCCGTTCATTCGCCGCATCGTAGACCCATGCGGGTGCCGGATTCCAGCCCCTCCGAGCACGCCATGTCGCCCGTGTCCGATACTGCGCCCGATGCCCGCCTCCAAGGTTGCCTCGATGCGCGACGCCGTCGCCGAACTCGTTCGCGACGGCGACACCGTGGCCATCGAGGGGTTCACCCACCTCATCTCGTTCGCGGCGGGTCACGAGATCATCCGGCAGGGCAAGCGCGACCTGACGCTGGCCCGCATGACGCCCGACCTCATCTACGACCAGATGATCGCCGGCGGCGTGGCCCGGAAGCTCATCTTCAGCTGGCTCGGGAACCCCGGCGTGGGCGGCCTGGGCGCCATCCGACGGCGCATCGAATCGGCCGACCCGGCTCCCCTCGAGATCGAGGAGTACAGCCACTTCGGGATGGTCGGGCGCTACACCGCGGGCGCCGCGAACCTCCCGTTCTTCCCGATCCGGAGCTACTTCGAGACCGACATGCCGGCGGCCAACCCGATGATCCGGGAGATCGAATCGCCCTACGGCGACGGCCGCGTGTTTGCCGTGCCCCCGCTCAAGCCGGGCGTTTCGATCGTCCATGCCCAGCGCGCCGATGCGGCCGGCAACACCCAGGTCTGGGGCCTGCTCGGCTGCCAGAAGGAGGCGGCGTTCGCTGCCGAGCGGGTCATCGTGGTGGTCGAAGAGCTCGTGGACGAGGCAGTCATCCGCGCGGACCCCAATCGGACGATCATCCCCGGGCTCATCGTCGACGCGGTGGTGGTCGAGCCGTGGGGCGCCCATCCCAGCTACGTCCAGGGCGCCTACGACCGCGACAACCAGTTCTACCTCGACTGGGATGCGATCACCCGGGACGAGGCGGCGATCCAGGCCTGGCTGCGCGAGTGGGTGTACGACCTGGACAGTCGGGCGGCCTACGTGGACAAGCTCGGCGCCGATCGACTCGCGACGCTGCAGCCTTCCGGGACCGCGATGTCCGGCCAGGTCGACTACGGGGAATACCGGTGACGGGCGCGGCGAACGGCTCGGGCGCGGCGA
>CAZVDO010000010.1:35010-36829 GCA_964625345.1 uncultured Anaerolinea sp. | reverse complement strand
GGCGACCGCGTTCTCGCGGTCCGAGATGATGATCGTGGCCGCCGCACGGGAGCTGTCCGGCCAGCGCGTCTGTTTCGTGGGCGTCGGGCTCCCGAACATCGCCGTGAACCTCGCCAAGCGGACCGTTGCGCCCGACCTGGAGCTCATCTACGAGGCCGGCGTCTTCGGGGCCCGGCCGGCGCGCCTGCCGCTCTCGATCGGCGACCCGACGATCGTGACCGGGGCCACCGCCGCGGTCTCGATGAACGAACTGTTCAGCTTCTACCTGCAGGGCGGCCTGGTGGACGTGGGCTTCCTCGGGGCGGCCCAGATCGACCGATTCGGCAACATCAACACCACGGTCATCGGGGACTACGCGCACCCGAAGACCCGCCTGCCTGGCAGCGGCGGCGCCTGTGAGATCGCCATCAACGCCCGCCAGATCTTCGTGATCATGCGCCAGTCGTCCCGGTCGTTCGTGGAGCGGATCGACTTCCGGACCAGTCCGGGCAACCTCGGCGGCGCCGCGAACGCCGAGCGCATCCGGACCGAACAGGGCTGGCTGGGCCGGGGACCGTCGGTGGTCGTGACGGACATGGGCATCTGGCACTTCGGGGAGGACGGCGAGATGCGCCTCGATTCGCTCCATCCCGGGGCCACGCTGGCGGACGTGCGGTCGACGATCGGGTGGGAGCCGCGCGTCGCGGACGAACTGGCCACGACGCCGGCGCCGACCGAACGCGAACTCCAGCTCATCCGCGCGGAACTTGATCCGGGGGGCGCCTACACGCGCTGAGCGGCGCTGGGACCCTCGTCAGGGCGGAGACGGCACCCCGCCAGGAACAACCTGGACCGGCCCTTCGTCGAGGTCCGCGCGGACGACGAGCACCGGGCATGGCGCGTTGCGGACGACGTGGTCCGAGACGCTTCCGATGAGGAAGCGGCTCGCCCGACCTCGGCCGTGGGAGCCGACGACGACGAGGTCCACCTGTTCCGACTGCGCGGCGTCGACGATCCCTTCGCCCGCATCGCCCTCCCAGATCAGGAAGTGGACCCGGACCCCACGGGCCCGACCGCGCTCGACCAGTGCCTGGGCCGCCGATTCACGATCCGTGCGCACCTGGTCCACCCGGAGCACGGGCCGGCCCCCAGGACGGCGGAGCGATCCCGCGTCGATGACGCTCACCGCGAGCAGCGTCGCGCCGAGGTCACGGGCGAGGTCGAGTGCCCGCGCGGTGGCCGCCTCGGAAGCTGGCGACAGGTCGGTCGCGAGCAGGATCCGCCGGATGTCGCCGGCCGGGCGCGGTTCTGCGCTGGCCGGCGTCTCGAGGGCCGTCATGAACCGGGTCGCCGCAGGGAACGCATGCGGGCCATGGTCGGCGCTGGGGGAGCGGGCCGAAAGTGACCTCCGGCCCGTTGCGTCGTGCCGGTGGTCCCGCAGCACCGCTGCTACGCTCTCCCGCGTGAGCGAGGAGCGGAGGCCTGCCCGAGAACCGGCCGATCGTCCACGGACAGGTGACGGGCCGCCCGTCGACCCCCCTCGGGCGGCGCACACGCCGGACGTGCCCGAGGCCGCCACGATCGACGCCCTCGATCGCGCCACACGGGCGATCGCCGGGGAATTCGACCTGGACCGCGTTCTCCAGCTCATCGTGGATTCCGTGCGCGAGCTCGTCCAGGCTCGATACGCGGCATTGGGGATCGTCGATGCCGGCGGCCGGATCGAGCTCTTCATCACCAGCGGGATGTCGGCCGAGGAGCGCGCACGGATCGGGCCCCTCCCGCGCGGCCACGGCCTGCTCGGCCTGATCATCCGCGAGGGCCGGGCGTACCGGATCCC
>CAZVDO010000010.1:28700-34910 GCA_964625345.1 uncultured Anaerolinea sp. | reverse complement strand
CGGCTCAACGTGACCATCAGCGAGATCCGCTCCTACATCACCGAGCTGGGGTCGGATGTCGCCCGCATCGCCTTCGCGCCGCGCCTGGCCGCGATCGTGGAGGAAGCAGCCCTCAGCTCGGCCGGCAAGCTGGCCGTCCGACTGGACCTGGATCCGAGCGCAGCCGCGACGATCGACCGCGACCTCTCGGCCGATGGCGCCCGCGAGCTCCTCCAGATCGCTCGCGAGGCCCTCAGCAACGCCATACGCCACAGCGGGGCGCGCCACGCCACCGTGCAGCTCGAACGGGTCGACGGCGCGGCGGTCCTGCGAATCGCCGACGACGGCCGGGGCTTCGAGCCCGGGGACGTGCCCAGGCAGGGCCACTTCGGCCTCGCCAATCTCCACGAGCGTGCCGCAACCCTCGGCGGGGCCCTGGAGATCCGCAGCGCAACCGGAGCGGGGACCCGTATCATCGCCACGATCCCGCTCGATACCGGGGAGGAGCCGGCGTGACAGATCCGATGCCCAACCGCGAGCTGCGCCTCCTCGTGGTGGACGACCACGAGGTGGTTCGGCAGGGCCTCGTGGCGCTCCTCGACCGGCGCGACGGCTTCCAGGTCGTGGCCGAAGCCGGCTCGGTGGCCGAGGCCATCGACCAGGCGGCCCGATTCGAGCCGGACCTCGTGATCATGGACGTCCGGCTGCCGGACGGGTCGGGCATCGAAGCCTGCCGGGAGATTCGCGCAGAACACCCGGCGACCCGGGTCGTGATGCTGACGTCCTTCCCGGACGAGGAGGCCGTGCTGTCCGCGATCGTCGCCGGCGCCTCGGGGTATCTGCTCAAGCAGGTCCGGGCGCGGGATCTCGTGGCCGCGCTGGAGGCCGTGGGCCGCGGCGAATCGCTGCTCGACCCCGCGGTCACCGAGAAGGTCCTCGAGCGGATCCGCCGGATCGCGACGGGCACGTACACGGACGAGCTTGCGCAGCTGACCGCCCAGGAGCAGAAGATCCTCCTCCTCGTGGCCGAGGGCAAGACCAACAAGGAGATCGCCGCCGACGTGTTCCTCTCGGACAAGACGGTGAAGAACTACGTCAGCTCGATCCTCTCGAAGCTGAACCTCGAGCGGCGCGCGCAGGCCGCCGCGTTCGTTGCCAAGCACCGCCTCGACCGCGGCATGGGGGGCTGACGGGCCGACCTTCGGCCCGGCGCGCCCGGGCCGTCCGGACCCCGGCCTGCCCGGCTTCGGCCCGTAGACTCCACCCCATGCGAATCGTCACTGCCGCCGAGGCTGTCGCCGAGATCCGTTCCGGGCAGCAGGTCTACCTCCACTGCGCCGCGGCGACCCCGACGGTGCTCCTCGACGCGCTCGTCGCCCGGGCCCCCGAGCTCGAGGACGTCCGCGTCGTCCACCTCCACTGCGAGGGACCCGGGCCACACCTGGCACCGGAGATGGCCGGGCACTTCCGGCACATCGCGCTCTTCGTCGGGCCGAACGCGCGGGCCGCCGTCAACGAGGGACGCGCGGAATACGTGCCGGCCTTCCTGTCCGATGTCCCGCGCCTCTTCTCGGGCGGCCACCTGCCCCTCGACGCGGTGTTCGTCAATGCCACGCCGCCGGACGCCCACGGGTTCTGCTCGCTCGGCACCAGCGTCGAGGCGATGCATGCCGCCGTGCGCGCGGCCCGGACGGTGATCGTGCAGTTCAACGCCGCGATGCCCCGCACGCTCGGCGACAGCTTCATCCACGTCGACGACATCGACCTCGCGGTCGAGTGCGACGTACCACCCTACGAGGTCCCGATCGGTCCGCTCGGCGAGGTCGAGCGCCGGATCGGCCAGTTCGTCGCCGACCTGGTCCCGGACGGGGCCACGATCCAGATGGGGATCGGCGGGATCCCGGCCGCCGTCGGTGCAGCGCTCGCCGACAAGCGGGACCTCGGGGTCCACACCGAGATGTTCACCGACGTCGTGGTCGACCTGGTGGAGCGGGGCGTGATCAACGGCAGCCGCAAGGAGCGCAACCGCGGCAAGATCGTGAGTGCCTTCATGATGGGCACGCGCCGCCTGTACGACTTCGTGCGGGACAACCCGATGGTCGAGATGCGGCCGGTCGACTTCACCAACGACACGCACGTCATCCGCACCTTCAGCCGAATGACCGCCATCAACTCGGCGATCGAGGTGGATCTCACCGGCCAGGTGGTCGCGGACAGCATCGGCCACCGGATGTACTCGGGCGTGGGCGGCCAGATGGACTTCATCCGCGGCGCGGCCCTGGCCGCCGAGGGCCGCGCGATCATCGCCCTGCCCGCGAGTGCCGCAGGTGGATCCGTGTCCCGGATCGTCCCCGCCCTCAAGGAAGGGGCAGGGGTCGTCACGACGCGGGCGCATGCCCGCACGATCGTCACGGAATGGGGCGTTGCCGAACTCTGGGGCCGATCCCTGCGCGAACGCGCGGACGCCCTTATCGGGATCGCTGACCCCAACTTCCGCGACCAGCTTCGCAGCGAGGCACGCCGGCTCCACCTGGCCTGATCGTCCGCGCACCCGGTCGACGGGGCCACCCTTCCGCGGACTGCCGCGCGCCGGACGCGCATGCGCGACGTTCCGGGGTGTCGGGTTGGGGGTTTCGGGTGGGTACCGGGCGTCCCCTCCGGCACCCACCGCGCTCGGATCTTCGAGGTTTCGGCTCGCCTGTCGATAGGGCCGAAGGTCCCGACTTGCGGGTGACTCAGCCGACCTCCGGGCCCGCCGGCGACGGGCCGCCGCGGCGGCCCGATGGGGCCGCATGGCCGTGCCGGACGGCCTTCGCCTCGATCCACCATGGTCGCTGGAGGTGCCCCATGCCGGATGCCCACGCCGTCGACCCGAGGCTGTCGGTAGCGTCCGCTCGGCGCCCCGCGCCGATCGCGGCGGACGAGGCGGCGGCCGAGGCTCGAGCGCTGCTCGAGCGCTGGCTCCGGGTGCTACCGATCGAGGCGGGCGTCACGTTCATCGAGGAAGGCGGTCCCACGCCATTCCTCGGCTTCGTTCGCTCCGGACGGGTCGCCCTGCGCATGCGCGTGCCTGAGCGCGGGGCGGTGACCATCCTCACGGTGGATCCCGGCGAATTGCTCGGCTGGTCGGCCATCGTCCCGCCGCATCGGGCAACCACGAGTGCCACGGCCCTGGAGGCCACCGTGCTCGACGTCGTCGACGCGAACGTACTCCGCGACGTGCTGGCCGGCGATCGGGACCTCGCCTCCCGGATCCTGCCCGCCGTGCTCGCCGTGGTCTCGGCCCGATTGACCGCCACGCGCACGCAGCTGCTCGACCTGTTCCGCGATCACGACGAGGCGATGTGGTGACGCCCGCCGTGCCGCCCCCGGCTCGCCCGGACGGGCTCCCGACCACGACTCAGGCCCCGGCCTCCGCGCCGACCGAACCGGCGCGCTGGTTGCCCCGCGGCCGGCTCGACGACCTGCTCGCGGCCCTGCGCCGGGACGGGCGGCGCCTCGTCGGCCCGACCCTCGACGAGGGGACCATCGCCATGGGCAGCCTCGAGGACGCCGGCAGTCTACCGGCGGGCCGGGCGCTCGCCCTGGCTCCCGGCCAGGCCCGCCTCGGAGCGCTCCCGAGCGGCCTCGGGGACCAGCGGATGTTCGGGACGCCGGTGACCGCCGATGGCCTCAAGCGCGTCCTGTTTCCGCCCCGCGTCGAGGCGCTGTCGCTCGAGACGGCGCCCGACGGAAGCGTGCGGGTGCGCGTCACGACGCCGGAGCACCCCGAGCCGGTGGCGATCATCGGCGCGCGCGCATGCGACCTGGCCGGTCTCGCGATCCACGATCGCGTCCTGCTCGAGGGTCGTGTCGCCGACGCCGACTACGCCACGCGCCGGGCGGACCTGCTCGTCGTGGCGGTCGAGTGCGCCTCGGCCGCGCCGACGTGCTTCTGCGTCCCGATGGGCAGCGGGCCCGAGGTTCGCGGCGGCGCCGACATCACCCTCAACGAGCTCGATGACGGCTTCGTGGTGCGGACCGGCAGCCTCGCTGGATCCCGCCTGGTGGCTGGTCTCGCGCTCGAGCCCGCGTCGGATGACCAGGTGGCGTCGGCGGCCGGCGCGACCGCGGCCGCGCGAGCGGCGATGGATCCGAACGCCGTGCCGGCCGATGTCCGCGGGCTGCTCGCCGGCCAGGTGGCGTCGCCACGCTGGACCGAGATTGCCGAACGATGCCTCGCCTGCGGCAACTGCACCCTCGTGTGTCCGACGTGCTTCTGCACGGGCTCGGTCGTCGGCTCCGGCTTCGACGGCGACCGGGCGACCATCGAGCGGACGTGGGACTCGTGCTTCACCGAAGGCCACGCCCAGGTTGCCGGGGGCAACTTCCGAGCCGGCACGCCGGACCGCTATCGCCAGTGGCTCAGCCACAAGTTCTCCACCTGGTGGGACCAGTTCGGATCGTCCGGCTGCGTCGGCTGCGGTCGCTGCGTGGCCTGGTGCCCCGTGGGGATCGACGTACGCGCGGAGCTGCGGCGCTTCGCGGCCGACGCCGCCGAGGACCAGGCGCACGCCGCCATCGGGCCGGAACCGCAGGCGGCAACCGGGGAACCGGGCTTCGTCGCCACGCTCGCACCGGTTCCGGCCGTGGGCGTGGTCCGCCGCGCGCCACCCGATTCCGACCCCCTCGCCTTCGCGTCCGCGACCGTGCGATCGGTCACCCAGGAGACGGACGACACGGCCACGATTCGCCTCGACTGCCCTGGATCGGGCCTTGTCGCGGGCCGGCCCGGCCAGTTCGCCATGGTCGCCCTGCCGGGCCGGGCGATCCCGCCGATCTCGATCTCGCGCTTCCACCCGGACGGCCTGGAGCTGACGGTTCGAGCCGCGGGTGCCGCGACCGCGGCGTTCACCCGCCTGGCGCCGGGCGCCGGATTGGCACTGCGAGGACCGCTCGGCAGGGGCTGGCCGGTGGAGGACGCCGTCGGCCGTGACGTCGTCATCGTCGCCGGTGGGATCGGCCTCGCGCCGCTGCGCCCGCTCATCGACACCGTCCTCGCCGAACGGGACCGCTTCGCCGACGTGCGCCTGTACATCGGCGCGCGCACGCCTCGGGACCGCCTGTTCGTGGACGAGATCGAGGCGATCGCCCGGCGCGACGACGTGCTGGTCCGCCTCACGGTCGACCGGGCCGGCCCCGAATGGCTCGGGCGCGTGGGCATCGTGACCCAGCTGTTCGCGACCGTGCGTGGCACGGGCGCCGACGCGACGGCCTTCATCTGCGGGCCGGAGCGCATGATGACCGCCACCGCCGCGATCCTGGGCGACCTCGGCGTGCCGCCGGAGCACACCTGGCTGACCCTCGAACGCCGCATGGAGTGCGGGGTCGGCCTGTGCGGCCACTGCCAGCTCGGCGCGCGCTTCGTCTGCCACGACGGGCCCGTGTTCAACCTCGTGGAGCTTGGCGCGGACCTCCACGTGGAGGGTCGCTGATGACCGCCGATCGCGACCCCGGGCAGGCGGCGGTACCCGCACGTGACGTCGTCGTCACAGCGCCGCGGCGACGAGCACGACCGAGCCCGGCCCGGCCGCGTGTGGGCGTCGTCAAGTTCGCGTCCTGCGACGGGTGCCAGCTCACCCTGCTCGACGTCGAAGACCAGCTGCTCGAGATCGCCGCCCGATTCGACATCGTCGAGTTCGCGGAGGCGACCTCCCGCCGGTCGTCCGGTCCGTTCGACGTGCTGCTGGTGGAGGGTTCCATCGCCACGCCCGAGCAGCGGGTCGAGATCGTGCGGCTGCGCGACGAGGCGCGGTTCCTGGTGGCCATCGGGGCCTGCGCGACGACAGGGGGCATCCAGGCGCTGCGGGCGGCCGCCGACCACGAGGCCTTCCGCACGGCCGTGTACCCGGTGCCGGGTTACGTCGACTCGCTCGCCACCGTGCTCCCGGTCGGCGAGGTCGTGCGGGTCGATGCCGAGCTCCACGGGTGCCCGATTTCGCCCGTCCAGCTGGTGGAGCTGCTGGTCGCGCTCACCACGGGTCGGCGGCCGCATCTCCCCGACGAGGCCGTGTGCCTCGAGTGCAAGCGGCAGGGCCTGCCCTGCGTGGTGGTGACCGCCGGACTGCCCTGCCTCGGCCCGGTGACGAGGACGGGGTGCGGCGCGATCTGCCCGGCCTTCGGACGCGGCTGCTACGGATGCTTCGGGCCGCGCGAGCGTGCCAACACGGCGGCGTGGGCCGCGGAGATGGC
>CAZVDO010000010.1:12337-28600 GCA_964625345.1 uncultured Anaerolinea sp. | reverse complement strand
GATGCTTCGGGCCGCGCGAGCGTGCCAACACGGCGGCGTGGGCCGCGGAGATGGCCCGCTCCGGCGTCGGGGATCGACCGACCGTCGGCCGGCTCTTCGCGGGATTCACCGGCGCCGCGCCGGCCTTCAAGGCGGCCCGGGACGCGTTCGACGGGCAGCCGGAGGTTGTCCGCCGGCCGACGCTCGCCGGACCCCCTGAGCTCATCCCGGCCGGCCCGCCGTCGTGGGGCCCGGCGGCGGACTCCAGCGCACCGGAGGAGGCGAGCGATGGGTCACGGCGGTGACCTCCGGTTCCAGGTCGAGAACCTGACCCGCGTCGAGGGCGAGGGGTCGCTCCACCTTCGCGTCCGGGAGGGCGTCGTCGAGGAGGCGCACCTGGAGATCTTCGAGGCACCCCGCTACTTCGAGGGGCTGGTCGTCGGACGAGCTCCCAACGAGGTGCTCGACATCGTCGCCCGGATCTGCGGGATCTGCCCGGTCGCGTACCAGATGACCGCGGTCCACGCCTTCGAGGACTGCTTCGGAGTGGTCGTCGCGCCGGAGACCCGCGCGCTCCGGCGCCTGCTGTACCTGGCCGAGTGGATCGAGAGCCACGCGCTCCACGTGTACCTGCTCCACGCCCCCGACTTCCTCGGGTATCCGAGTGCCATCGAGCTTGCCCGGGATCGCCGCGAGCTCGTCGCCGACGGGCTGCGCCTCAAGCAGGTCGGCAACGACCTGTTGTCCGCCCTCGGCGGGCGGCCGATTCACCCCGTGAGCGTGCGCGTCGGCGGGTTCTCGCGGAGCCCGCGCGCGTCAGAGCTGGAGCCCTTCCGCGCCCGCCTGGACGAGGCGCTCCGGCTCGCCCACGCCACGGTGGACGTGGTCAGTGCGCTGGAGGCGCCGGCGTTCGAGCGGGTTCCGCGTCTCGTCGCCCTCCGCAGCGAGCGGGAGTATCCGCTCAACGATGGCCGCATCGTGTCCACGGATGGGGTGGACCTCCGACCCTCCGACTGGGGCGCAGCGTTCCACGAGGTGCAGGCGCCCTGGTCCCACGCGCTCCAGGCCCGGGCCGCCGATGGCTACCCCTACCTCCTTGGGCCGGCCGCCCGCATCGCACTGGCCGGGGACCAGCTGCACCCGGAGGCGCGCGCGGCCCTCGTCCGCAGCGGGGCGGGCGATTCCCTGGTGCGGAATCCGCACCGGAGCATCGTCGCCCGGGCCGTCGAGCTCGTGCATGCCACGGCCGAGGCGCGCGAGATCATCGAGGGCTACCGGCGCCCGGAGCGTCCGGCCGTCGACTACCGGAGCCGGCCGGGCATCGCGGCCTGGTCGACCGAAGCCCCGCGCGGCCTCCTCTACCACCGGTACGTGATCGACGAGGCGGGCCTGGTCGCCGCGGCCACCATCGTGCCGCCCACATCGCAGAACCAGGCCGCCATCGAGGCCGACCTCGCGCTGTTCGCGCCGCGCGTCCTCGACCTGCCGATGGCCGATGCGACGCATCGGCTCGAGCAGCTCATCCGCTCCTACGATCCGTGCATCTCCTGCGCCACCCACTTCCTCGACCTTCGCGTGGAGCAGGCACGGTGACGGCGCGTGCGCCCGAGCTGCGCCTCCTCGTTTGCGGCGCGTCCGACCGTGGCGACGACGGTGCGCCGATGGCGGCGGTGAGCCGGCTCCTGCCCACCCTCGAGGAGGGACTTCGCTCCCGGATCGAAGTCCGGCGCTGCGTCCAGCTCGACGTGACGGACCTGCTCGCCGTCGGCCCGGACGAGGCGTGCCTCGTCGTGGACACCGTCGTCGGCGTCGAGCCCGGGTCCGTGGTGACCATGACGCTCGCGGACCTCGCCCGGCGGCCAGGCCACGTGGCCCCCCGTTCGTCGCACGCCCTATCCGTCGATGACACGCTCCTCGTGGTGGAGGCGGTCCGCGGCGCGCTCCCGACCGGGGCATTCGTTGGGATCGGGGGCAAGTGGTTCGGGTTCGGCGCACGATTCTCGCGGGCCGTGAAGGGCGGCCTGCCGGGGCTCGAAGCCGCCATCCGCGCCGCGCTCGAGGTCGAACTCGAGGTGGCGGGCTAGGGACGCAATCCGTCGCGGTCGAGCGTGTACCACGCACTCGTGTCGGGCGGGAGGGTTCGATCGCGCACGGCGTCGCTGGCGAGCACGACCACGGCCGACGGCGGCAGGCGCATCTCGCCCGTCGAGAGGTTGACGGCGCACCGGAGCGCGTCGCGGCCCGTACCCCGCGCGAAGTGCAGCGTGCCGGCCGGCCCCCGAAGCCAGCGAAGCTGCTCGCTCGCGAGGCCGGGATGCGTGCGCCTGATCCGCAACGCGGCCCGATAGAGCTCGAGCATCGAGCCGGCGTCCCCGGCCTGCCGTTCGGCGGTCAGGCGGGCCCATGCCTCGGGCTGGGGCAGCCACGGGCGCGATCGCGACGGCCCGAACCCGAACGGGGGAACGGTCCCGGACCACGGCAAGGGGACCCGGCAGCCGTCCCGGCCGCGAATCGACCCCTCGCTTCGAAACCAGACCGGGTCGTCCCAGGTCTCGGGCGGGAGGTCGAGCACTTCGGGCAGGCCCAGCTCTTCACCCTGGTAGAGGTAGACGGCGCCCGGCAGCGCGAGCATGAGGAGCGTGGCGGCTCGCGCGCGACGCGCGCCGAGCTCGAGGTCCGTCTCGATCGGCCCGGCGGGCTCGTCGTGGCGTCGATGGGTGGCCGGCCGCCCGAAGCGCGTCAGGTGGCGCATCGCGTCGTGGTTCGAGAGGACCCAGCTCGCGGGCGCACCGACACGCCGGTGCGCCCGCAGCGTCGCCCGGATGTTGGCCTCGAGCGGTCCCGCATCCCACGACGACGCCATGAAGCCGAAGTTGAAGGCGGCGTCGAGGCCGCCGGGCCGCAGGAATGCGCTGAGTTCCACCGGGTCGTCGATGCCGACCTCGCCGAGCAGGACCCGCCCGTCCCAGCGATCGGCGAACGCCCGCCAGGCGCGGTGGATCTCACGGGTGGCGGCACGGCCCCAGTACGGATGCGTTCCCGGCTCGGCGGGCGCACCCGCGAGGACCTCGGGCAGGAGGTCCGGCAATCCGGGCGCCTTGGTCATGGCGTGGGCCACGTCGATCCGGAAGCCATCGACGCCCCGCTCGAACCAGAACGCGAGGATGGAGGCGAACTCCTCCCGCACCGCCGGATGGGTCCAGTCGAGGTCCGGCTGCTCGGGGGCAAAGAGATGGAGGTACCACTGGCCCGGTCGACCGTCCGCCTCGGTGACCCTCGTCCAGGCCGGGCCGCCGAAGACGCTCGGCCAGTTGTTCGGCGGCCGGGCGCCATCGGGGCCCCGTCCGTCGGCGAACACGTAGCGCGCCCGCGCGTCGCTGCCAGGGGCGGCCCGCAGCGCCGCCTGGAACCACGGGTGTCGATCCGACGTGTGGTTCGGGACCAGGTCGAGCAGCACGCGCAGGCCGAGCCGGTGGGCGTCCTCGACGAGCGCATCCGCGTCGTCCAGGGTGCCGAACCGAGGATCGATGGCTCGGTAGTCGATCACGTCGTAGCCGCCGTCGGCCATGGGTGACGGATACCACGGCGTGATCCAGATGGCGTCCACCCCGAGGTCGCGCAGGTACGACAGGCGACGCCGGATCCCGGCGATGTCGCCGATCCCGTCGCCATCGGCGTCCATGAAGCTCCGGATGTACACCTGGTAGATCACCGCCCGGCGCCACCACGGAGCACCTGCGGCGCCGCCCGCGCGATCCCTGGCGATCGCTTCGGCTCGGGTCATGGACTGCACGGGCGGAGGGTACGAGGTCAGGGCCTCGGATGTTCACTCGCCGCGACCGGCCCTCGCGAACTCCCGGCAGGCCGGATCGGCTGCGGCGTCCAGTCCACACGGCACGGCAGGTTCGGGCCAGTGGGGCCTGCCTCCCCGGCGAGGTTCGCCCGAGCATGGGGCCATGACGTCCTCTGCCGCCCCGCGCCCCGCGGCCGACCACTCGCCCCAGCCCGCCCCGTACCCGGGCATCCCCGCCATCGTGGACGGGTCGGAGGCGGTCGCCCACGTCGAGAGCCGGCTGGCTGAAGTCGCCTGCGTCTACCCGATCACGCCATCCACGACGATGGCGGCGGTCTACCAGGCGGCGGTCGCCGACGGGCGGACCGATCTGTGGGGCACGCCGCTCCGGTTCATCGAACCGGAATCGGAGCATTCGTCGGCCAGCGCGGCCGAGGGCGCCGCCCTCGCCGGAGGCCGCGTGGTCAACTTCACCGCGGGCCAGGGCCTCGTGCTCATGAAGGAAGTCCTCTACGTGATCAGCGGCAAGCGGTTGCCGGTGGTCTTCCATGTCGGCGCCCGTGCCCTCACGAGCCAGGCACTCAACATCCATGCCGGGCACGACGACGTCATGTCGGTGGCCGACTGCGGGTGGGGGATCCTCTTCGCGCGCAACGCCCAGGAGGCCGCCGACCTCGGGGCGATCGCCCGGCGCGCGGCCGAGGCCGGCGACACGCCGTTCATGGTGGCCCAGGACGGCTTCCTCACCACGCACACGCTCGAGAACGTGCGCCTGCCCGAGGACGAGCTCCTGCGCGAGTTCGTGGGCGACCCGCGCGACCACATCCGGGACCTCTTCGACCCGGCCGAGAGCCTCATGACCGGCGTCGTGCAGAACCAGGACAGCTACATGAAGGGGCGGATCGGGCAGCGCGCCTACACCGACCGCCTGCCGGCGATCCTCGACGACGCCTATGGGGAGTGGGCCCGCCTGACCGGTCGGCAGTACGGCCCGGTCGCGGCCTACCGCACCGAGGATGCCCACGACATCGTGATCGCGATGGGCACGATCGCCGATACCGCGATGGCGGTCGTCGACCACCTGCGGGCCCAGGGCCGGCCGGTCGGATGTGTGGCGATCACCGCGTTCCGGCCGTTTCCCGGGCGGGAGCTCGCCGCGGCCATCGGCCACGCTCGCTCGGTTGCCGTGATCGAGCGGACCGATGACCCCCTCGCCGCGGCGAACCCGCTCAATCGCGAAGTGCGGGCCGTCCTCTACGACGCGGCGGCCGAGGGCTCGCTCGTGCCGCGGATCGTGTCCGTGTCGGCGGGCCTCGGGTCGCGCGACGTGTCGGCCGGCGACCTGCTCGCCGTGTTCGAGCGCCTGGCGGACCGCGAGGAGCCGGACCAGCGCCACTTCGTGGTCGGGATCCGGCACCCGCTCGCACTGCCGGCGATGACGCTCGACCTGCGACCCGCCGGCGCGTACAGCCTGCGCGGGCACTCGATCGGCGGCTTCGGGAGCGTGACGACCAACAAGCTCGTGGCCACCCTGATGGGCGAGCTGTTCGGCAAGCAGGTCCAGGCCTACCCGCGCTACGGCTCCGAGAAGAAGGGCCTGCCGACGACCTACTACCTCACGATCGCCGACGCGCCGATTCGCCTCCACGCGGAGCTCGACCGCGTCGAGTTCGTGCCGCTCCATGACGTCTCGGCGTTCGGGCTGGGCGACCCGCTCGCGGGGCTCGCCGACGGCGGCGACGTCTTCATCCAGTCGCCGCTCGCCGACGCCGAGGCGATCTGGGCGTCGATCCCGGCCTCCTTCCGCGCCGAGATCCTCGCGCGCCGCATCCGGGTCACCGCCCTCGACACCGCCGACCTTGCGCGCCGGCATGCGCCTCGCCTCGACCTCCAGGTCCGGATGCAGGGCGTGGCGCTCGTCGGCGTGTTCCTGCGGATTGCCCCGTTCGCCGCTGCGGCCGGGCTGGGCCGCGATGCGCTCCTCGATGCCGTCCGCGGGCGCCTTGCCCGGTTCTTCGGCAAGCGCGGCGGCGCCGTCGTGGACGCGAACCTCGCCGTCATCGCCGAGGCCTACGACGGCCTGATCGACGTCACGGCTGCGGTCGGGGCCACGACACCCGCCACGACCGTCTCCGGCGTGCCCGAACCCCTGGAGGAGCCCGCATGAGCAGCGAACGCGCCCTTGCCCCGACGGTCGGCGATCGAATGGCGCTCGAGCCCATCGTCATCCGGAGCGACGCCACGCTGACCGAGGCCGCCCGGCTCATGGATCACCACCACATCCACGGGCTCCCCGTGGTCGACGCGAGCGGTTCGCTCGTGGGGGTGCTGTCGCAGACCGACCTCGCCCGGGCACGGGCCACCGAGCACCTCTGGGCGAGCTGGCCGGGCCTTGTGGTCCGGCACCTCATGACCAGTCCGGCGATCACCGTGCACCGATCGACGCCGCTCGCGATCGCGGCACGGAAGATGGAGCGGCACCGGATCCACCGGCTCGTGGTGGTCGCGGACGACGACGAGACCCTCCCGATCGGCCTCCTCTCGATGACGGACCTGGTCCATGCCATCGCCGAGGAGACGAGCAGTCGCGAGCCGCACGCCGGCGAGCCTGCCCCCACCTCGACGGACGGAATCGGGTCCGCCGCCACCGACGGATCGTCGCATGGCTGATCGATCGACCCTCGAGGCGCCGCGCTCGGAGCGCACGTCCGTGGCGCTCGTGCCTGCCGCGCCCGACCCGGATCCCGATGCGACGCCGTTCGTGAAGGAGGCCGGCGAGCTCAAGGAAGCCCATCTCGACCGCCTCGCGACGGCCGCGCCGCCGCTCCTCGACATCGACGCGTACGTCGAGGAGTTCGGCCGGAGCGTGGTCCCGGCGTACCGACGCGGGATCGCCGATCGCGAGCTGCCGGCCGACGCGGGGCTGGCCCGGAGCATCATCCCGCCCGCCACCGCGGCCCTGCGCGACTTCTCCCGGCTGGCGCCACGGATCCCGCAGCTCGTGCCCGACCAGTGCGTCGGCTGCATGGCCTGCGTCTCCGCCTGTCCGGACACGGCCATCCTGGGCATCGTGACCCCCGAACCGGACCTCGAGCCGCGGATCGAGGCGTTCGCGTCCACCAGCCCCACCCCGGAGCTGGCGGCCACCACCGCCCGTTCCCACTTCGTGGCGACGCAGAAGTACGGCGAGATTCCCGCCCGTCGGGGCCTCGATCGGGGTGCGTTCGGCATCTTCGTGGACCCCGTCCACTGCAAGGGCTGCGCGGAGTGCGTCGAGGTGTGCACCGCGCTGGGCCACGACGCCCTGGTGATGATCGACAAGGTCGCCGAGGAGCCCGAGACCGGCGAGTCGACGCTCGAGCGCTACGAGCGGGACATCCGGTTCTTCCGATCCCTGCCGCCGACGCCGGACGCCTACCGCAACGACAAGGCCCTCGCCGACCTCATGCTCGGCGAGCACGCCCTCGGGTACGTGGGTGGCGCCGGATCGTGTGCCGGCTGCGGCGAGGCGACGGCCATCCGGATGCTCGTTGCGGCGACCCGCCAGGTCCACGGCCCGGAGTCGATGGGAATCGTCGCGGCCACCGGCTGCAACACGGTCTACGGCAGCACGTACCCGTTCAATCCGTATCGCGTCCCCTGGACGAACTCGCTGTTCGAGAACGCCCCGGCGGTCGCCCTCGGCGTCCGCGCCCGGTGGGATGCGGGCGGGCACGAGGACCGGCGCCTGTGGGTCCTCGGGGGCGACGGCGCGATGTACGACATCGGCTTCCAGTCGCTGTCGCGAATGGTCGCGTCGGGGGCCGACATCAAGGTCCTGGTCCTCGATACGCAGGTCTACTCGAACACCGGCGGACAGGCGTCGACCGCCACGTTCGGCGGCCAGGTCACGAAGCTCTCCGCGTACGGCAAGGCGCTCCACGGCCGGCCCGAGCGGCGCAAGGAGCTCGCGCGGATCCTCATGGCCCACGGCGAGGCCTACGTCGCCCAGACGTCGCCGGCGCACCTCAACCACTTCTACCGCTCCGTGATGGAGGCGAACGCCTACCCCGGCCCGGCGGTCATCGTGGCCTACACGCCCTGCCAGCCGGAGCACGGGATCGCCGACGACGCCTCGACACGGCAGGCGAAGCTGGCCGTCGAATCCCGGGCGTTCCCGCTCTTCACGTACGACCCACGCCGCGGTGCGTCGCTCGCGGAGCGACTCTCGCTCCAGGGCAACCCGGCGCTCCGCGAGGACTGGGCGAAGGCGCCTGACGGCACGGCCATCGACTTCCTGGCTTTTGCCCGGACGGAGGGCCGGTTCGCCCAGCACTTCGGGCCGGACGCGGAGCCGACGCCCGAGATCCTGGCCACGCAGGAGGACCGCCTCGCCAACTGGCGGACCCTCCAGGAGCTGGCCGGGCTGCGCTGAGCGCGCCGAACCGACGCGTCGAACCCTTCCCGGGGCCGAACCGGCAGGTCTATGGCAGGCACCTCTGCCCGCCGGATGGTGACCGGCAGCCCTGCCGGTGCCGTTCGCCGTCCGCGAGTCTGGCGTCATGGGACCACGTCGATCGCGACCCGCGCAGCAACCCGCCGGCGCGGCCTGACCATGTGCCTCGGGACCCCGATGCGCGTGGTCACCGTGGATCCGTCCGGGCAGTGGCTCGACGTCGATGACCGCGGGCGGCTCCGGCGCGCGAGCACGGTCCGGGTGACCGGCCTCGCGGTGGGCGACTGGGCGCTCGTGGCCGCCGGCATGGCGGTGCGGCGCCTGGACCCCGTCGAGGCGGCGGACCTGTCGTCCGTGCTTGCAGCAGCGGCCATGGAGCCCGTGGCCGGCGCGGCCTCCGAGCCACTCGCAGGGGACACGCGCGGGACCGAGACCGCGAACCCGCCCGACCGTGGGCGTGCGGTGCGTCGAGAGGAGATCGGAGATGCCTGACATCGTGACCCGCCTGCGGGGAGCCGCCGTCCCGACCGGCCTGCGCTGGGGCGTCGGGCTGGCCCTCGCGACCGCAGTCGTCAGCGGCGTGTCCGTCTTCGTGAACGGCTGGGCAGTCAAGCTCGTGCCGGATCCGGCGGTCTACACGACCCTCAAGAACGGCGTGGCTGCCGTGATCCTCGCGGGGCTGGCCGCCGCCACGGTGCGGCCCGCGGACCTGCGGGGTGTCGCGACGCGATCGTGGCTGGCACTCCCCGTCGTCGCCGTCATCGGCGGCAGCGTCCCATTCCTGCTCTTCTTCACGGGCCTGGCCGAGGCGAGCACGCCCGCCGCGGCGTTCATCCACAAGACCCTGTTCGTCTGGGTGGCACTCCTCGCCGCGCCCCTGCTCGGGGAACGTCTTGGCTGGCCGTCGGTGGCGGCGCTCGGGGTGCTCCTGGCCGGGCAGGTGCTCGTGGCTCCCCCACGCGGGGTGGTCTGGGGCGGCGGGGAGACGCTCATCGCGCTGGCCACGCTGCTGTGGGCCGCCGAGGCGATCATCGTGCGGCACCTGCTCGGACGGACGGCCCACACCGTGCCCACGCCCGTGGCGGCCGTCGCCCGCCTCGGCCTCGGCCTCGTCGTCCTGGCCGGCTTCCTGGGCGTGACCGGGCGATGGGGCTCGGTCGGCGCGATCGCCCCGATCGGGTGGCTGGCCGTGGTCCTCACGGGCGCACTCCTGTCCGCCTATGTCGCGACCTGGTACGCCGCCCTGCGCCGTGCGCCGGCCTCGCTCGTGGCGTCGGTGCTCGTCGTCGGCGCCCCGATCACGGCCCTTTTGCAGGCCCTCACCGGCGCCTCAGTCCCGGCTCCGAGCGTTCTCGCGGGCGAGGGGCTCATCGTCGCCGGGGCGCTCCTGATGGCCTGGTTCGCCCTCCGAGCCGTCCGGGATCGACGGGCGCTCGAACTGGCCGGCCCGCTGCCGCGGGACCGCGGATGACCGCTGGCGGGATGGCGGCCGCCTCCGCGCGGGCCGCCCCGGTGCCCGCCGCCTCGGGCCCGGTCCGCTTCGCCCGCTATGCGTTCGGTCCCAACCGGCTCGGCTACTGCGGGCCGGACGCCAG
The DNA here is from genome assembly GCA_964625345.1 of uncultured Anaerolinea sp. Taxonomy (GTDB): domain Bacteria; phylum Chloroflexota; class Limnocylindria; order Limnocylindrales; family CSP1-4; genus UBA5189. The sequence continues at coordinate 18,798 of CAZVDO010000010.1, read as the reverse complement.
CCGGGAGCTGTTCCTCGCGGCGTCGGCGGGGGAGGACCGGGTGATCCGCGACCTGGCCCGCGGGTTCGACGGCGCCTGGCCGTACCTCGGGCTCATCGCGGCGGCCAACGCGATCGCGGACCCGCTGGACCCACGCGTCGTGGACGCCTACTGGCTCGGGAGCGACCTCCTCCGGGCGATCCGCCCGGCCACCTTCGGCGCCGACCTGGAGCGGCGATTTCGGCCACGCCTGCGCGAGCACGGCTGGCGATGGCTGGCCTCCGCCGCGAACGACGGTGCCCTCCCTGTCCACGCCTTCCACGTCCTCGACGTGTTCCCCAAGGTGGGACTCCTCCGCGGCGACGACCTGACGGACGTGCTGGGCGCCATGGATTCCTGCCGGATCCGGTGGGGCCGCGTGCTCGAGCGCGACGGGGACTGGCTGGTGGCATCGGTGGTGCCGCTGGAGCTCCGCGACGGCCGGCTCGCGTTCGGAGCGGCGCGACCGGAGCGCCTGCGCGCCTGGTGGGATGGGGCGGCCTTCGTGGACCGGGCCGAGCCCGGCGACGTCGTATCCATTCACTGGGACTGGGCCTGCGAGCGCCTCGACGAACCGAGCCTCGGCCGCCTGGTGGGCTGGACCGCCCACGAACTCGCCATCGCGAACCGGTCGATCTGAATCGCGCGGTCGTGGCAGGATGCCGGCCATGTCCGGCAAGCTCATTCCGAAGGTCATCCTCGAGGGCACGCGCCTCACCCACAAGACCGACCTCGCCTTCGCCCTCAACGAACACCCGCGCGTGGTCGGCCCGCGGCGGTACCGCTATCACTCGCCGCTCGTGTCGGCGGAGTGGTGTGCGTTCGACCCGACGCCCTGGGGACGCGGCCTCATCAACTACGCGCCCGACGAAGAACCGCTGGCCATGGAGACGTACGCGACGTGGCTGCGCCTCTTCCAGCTGCAGCGCTGGTACAGCTGGATCGTCGACCGGTTCCACGTGTCCACCCGGGCCTACCAACTCACCGCGACCGGCCGGGACCCAGGACTCCGCTGGCTGGATGAGGGCCTCGCCGCGCTCGGGTTTCGCCACGTGCTGTGCGTGCGCGACCCCGAGACGTTCGCACGGGCGCGGGAGGCTCGCCTGCTCGTGAGCGGCAAGCCGGACCAATACGACGACCTCACCCGCTTCGTCGCCGAGCAGGACCTGCTCCGGCGCCTCGTCCGGGACTCCTCGCTGCCGTACCTCGAGCTCGATGTGTCCGACGATGACCTCCCGGCCGCGGCCGACCGCGTCGCGGACTGGCTGGCCGCCACGGGAGGTCTCACCGCATCCGCCGACGGCGGCCTCGCGGCCCCAGGGGACGGTGGCTCCACGGCACCCGAGGACGGCGGTTTGCGGGAGCCCTGATCGGCGCGCGTCCACGACCCGGGCCGATCGGCCCGGGCATGGGCGCCGGACGGCTCCCCGCATCGGGACGCTCGGCACTCATGCGCACATGCGCATCGATCGCATGCTGCGGGCATGGACGAGATCACGATCCTCCAGGCCGAAGTCCTCAAGGTCCTCGCCAACGCGCGCCGGCTCGAGATCCTGCACCGCCTCGCCGGCGGCCCGATCGAAGTCGGGCGCCTGGCCGGCGAGCTTGGGCTCAGCCAGCCCAACGTCTCGCAGCACCTCGCGGTCATGCGGGCCGCCGGTGTCGTCGAGGCTGAGCGGGACGGCCGCGAGGTCCGCTACCGGCTCGCCGATCCCGACGTGATCCGGGCCTGCGACGTCATGCGCGATGTCCTCGCGCGGCGTCTGACCCGCCTCAGCCAGCTCGCCTCGCCCGACCGCGACGTCGTCGCGGAGCCGCGGCGCGACCTGCTCACAGCCGCCCGATGGTGAAGGAGCCTTCGATGGACGAACCGATCAACCTGGTCCTGTTCAGCGGGACCGACGACAAGCTCCAGGCCGCGGCCATCCTGACCGCAGGAGCCGCAGCGCTCGGCAAGCCCGTCAACGTCTTCCTCCAGTACTGGGCGCTCGAGGCCTTCCGGCGCGACCGGATCGCCGGCGACCACGGCCTCGCCCCTGAGGCGGGAGCGGAGGGTCGCGCCCACGTGGACGCGCTCCGGACCGCCGGCCAGGCCAGCTGGGCCGAGACGCTCCGCCAGGCCAAGGACCTCGGCAGCGTGGACATCCAGGCCTGCTCGCTCTCGATGGACCTGCTCGGGCTCGACGAGGGCGACCTCGACCCGCTCGTCGACGGCGTCGAGGGCGTCACGGCCTTCTACCTCAACGCTGGCGCCGGCCAGCTCGTCTTCATCTGATCGACCAGGGAGAACGCCCGGCGCCCAGGGTGCCGGAGAAGGAGTCGCGAACCATGGATGTGCTCGAGATCACCGCCCGGGTGGATGCCCGCGGCCTCTCCTGCCCCATGCCCATTGTCCGAACGGCCCAGGCCGTGCGCACGATGACACCGGGCCAGCTGGCCGAGGTCCTGGCCACCGATCCGGGTTCGGTCAAGGACGTCGCGGCCTGGTGCCGCTCCACGGGCAACGAGCTCGTCGAGCAGACCGCGGCCGACGGAACCTTCCGCTTCGTCATCCGCCGGAAGTGAGGCACGAACCGATGACGCTCACCGCCGAGCGACCCACCCCGTCCCTCGACCCGATCGCCGCGGCGATCGCCGACGCCGAGGGCCTGTCCGACACGGCCACCCAGCCCCTCCCGGACCCGACCGTCGAGGTCAAGCCCCGGGACCTGGTGCTGATCTGCTACAGCGGCGACCTCGAGAAGACCTGGGCCACGCTGATCCTCGCCACGACCGCCGCGGCGAGCGGGATCAACACCAAGATCTTCCTGACCTTCTGGGGCCTCCAGACGTTCGTCAAGGACGAGAAGCGCATCACGGGCGAGAACGCCATGCAGAAGATGCTCGCGTTCATGCAGCGCCCGGGAATCAGCCATCGGAAGCTCTCGAAGATGAACTTCCTGGGCATGGGCCCCTGGATGATGGGCACGCTCGCCAAGCAGTACGGCGTGGCCGCCCCCAAGGAGCTGCTCGAGGCCGCCCAGGCCCTGGGTGTCGAGTTCATGCCCTGCCAGATGACGATGGACATGTTCGGACTCAAGCGCGAGGACATGATCGACGGGCTCGGTGAGCCGGTCGGTGCCGCCACCGTCATCGAGATGCTCGCCAACGGCGCGGCATCGCTCTTCATCTGACCCGCCGCTCATACGACCGCGGGCGCCGTGTCGAACACGGCGCACCGCCCAAGCCACCGGCGCGCCGCGTCCCCGGCGACCGCGAAGGGAACCAGGCCATGATCGAGACCACACCAACCACCATCACCCGGACCATCGACGCCCGCGGCAGCTTCTGCCCCGGCCCCCTGATGGAGCTCATCCGCGGCATCCGCGAGGCCCAGGTCGGCGACGTCCTGGCCGTGCTCAGCTCCGACAAGGGCTCCAAGGTGGACATCCCCAAGTGGATCGAGAAGGCCGGCCACCGGCTCGTCTCGGTCGAATCACTCGACGGCTACGACCAGATCGTGGTCGAGAAGGCTCGGTGACCCGATGGACCGCATCGTCATCCTCGGAGGCGGCGTCGGCGGCACGCTGACCGCCAACCTCCTCTCGCGCCGGCTGCGCCGGCGCATCGACGCCGGCGACGCCGAGGTGATCGTGGTCGATGCCACGGGCAGCCACGTCTACCAGCCCGGCTTCATGTACATCGCCATGGGCGGCGAGCGGGCCGAGAAGCTCGCCAAGCCCGAGCGCTCGTTGCTCGACGCGCGCGTCCGCCTGGTCGTGGGCACCGTCGCCCGGGTCGACGAGGCGGCTCGCACGGTGTCGCTCGCCGACGGTGCAGTCCTCCCGTACGACTACCTCGTGCTGGCGACCGGCTCGCGGATCCTGCCCGAGTCGATCGAGCACTTCGAGGCCGAGGCCAACCACTTCTACACCGCCGACGCAGCGCTCAAGCTGCGCCACGCGCTCGACGCCTTCACCGGCGGCAAGGTGGTCATCGGGATCGCCTCGATGCCCTACAAGTGCCCGCCGGCGCCCCTCGAAGTCGCCTTCCTCATTGAGGCCGAGCTCCGCGAGCGCGGCCTGCGGGACAAGAGCGAGATTCACTTCGCGTCGCCCATCGGGCGCGCCTTCACGATCGAGTCCGTGTCCGAGATGGCGACCCCGATCCTCGAACGGAAGGGGATCGAGCTCCACACGTTCTTCAACGTCGAGGCCATCGACCCCGACCGAAAGGTCGTCCAGTCGCTCGAGGGCGAGGAACTGCCCTACGACCTGCTCGTGCTGGTGCCGCCGCACAAGGGCCAGCAATTCCTGATGGATTCCGGCCTCGCGCCGGCCCCGGGCGGCTGGCTCCCGACCGACCGCCACACCCTGCGGGTCGGTGGCCGACCGAACGTGTATGCGCTCGGTGACGCCACGGACCTTCCGCTCTCCAAGGCCGGCTCGACCGCGCACTTCGAGGCCCCGGTGGTCGTCGAGCAGATCGCGGCGGCCGTCCAGGGCCGGGCGCCGGCCGGGAAGCACGCCTCCTACGAAGGCAACGTCATGTGCTTCTTCGAGATCGGCGACGGCAAGGGCACGCTGCTGCGCTTCGATTACGAGCATCCGCCCAAGCCCCCGACCCCGAACGCGCTGTGGCACCTCGGGAAGGTCGTCTTCAACAAGACGTACTTCCACACGGTGCCGAAGGGTCGCGTCTAGCCCGACCTCGGGGCGTGCGGGACGCGACCTCCGCGCGCTCCACACCCCGGCGGCCGCCGACGACGCTCCGCCAGTACCTGCGCCGCTCCCTTCGCGGCACGAAGCGCCCCGGATCCCTTCCTCCGGGGCGCTTCCGTATGCGTCGCGGGGCGGGGCGCGTGCCTGCGGGCGCGCCCGCGCCGCCCGCCTCCACGGCGCGTCCGCCCGTGACGCCACTCAGTGGCTCGCATCGCCACCCGCGGCCGCGCACCCCACGCCGCGGTGACCGACCTGTCGGGCATCCGTCGAACGTGGCGCGAGACGCCGCTCAGGACCTCGCTGCTCCGGCGTTAAGCGGCCGATCGCGCGATCGTTCGACACCGGAATGTCACCGGAGGTGCACGCCCAAGTTCCTCCAGCCTGTGGGCGGGTGCCAACTTCGTCGGATGACCGAAAGAGCGGTCACTCGCTCACGCTCATACCCGGCACCCGGCACCCGGCACCCGCTGGACGCCCGACTTCCGGCGAGCAGCATCCGGTGGCCCAGCGCGGACCTGGACCGCTGGTGATGGCCAGTGGAGCCCCCGAGCGTAGGGTCCGGGGATGCCGTTTCGTGAATCGATCTCCGAGCGTGGCGCCCGGAGGGGCCGCGAGCTTCGGGCGCGGACGAGCGCCGAGCTCGATGCCGCCCGACGCATGGCAGGGCTCAGCTACCGTGCCGTCGCCCGGCAGCTCCGGGTCAGCCCGGACACGGTCACGCGCGCACTGCGAGGCGAACCGAGTGCCCTGACGATCGATTTCGCGGCGCGACTCGCCGTCGCGGTCGGCATGCAGCTCAGCGTCAGCCTCGACCCCGATGGCAACCCGCTTCGCGATCGTGCCCATCTCGCGCTCCTCGCGCGATTTCGGCGACGGATCCACCCGCGCCTCGGGTGGCGCACGGAGGTCCCGATTCCCATTCCCGGCGATCGCCGCAGCGCCGATGCCGTGATCTCGGGGGATGAGTTCGAGATTCTCGTGGAAGCCGAAACGCGGTTGCACGATGTCCAGGCGCTTGAGCGGACGATCGCTGCCAAGCGGCGTGACCTCGGCGTACCGCGCACGGTCCTGCTCGTCGCCGATACTCGACACAACCGTCGGGCCCTCGCAGCCGGCCAGTACCTCGCGGAGCGCTTCCCGATCGGGACCCGCGCCTGCCTCGCCGGGTTGGCCCGCGGGCGGCCGCCAGTCGCGGACTCCCTCGTGATCCTGTGAGGTGGGCGTCCCGGCGCGCAGGCGTGCTGGGGCGAATGCCCGTGCTCCGCCCAGTGCCTGGGCTGACCGACGAGGCCCTCCAGCCCTCGCACCCGCCCGAAGCGCCGAAGGGCCGCGATCTACAATCGAGAGGTGACTTCCCACGTGTTCCGACGGTCCCTGGATCCCGCGCCGCCGGTCGCCGTCCGGGCCGAGGGCAGCACCATCTGGGACGCGACCGGCAAGGCCTACCTCGACGCCGCTGGCGGCGCCATCGTGGTGAACGTCGGACACGGGCGAACCTCGATCGCGGAGGTCATGGCGGCCCAGGCCTCCCGCCTGAGCTACGCCCATGGGAGTGCCTTCACCAACGAGCCGCTCGAGGCGTATGCGGCGGCGCTCGCGCCGCACCTACCCGTCGACGACCCGCGGATCTATCCGGTCAGCGGTGGATCCGAGGGCATCGAGACCGCCCTCAAGCTGGCGCGCGCCTACCACCTGGCCCGGGGCGAACGGGATCGATGGATCGTCATCGGTCGCTGGTCGAGC
>CAZVDO010000010.1:7894-12237 GCA_964625345.1 uncultured Anaerolinea sp. | reverse complement strand
CCACCTGGCCCGGGGCGAACGGGATCGATGGATCGTCATCGGTCGCTGGTCGAGCTACCACGGCAACACCCTCGGAGCGCTGGACCTGAGCGGCCGGAAGCCGCTCCGCCGCCCGTACGAGGGCTGGCTCGGCCGATTTCGCCACGTGTCAGCACCCTATCCGTACCGGGCCGGCGACCCGGGCGCCAACGCCCTGGGCGACGGCGCCGAGCTGGCCGATGAGCTCGATCGTGCGATCGAGGCTGCGGGACCCGGGACTGTTGCGGCGTTCGTGGCCGAGCCGATCGTCGGGGCGACGCTTGCCGCCGCCGTGCCACCCGACGACTACTGGCCGGCGATTGCCGAGGTGTGCCGCCGGCACGGCGTGCTCCTCATCGCGGACGAGGTCATGACCGGGTTCGGTCGGACCGGCCGTTGGTTCGGCGTGGACCACTGGGGGGTGCGGCCGGACCTGCTCGTGGCCGCCAAGGGCGCCACGTCGGGCTACTGGCCGTTCGGGTTCGTGGCGGCCCGCGGCGCGATCCACGATGCGGTGGTCGGGGGCGGCGGCTTCGTGCATGGGTTCACGTACTCGCACCACGCCGTCGGCGCGGCCGTGGCCGGCGAGACGCTCCGGATCCTCGAGGCCGAGGACCTGGTCGCCGCGAGTGCCGCCAAGGGCGAGCGCCTCCAGGACATGCTCCACGAGCGCCTCGCCGCCCACCCCCACGTCGGGGAGATCCGCGGTCGCGGCCTGATGGTCGGGTTGGAGTTCGTCCGCGACCGCGAGACGAGGGCGCCGTTCACACGGGCCGCGAAGGTCACCGAGGCGATCGTGCGAGGCGCCCGGGATCGGGGCGTGCTGGTCTACCCGGGCACGGGCCTCGCGGACGGCACGGACGGGGACTCGATCCTGCTCGGCCCGCCGTTCGTGATCACGGACGAGGAGTTGACGACGATCGCCGATGTCGTGGCCGAGGTGGCTCGCACCGTCACGGATGCGGCCGCCGCGGAGCGATCGACCACCGCTGTGTCCAGCGCCGCGCCGGCCTGACCGGCCGGCCTCGGGTCGGCACGATCAGGCTCGAGAGGGGAGCGTCGAGTCGCGCCCCCGAGACCGCCCCGCCGGACCCGTGCGGGAGGCCCCGACCCCTCAGCGGCGTCCGCGGAGCAGCAGGATCAGCCCGAGCACCACGAGCAGGGACGGCATCACCAGGGAGGAGACCTCGGGGATCGTGATCTCCGTGGAGGCCAGCAGCACGAGCGCAGCCCCACCGATGGCCTGCCAGCCCCACCCGCCGCGCGAGGACGCCCGGACGATCGCGATCGCGAGCAGGGCCACGCCGAAGAACAGCGTGCCCCAGCCCGGTCCCAGCGTGAACCCGAGTCCCTCGAGCGTGCCGGGGAGGGCGGCCGCCGTGAGGAACGCGCCGAAGTAGAGAGCGAGCGTGCCGCGCCGGATCAGCCAGGCCAGCAGGGACGCGAGGCCGGCCGCGAGGACCGCCGTGTTGCCGAGGCTCCGATACTCCGGCAGCGTCGCCTGCACGAGCAGGAGCCCGCCGAACAGCACGAGGAAGATCCCGACCCAGGGCAGGCCCGGGCGGCGCTGCTCGTCGGGGCCCCACTGCCAGCCGTAGACGCGGACGGTCGGCCCCGTCGCCGGCGTCGAGCCGCCGCGCTCGTCATCCATTGCCATGTCCCATCCTCCCTGGCTCCGGCCGTCGTGAGTCCGCGGGCGCGGGCCGCTTCGCTAGGCCGTTGCCGGCGCCTCGCCGCCCGCGTCCCGCACGTCGCCCTCCTCGTCCTCGACGTGGCTGAACCCCAGCCGGTCGGCGAGCTTCCCGAGGATACCGGGCGCCCACCAGTTCCAGTCGCCCAGGAGGCGCATCGTGGCCGGCACGAGGAGGACCCGCACGACCGTCGCGTCGAGGAAGACCGCGATCGCCATGCCCACGCCGATGCTCTTGATCGTGATGACGTCGGCCAGCGCGAACGCGCTGAAGACGACGACCATGATCATCGCGGCGCCCGTGATGACCCCGGCGGTCTTGGCCAGGCCCTCGGCCACCGCGGCCGTGTTGTCGCCGGTCCGCCGGTACGACTCCTGGATCCGCGACAGGAGCAGGACCTCGTAGTCCATCGAGAGGCCGATCAGGGTCGCGAACATGATGATCGGGTTCCCGGCGATCGTGTACCCGATCGGCGTGAAGTGGAGGACGTCGCTCAGGTTGCCCTCCTGGAAGATCCACACGAGTGCCCCGAAGCTCGCGGACAGGGACAGGAGGGTCATGACGACCGCCTTGAGCGGGATCGCGAGGGACCCGAAGAGCAGGAACAGGATGATCGCCGAGGCCAGCAGGGTCGTGCCGATGGCCCACGGGAGGCGCTCGTTCTGGGCGAGCAGGAAGTCTTCCGAGATGGCCGCCACGCCGCCGACCTCGACCGAATCGATCCCGGCACCGGGGTCCACGGCCCGCACGCGCGGGACCACCGCCGTGCCGGCCGGAATCGACGGTTCGAGCGGGCTGATGGCGTCGAGGCGGATGAGCCCGTCGCGGAGGTAGGCCTCGCGCAGGGCGGCGATGCCGGCCTCGAGCTGCGGGGGCAGCGAGCCCGCCGGCGCCGCGTAGAGCTGTGCGATCGCCTCGGGCCCGAGGGCCTGGCCCGTCGCCGGATCCTTGATCGCGAACGGCCCCTCGACCCGATCGATGCCGTCGACGGCTTCGAGGCGCGCGGTGTAGTCCATCACCGCCTCGATCGTTGCGGCGTCCGTCTCGCCGGCGGTGGTGTCGACGAGGATCGTGATCGGCGAGGTCTCGCCCGGGCGGAATTCATCCTGGAGCGCCACCCACGCGTCGCGACTGGCGAGGCCGGGCGGGAAGATGCTCGCGTCCGGGACGCCCTGCTGGAGCCGGAAGAACGGGGAGCCGGCGATGAACAGGACGGCGAGCACCGGCACGAGCACGGCGATCGGCCGGCGCATCACGGCATGGGCGACCCGCTCCCAGCGAGATCCTCGGGCAGCGGCATCCGCCGCCGGGCCGTTCCGAACGAGTCCGAGGCGGCGGAGCAGCGAGCGCACCGACAGCGCGTTGACGCGCGGTCCGAGCATCCCCAGCAGGGCCGGCAGGAAGGTGAGCGCGAAGAGCACGGAGCAGAGCACCACGATCGCTCCGCCGAGGCCGATCGAGCTGAGGGCGCTGGCCTCGAACCAGAGGAGCCCGGACAGGCCGATGGCCACCGCGATGCCCGAGAACAGCACCGCCTTGCCCGCCGTGCCGACGGCGATGGTGACCGCCTGTTCGACGGTCCGCCCCTTCGCAAGTTCTTCGCGGAAGCGGCTCGTGATGAAGAGCGAGTAGTCGATCGCCAGGGCGAGCCCGAGCATCGTCGCGATGTTGAGGACGTAGATGCTCATCTCGGTCTCGCGGGCGACGAGGTTGATGATCGCGAGCGAGGAGGGGATGGCCAGGCCGGCCACGAGGAGCGGCATGCCGGCGGCCACGATCGACGCGAAGACGAGGATCAGCACGAGGGCGGCGATCGGGAGCGACACGACCTCGGCACGCTGGAGGTCCTGCTCGGACAGCTCCGCCGAGTCCCGCTGGATCGGCCCGAAGCCCGTCAGGGCCACGGTGTAGCCGGCCGGCGTCGCGAGCTTCTGCTCGATGTCGGTGACCACGCCCACGGATTCGTCATCGGTCATGTTCAGGCCGATCACCACGTAGGCGGCATCGCCCTTGACGCTGATGAACCGATCGTCGCCCGTCTGGGCGAAACCGGTGATGGCGCTGACCCGGGCATCGCCCGCCAGGGGCGCCACGGTCGCCTCGATCGCCGCCTGGAAGTCGGCACCCCGGGCGTCCGCGCCGGGTCCGGAGGCCCGGAACAGGGCGAGGAAGGCGCTCTGGCCCCCGCCGTACTCGGCCTCGAGACGCTGGGAGACCCGTGCCGATTCGCTGTTCTTGTCCAGCCACCCGCCCGACGACAGCTGGTCGGCCGTGCCGGCTGCAAGGGTCGACGCTGCGCCCGCGAGGACGAGCATCACGAGGAGGACGATCCGGCGGCGTCGGTAGACGAACGCACCCCAGCGGCTGAACATCGGGACTCCTGGTCTGGGTGGCACCGGCGCGTGCGCGACGGCAGGGACGGCCTTTCCGTGGCTTGTGGCGCCACAATAGAGAATGTGTATTCTCTGTGTCAACCGTTCGTGCTTGCGGGAGCGGCCAGCTGGCCCTAGGATGGAGACGCCATGTTCTCCTTGCGTGTCGGCTGATGCCTCGCGTGACTGCCGAGCACGAGCAGGTCGTGCGCGAGCGGATCGTCGGCGCCGCCCTCCGCGTGTTCGGCGAGCGCGGCTTCCA
>CAZVDO010000010.1:5959-7794 GCA_964625345.1 uncultured Anaerolinea sp. | reverse complement strand
GAACCCTCGGCCCGCGAGATGCTCACGCGCCGGCGCGAACAGCTCATCCTCGCCGGCACGATGCTGGTCCAGGAGGGAATCGTCCGGGGCGAGCTCCCGCGCTGGTGCGACGCCGGGGCGATCGCCCGCGCCTACACGACGCTGCTCGACGGGTTCCTGCTGATCCGGATGGAGCAGGGGAGGGCCTTCGATCGCGCCCGGGCGGAGCACGATGCCCGCGAGATCCTGGCCCTCGTCGTGGCCGCGGCCGCGAGCCCGGACCGGCCCGCCGTGCCCGAGGTCGCACCGAACCCGTACTCGGTGATGCGCGGCGCGGGCACCCCGCGGAGCGGCGCCGCGTAGACTCGGGCCCGATGGCCCACATCGAGACGGTCCTCGGTCCGATCGATCCCGCTGACGCGGGCTTCACCCTGCCCCACGAGCACACGCAGATCGCGCTCTGGCACGTGCCCGACCGCTGGGACTACTGGGAGCTCACGGCCGACGAGCCGGTGATCGGCGCGGAGCTCGCGCGATTCCGGGAGGCCGGCGGACGCACGCTCGTCGATGTCACGCCGATCGGGGTCGGGCGGGACCCGGCATGGTTGGCCCGCCTCTCACGGGCAACCGGGCTGAACCTCGTCATGGGGACCGGCTGGTACCGGGATGCCTACTACCCGGCCAGCCTCGACGTCGATCGACGCACGGTCGAGGCCCTCGCCGACGAGCTGATCCAGGACATCGTCGACGGCACGGAGGTGGCGGGCCTCGAGGCACCGGTCCGCCCCGGGATCATCGGGGAGATCGGGACCGACAAGCCCTGGCTCACCGCCCGCGAGGAGCGGGTCTTCCGGGCCGTGGCTCGGGCCGCCGGCCGGACCGGACTCGCGATCACGACCCACGCCGTCCAGTCGCCGGTCGGGCTGGCCCAGCTCGACATCCTCGAGGCCGAGGGCGCCGATCCCTCCCGGGTGGTGATCGGGCACGCGGATTCGTATCCACGGCTGGAGCACTGGCTCGCGATCGTCGAGCGGGGCGCCTCGATCGAGCTCGACTTCCTGGGGATGGCGTTCACGCCCCTCGAGCGCCACGGGGAGCCGCGGATCGTCGACCTGCTGCTCGAGGTCCTGGCGCGCGGCCACGCCGACCGGGTCCTGCTCAGCCAGGACGTGTGCCATAACAGCCAGCTCCACGCCTACGAGGGCAACGGCTACACGTACCTCCAGGATGTGTTCCTCGCCCGCCTGCGGGCGCGCGGGCTCGCCGATGCCGAGATCGATCGACTGACCATCGCCAACCCGCGGCGGTTGCTCACGATCGGCTGAGGGCGACGCGGGGCATCGTGCGCGCCGGGGAAGCGGGACGCGGCCGCGCCACCCGCAAGCGGAGTGGCCCTTGCGGAGCGCGTCGGGACGCCCGGCCCGCAAGGGCCACAGGAGCGGCACGTCGGGGGTGGGACGATCAGCCGGGATCGGCTCCCAGCTGCCACGGGTGCATGCCGATCGAGCCGGGGGACCCGGGGTTCCCGTTGCAGGGCGGGATGCCGGCGAGGTCGGTCGAGCCAACCGGAGCGGCCACGATCACCCCGACCGCGGTGCCCGGCTCGAACGAGAGCGTCACGTAGCGCGCCGTCACCTCCGGGCCGCAGTAGTTGGTGACCTCCACGAGGGTCGAGTTGACGTCCCCGGCGCCGAGGGTGTGGAGCGGGCCGGAACCGCCGGGGCTGCCGCCGTCGAGCAGCACGACGCCGGTGTCGGTCACGAGACGGACCCGATCCAGCTCGGTCGTCTCGCACGCGGTTGTTCCGACGTTCGTCAGGGTCACGGTCGCGATGCGGCTGCCGGCGGCGCCATCCC
>CAZVDO010000010.1:4250-5859 GCA_964625345.1 uncultured Anaerolinea sp. | reverse complement strand
TCACGGTCGCGATGCGGCTGCCGGCGGCGCCATCCCAGCTCAGGATCCGGGCCTCGAGCTGATCCGGCGTGCAGGCGCCATCCTGCGATGCAGGCATCGTGCCGACGGGAGTTGGGGTGGGCACGACGGCGGCATCCGTGGGTTGCGGTGTCGGCGACCCGCCGACGTCCGTCGTCGGGCCGAGGCCGCGTATCAGCGTGAAGCCGGCGACGACGAGCACCGCGACGGCGGCGATCGCCGCCAGGGTGCGAGCTGCGGTTTGGAACATCAGGGGTCTCCTCGCGGTGCCCATCGGGCGCCGCTGGCGGTGCGACATGGGGATGGTGTCGCGGGCCGCCTCGAACAGGCTGGACGGGGCCACCGTGGGCCCTTCGTCCAGCCACGACTCGAGGGTCGTGTCGAACGGGGGTCGAGGACCGGTCATGCCGAGCGTCCCTCCAGTGCCGACGTCGTCCGGGCGTCGGCTTCGATGGCGGCCCGCAACTGGCGGGTCGCGTGGTGGAGCCGGGACCGGACGGTCCCGGCAGGGACGTGGAGGATCGAGGCAACGTCGGCCGAGGTCAGGCCTGCGTAGTGGTGGAGCACCACCACCGCGCGCTGCTCAACCGGCAGCCGTCGGAACGCGCGCTCGAGTTCGTCGCGATCGGCCACGGATGCAACCGAATCGGGGGTGCTCGAGTCCGGTGGGGCGACCAGCCGAAGCTTGGCGCTCCACCGTCGTTCTCGTCGGCTCTCGGCGTAGCAGGCGTTGACGATGAGCCTGGTCAGCCAGCCCTCGAAGGCATCGGGATCGCGCAGGGTCGGGAGGTCCGTCCACGCTGCGATGAGGGCGCCCTGCACCGCGTCGTGGGCGAGCTCGACGTCCCTGAGGATCCGGTAGGCGATGGCATAGCCCCGGTCCAGCGATCCGGCCACGAGGGTGCCGAATGCGTCGCCGTTGCCCGCCTGTGCGTCCCGGACGAGGTCCCGTGTCATCTCGACTCCACTGCCCGTCCCCTGGGTGGGGACGTTGCGGCTCAGAGGTGCCGCCAGTGGGTCCGGGTGTTCAACCTTCGCCGCTGCGGCGCGTGACGGGACGATCGAGCGGGTCGCGTCGCGACGTCTCGGCAGTGGGACATCACCGAGGGCTAGCCGGTGGCGAGCGTCGCCTCGACCGAGAGCTCGACGTTGCCCTTGAGCGCCACCGAGATGGGGCAATTCGCCTTGGCGTCCTCGGCGATGGCCTGGAACGTCGCGGCATCGATGCCCGGCACGTCCCCGGTCACGGACAGGTGGCTGCGCTCGACCTTCCATCCGCCCGAGGCGTTGTCGAACGTGATCTCGGCCTTGATGCGCAGCTTCGCGGCCGGCGTGCCGTTCTTGGCGAGGCGGGAGGCGAAGGCCATCGAGAAGCACGATGCGTGGGCGGCGGCGAGGAGCTCCTCGGGCGAGGTCTTGCCGTTATGCGCGCTCGTGCGCGACGCCCAGCTGACCGGCATACGGGAGAACGTGCCGCTCGAGACGTAGTCGATCGTGCCGCTGCCGGACTGGAGATCGCCCGTCCAGGTGGTCATCGCGTGCCTGACTTCTGCCATGGGACGTCCTCCGTTTCGGTGCGCTCGTGCCGGCT
>CAZVDO010000010.1:0-4150 GCA_964625345.1 uncultured Anaerolinea sp. | reverse complement strand
GGAGCCCGATCCTCACCCGATCGCGGCGCGCGGCCCCAACTGCCCCCGCTGCCCCAACTCGGCCCGGACCGCCGCCACGAACGGTCGATGGCGCGCCAACCGAGGCCACGAGACCCGGCGCAGCTCCGCGAACTCCCGATGTGCCACAACGGCCGCAGCGAAGGCCGGCACGAACCGCGGGTCCTCGAGTGGATCGAATCCCGGCTCCCACCAGAGCGCGAGGATCCGGAGCGCACCCTCCCGCCCGTCGATGCGAGGCTCGATCCGCCCGACCACCCGGTCCCCATAGAGGATCGGCAGCACGTAGTAGCCCCAGCGCCGCTTGGCCGCGGGCACGTAGACCTCCCAGACGTAGTCGAAGTCGAAAAGGCGGCGCAGGAGGTCGCGGTCCCAGCACAGCGGGTCGAGTGGCGCGAGGAACGCCACGCTCGGAGGCGCGCCACCGGGGTCGAAGCCGTCCGCCACCTCACGTTCGGCGGCCCTCACGACAGCCAGCTCGTCCTGGACGACGAATCGCTCACCCTTGAGCCCCTCAACCGTCACGGGCACGAGGCGATCCGTCGCCACCAGCTCGTCGCGCAGGCTGGTCCGCTCCCGCGCATCGCGGCCCGTCCCGTACCAGAGCTCGGACTGGCCGCCCGCACCGAGCAGTCCGCCCGCCCGATACCGCGAGAGCAGGCGATGGAGCCGCTGCTCCCGCTCGGACACCCGCGTCGCCAGCAGCTCGGCGGGGAAGAGCCGCTCGACCAGGTCGTAGACACGGAGGTTACGCTCGCGCCGGGCAATGCCCAGGATCCCGGCCTCGGCGAGCGCCTCGAGGATCGCCCGGACCTGGTTCGTGGGCCGCCAGTACCAGTCGATCGCGGCGCGCGGCCCGACGTCGCGCGGGAGGAGCGGTCCGTCCGCCCGAATCCGGGCCAGCAGCTCCTCGACGAGCGGAGCGTGCGCGTCGAACGCGCCGCCCCGGTGTGCCTCGTGGTTGCGGTCCCAGGTCAGCCGGTACCAGGGGAGCTCGGCGGTGGGCACGATCGAGAGCATCTTGTTGTAGGTCTCGTACAGCACCCGATCCTCGTACAGCCACCGATCGGTCCACGCCCGCCGGTATCCGGCAATGCGGGCCAGCAGCACCAGGTCGTGGTTGCGCCCGGCGACCTCCAACGGGTCGAATTGCAGGGAACCCACGCGGTCGACCACGCGGAGGACGCTCTCGGGCTCGGCCGGGAGAGATCGTGCCGGCGCCAGGAGGTGACGCAGCACCAGGAACCGGCGCGCGACCGCGCGGGACAGGAACGGTGGGGATTCGGGCATCGACCGATGGTAGCGGTGCCGCTGCCGGCCCCTGCGCAGCCCGTGCGCCATGTCGAAGCGGGAGCCCCGCTCGGCCCCGGCGGCGCCCCGCTCAGCCGCCCGCCGCTGGGTCCCCGACCGCGGCGATCAATCGCTCCACGAACGACGACTGGGATCGATTGATCCGCCGCCGCGCCTCCCGGATGTCGAACCAGGCGACCTCGTCGATCTCCGGGAAGACGTGCCGCCGTCCTGACGCCGGTGGCCACTCGAGCTCGAACGTGTTCGAGGTCGCCTGCGTCGGGTCGAGGTCGCCCTCCACCGCCCAGCCGAAGACCCGCTTGCCGCTCGCCTGGACCACGGACCCGAGATCGATCGGGGCTGCACCCGGGTCTCGCGCCACGGCCGCGAGGGCGTGCCCGGTCTCCTCCTCGAACTCGCGCGTCGCCGCGGCCAGCAGGTCGTCCTCGTCGCCGGGCTCACCCTTGGGGATCGTCCAGTGCCCGATGTCGCGGTGGGCGAAGAACGGTCCGCCCGGGTGGGCGAGCAGGAGCTCGAGGCCGGACGCGCCGCGCCGGTACAGGAGGATCCCCGCGCTGGTTCGACGGCTCACGGGAGGCCCGGTCAGCGGGCGGTGCGGGTGCGGCCGTAGCGCCGTCGCCGCTGGTGGAGGCGCACCCTGGTCCCGTCGCCGGGGACGACGCTGATCGAGCCGTCGTGCTCAAGCGTCGCGAGGCGCACATCGGCGACCTGCTCCAGCCCATGTTCCCGGAGGGCCGCCTCGAGGTCCTCGTCATCGAGGCCCTCGCCCTGGAGCGCATCGGGCAGCCACGCGCCGTCCCGCGCGATCGTGGTGGCGGGGACGTCGAGCAGCCGCCGCACGGCCGGGAACCGGCGCCGCGCGACCGCGACCACCCGATTGGCGCCGAAGATCGTGACCAGGATCACGACGGCCCCGCCAACCGACGCGTCGGGCCCGGTGATCGCCGGTTGCAGGGCATTCGCCGCGAGCAGCACCGCCGCGAGGTCGAAGAGCGTGAACTGGCCGACCTCGCGCTTGCCGGCGAGTCGCAGCGCCACCAGCAGGAGCGCGTACACGACGAGGCTGCGGACGACGAGTTCCACCGGCGCCACGCCGAACCGGAAGAGATCGCCCACGCCGTCGAGCATGGCCACATCGTGGCACAACGCGGCGCACGCACGGAACGAGCCGAATCACGCCTGCGTGCCGTGTACGCTGCGGCGCATGGACATCACGACCCGAAGGATCGACGCGTCGGAGCTGGCCGCCTGGTTCGACGCCGTCACAACCGCCTTCCTCGACCGCCCGGATACCGCCGCGATGGCCAACGAGGTCCTGCCGCACTGGGACCTCGAGCGCGTCTGGGGCGCCTACGACGGGCGCGTGGTGGGCACCCTGCGCAGCTGGGCGACGGAGCTGACCATTCCCGGCGGGACACAGGTTCCGGCCGCCGCAATCAGCGCCGTAACGGTGCTTCCGACCCACCGGCGGCGGGGGATCCTGCGGTCCATGCTCAGCGCCGAGCTCAATGCGTCACGGGCGCGGGGCGAGCCGCTCGCCCTGCTGTACGCCTCCGAGGCGTCGATCTACGGCCGCTTCGGGTTCGGGCCGGCGGTCGAACAGTGCGACTGGGTCGTGGATACCCGATCCACGACGATGACGCGTGGTGACGCCTCGCGCGTCGCGTTCGCGGCGACCGACACGACGACGAAGGACCTCATCCGGGACCTGTACGACAGGTATCGGCGCGCCACCCAGGGCGAGATTCGGCGACGGGAGTTCGGGTTCGGCGTCGACCTGGGCATCGACACCTTTGCCTGGGGCAAGGCATGGAAGGGCTGGGTGCTGGTCCATCGCGATGCCGATGGCGCCCCCGACGGGTACGTCCGCTACACCGGCGAATCCAAGTGGACCGATGGGCAGCCCCGCTCGACCCTCGAGATCCAGGACCTGATCGCCCTCACACCGGACGCCTACGACGACCTGTGGCGATTCCTCATGGACATCGATCTGGTGTCCACGATCAAGATCGAGCGACGAACGAGCGCCGAACGCCTGCCCTGGCTGTTGACCAACAGCCGCGCGGCGCGGGCCGAGGGCCTCGGCGACGGCCTGTGGGTGGCGCTCCTCGACGTTCCGGCCGCCCTGGCGGCGCGTGCCTACGAGCGACCGG
Organism: uncultured Anaerolinea sp.; assembly: GCA_964625345.1. Classification (GTDB taxonomy): domain Bacteria; phylum Chloroflexota; class Limnocylindria; order Limnocylindrales; family CSP1-4; genus UBA5189. The sequence goes on along the minus strand of CAZVDO010000010.1, from coordinate 668 downwards.
GCGACCTCGTGATCGAGGTCCTCGGAAGCGAGCCAGGCTCGGCCGTGCGCTACCGGCTCGAGGCGGACGGGGGACGGGCCCGGTGCGCGGCAACCACCGCCGCGGCCGACCTGGCCCTCCACGCCGACGCGCTCGGTGCGGCCTACCTGGGTGGCACGCCCCTCCGGCACGCCGTGCTCGCACGTGGCTACGAGGAGCGGCGTCCGGGCGCCCTTGCCGAGGCGGACGCCATGTTCCATTCGACGATCGAACCGTCCTGCACCACGTTCTTCTGACGCGCGCAACTCCGGCGAGCGCGCGAGCGGTCGCTCAGTCGGCCTCCCGTCGCCGGACCCTGTCATAGATCGCCTCGAAGGCAGCGGCCGTCGCGTCCGCGTCACGAGCCTCGGCAGCCGCGCGCGCGGCTGCCCCCAGCCGGTGCCGCTCGACAGGGTCAGCCGCCAATGCCGCGATCGCGTCACCGAGGGCAGCAGGGCGCCCTACCGGCACCGCGACCGCCGCCGGTGGCTCCAGCTCTGCCAGCTCGCGGAGGATGCCGACTGCCGTGCCCACGCTCGGGACGCCCGCCATCGCCGCCTCGAGCACGGCCACGCCCTGGCTCTCGTGGTGCGATCCCTGGACGTACAGGTCCGCACCGGCGAGCAGGCCGAGCGTCACGCGGTGGGACA
>CAZVDO010000009.1:0-46154 GCA_964625345.1 uncultured Anaerolinea sp. | reverse complement strand
ATCTCGAGCGGAAGGTGAATGGTCACGAGTACGCGGTCGGTCATGCGCTCAGCTCCTCCACGATGGGTACCTTTGGCCAGAGCCGATGCGCGCCTTTCATGGCAACGGACCCCATACCCCCGGGGTCCGTCGCAAACCCCATCAGCGCCGCAGGGCGTTGCCGACGGCGTTCCGGGACTTCTGGGACATCGCGTTCGACACGGGGCTCGGAGTCTTGCCCGTGATCTTCGACACCTGGTCGCTGATGAACCCGCCGATCGCGTCGAGCGGGCCGGTCGGCTTGCTCAGGGTCATGGGCTTCTGCGTTCGCGTGGTCCGTCCGGCGCCCGGAGCGCTCTTGACGCGGCGCGTGTTCGCCGCGGTCGTCGTGCCACGCGACGCGGCCTTCGGCATCGCCTTGGGTGACGCGCTCTTGACGCGGCGCGTGTTCGCCGCGGTCGGCTTCTTCGCCATCATGGGCTTCGGTGCCGCGGCGATGGCCTTCTTCGTCATGTCGAGCTCCTTCGCTGCCCGTCATGCGACGGATCGCCGCCATTGTGGCGCGTTCGGTGGCGATCATGCTGGCTTCTTCCCGACGCCCGAGAGGATCAGCCAGCCCTTCTGCCACGTCCCGACGACGATGACGTGGTCGCCGGACCTGAACGTCGGTTCCTCGGGTGTGCCCACGTTGGCGCGGATTTCGCCCGGCGGGTCGTCGCCCAGGACTGCGGGGATGATCTCGCCGGTGGTCGGCACCGCCCCACGGATAACGGCGACGTCCCGGCCGCGGCGGTTCTGGAACGAGATCGGCTCGGTGAGCCTGACCACGAGGCCGAGCTCCACGTCCCCGTCCTCGCGGCGCTCCGACGGCGCCAGGGCTGCGGGTTCCGTCGCCGCCGGCGGCTCGTCGAACATCCTCGGGGCTGCGCCGTTGCCCGTGACCCAGACGCCGTCGCGGAGCACGGCCACGTCCGAGCAGCCCCAGACCTCCTTCTTCTTCGGCTTCTGCGGATCCCACTCGATCTCGCGAACCTCGCCGCCGATTGCCCGGACGATCTCGCCCTGCCGGAGCTCGAGGGCCGCGACGCCCTGGACCGGCTCGTCGACCAGCATGATCGTGTGGCGCCGGCCCTCGACCTTGACGACGACCTCGAGCTTGTCGTGAACGTTGTCGTCGGCGAGCGCCTTGATCTTCACCCGCCGGATGCCGTCGGGCTCCTTCTCCACGACGCCCTGCAAGCCCTCAGGACCGGCTGGCAGCTGCGATGTGGTGTCCGAGTGCGCTGCCGGGCCCTGCGGGGCGCCACGGCCTGTTTCCGGGGCGCGGGCGCCCTGCGGCGGGCGTGCTCCGCCGCGCGACAGGCGGGCGATGGAGTCCTCGTCTTGCGTGAACACCCCCGACGTACCCGTCGCGGTGAGGATCCCGTCGACGAGCGCGCGCTTCTTCGCCATCTTGAGGAGCGTGTTCTCGAGGTCGTAGGGGTCGGGGTTCTCGGCCTTGCCGGGATCGGGCTGGTCGGTGATGCGCGGATCCCCGATCTCGTAGCCCTCGCCACAGCCTCCGTCGCGCCGGCCGCACCACCAGCGCTCGGGCCGACCGTCCTTGGCGCCCATCCGGATCACGGTCGACTGACCGCACTTCGGACACGCACGCCCCGACTGGCCGCGGTAGCGGTAGCGAGTCTCCCAGGAGTTCGCCGCGCCCACGCCCTCGGCGAGAACGGGCCCGGACGTGCTGCCGATGTGAATGCTGCTGATGACGCGGATGCTGATGTCCGGCCCGACGTCGCCGTACTCGACCTCACGCTCGATGCGGTAGCTGTCGGCAAGCCCGAACGTCCGGAGCAGAGTCTCGGCGCCCGGCTTGAGGAGCGCCGGCTTGTCCGTGCCCGGGATCACCCCGAAGTCCACGCCTGGGCGCATGATTGCTTCCTTCACGAGATCGACGCGGGTGCGGACCAGCTTGAGCGCCGTGAGGCCGTTCTGGAACTCCTCGTCCGACATGCGGGCGAGGCCCGCCATCCCGCCGACCACCACGCTCGCGGCCGGTTCGACGACGGTCACGGCGCGCGTCTGGGGCTCCTCCTCGACGTAGTCGCCATCGACCTCGTCGTCAGTCTGGCTTCGTGTTGCCATGTGCTTTCTCCTCCGCTGACGGGCGCTCGAACCGGACGACGATCCGGTCCGGTAGTTCCTCGAGGACGACGTTCCGGCGCTGGCGGCCGACGTAGTACGCCTTGGCGATCGAGAGGCGGCAGTCCGGCCCGTTCCCGTGTGCCAGGAGGATCGCATTGAGGACGTCGAGCAGCGCCGAGTCGACCTCCTTCTCGGCCGTGCTACCCACGGGCGTACGTCAACTTGGCCGACTGCGGGTTGACGAGGTACTGGCGGTGCTCGTCGATCTTGGCCCGGACGTCCTCGCCACGGTTCTCGGCCAGGTAGTTCAGCTTCCGGTTGTCGGCGCTGCGCGTGACCTTCTCAGTGAACACGGCGTCGCGCTCCGCCTCCGTGACCAGCCCGAGCCCCACGAGCTCGTCGAGTGCGTTCCGCATCTGGTCGACGTTGACGATCCACTCGCCGCGCTGCTCGATGCGGACGATCCCCTCGTCGCCGAGTGAGATCTGCTTGGCGCCCGTCTGGCGAGCGGCCTCGCGGAAGGCCATGTCGATCGCGTCGACGACCGCGGCAGCATCCCGGCGCACGACGTCGAGCTGCTTGCGGAGGGCCACGAGCTCGGCGCGGTCCGCCGGCGTCGATCGGACGATGTCGACGAGCTCCACCCGGGCGAGGGCCTCGGTGAGTTGCTGGGCGATGGGGGCCACGAGCGCGACCATCGCCGCCGAAGAGTCGACCGGCGCGAGCGCGGTGCCCGACGGTGCAGCTGCGGTCCGCAGCGCGGCGTCGAGGACGTCGTCAGGTGGGACGTCAGGTGGGAGAGACATGAAACCGGGACCTCCACTGTGACGGTATCCGTCGAGTGTAGAGGCCCCGGTCAGGGCTGTCTAGGCTATGTCGTAGCCCACTTGAGCACGGTTCGGAACGCTGCCTGGATGAGCGCCTTGAACGCGGCGAAGCTCACGATGAGCGCCGCCGAATAGGTGTCGGACCACGACCCGAACACCGTCACTGCGGGGATGCCCGCCGTGAGGCCCATGAGGAAGTCCGCGACGAAGTCCTTGAACCGCTTGGAGTGCTCGAGCCAGGTGAGAAACCGCGTGATGTAGGCCATTACCCCCTCCTTCGCAGAAAGTCGAGCGCGTCCACCGACAGGAGCCCGCCGATGCCGCCCAAGAGAAGCGCGGCGATCGTCGGGTTGACCTCGTAGTCGAGGGACAGCGCGTCGACGAACAGGATGACCACGAACACGGCCGTCAGAGCGGCGGCCGCACCGATGCGGGCTGCCCGGTAGTCGGACCGACGCGCCGGCCCGTTGTCACCGGCCACGCCGCCGAGTACGGACGATCCGGACCGCCCGGTGCTGCGTGTGTCGGATCGTGGACACCCAATGGTCGAGGAGCCACGGGATGCCGAACCACGCCGCCCAGACTCCGATCGCCAGTCCGACGAGGAGTCCGTAGAGGAACGCGGTCCATTCGGCGAGGGTCATGGGCAACTCCTTCGTTCCATTGTGCGCCTACGCCTCGGGCTCGTGGGGCGGCGGTTCGTCCTCGGCGACCTTCCTCGCCTCAGCAAGCTCCTCACGGAGCGCGGCGACCTGGTCCTCGAGCAGTTCGATCTGCAACTGCTTGGATCCCAAGCTCGCGAGGATGTCCTTGAGAAACAACTCCACCGGGGCCTCCCTTCTATGTGGCGATGATCCGATAGAACACGGAGTAGGCGGGGAACGCGTTGCCGGGCGTGCCCGTCTTGGTCAACACGATCTCGAACGCGTAGAAGGTAGAGTGATCGACGACGTGGGCCGGGGTGCCCGTCTGCGCCCGCCAGACGGCGGAAGCGCCCGAGTTGAGCGTGAGCGTCGAAATCGTCGTCTTGGCGTTCGCCGAGTCGATCTTGTTGAACGTCGTGACCCAGTTGTGGGACGCCCCCAGCGCCGTACCGCCGCTGGCGATGAAGATGGGTGCCTCGAACCGCGTGACGTAGATGTCGTAGTCGCGACGCATGGCGAGGTTCGCCATCGTGGACGTGGCTGTGGCAGGACTGAGGGTACGGGTCAGGAGCGGCAGGACGTACTCGTTCTGCGAGAGCCAACGCGTCCCGTCGTAGTAGAAGTTGAGCCCGATGTCAGTTCGGAAGAACGTGTCGCCCGAGGCCGGGCTCGCGGGGAACGACGTCCCGCCGATCCGGAGGATCCCGGGCGCCTGGATGCGCCCCTTCAAAATGATGTCGGTCAGCGCACCGCCTGCACCGTCCGTGTCGACCGTGAGCGTCTTGGCAGCCGATCGGTAGGCGAAGAGGTCTGTAGCCGAACCATCACCAAGGAGCAGCCCCGGCGTGGACGTACTCCCGTTGACCGAAGCGGCCAACCTCGCCCTGTAGCCTGTGTCTCCAGAGGTCCGGATGGCATAGTGAGCGGCGGCGGTACCGGCATATCCGGCAGAGGTCAGGAGCAACGCGCCACCGATGGCAACCGCGGGATCATCGAGACTCAGCTGGACCTTCCCGGCGTAGCTGCTCCTGGCGAGACTGTGGTCGCCGCCGGCCGACCCGGGTCCCCACAAGACCTGACCGCGGTCGTTGCCGTCGAGGCCCACTCGGACACGCGGGCTCGCATCGCCCCGCAGAGCGACCGAGGCGAGCAGCGAGGACAACCCCGCACGTTCAGCCCGAAGCACGAGCGGAGTGACGGGCCGGTTGGCACCCGGCCCGCGCGGAAGGTCGAAGCGCTCGACGATCGGCACGGTCTACTGCGCGATCTGGACGTACCGCGTCCAGTCCATCGGTCCGGGCGGTCCGGGCGGTCCGAACCAGCCCTCCCCGTCCTCGCCGTCCCTGCCTGGGACACCGATCGGACCCTGCGCCCCGGCCGCACCGGGAGTCCCGGCGGCACCAGCCGCGCCGGCCGGACCGGGGATGGGGAAGGGGTCGTCGGGGATCGCACCGTCGAGCATCAGCGCGAAGCCGATCTCACTCCGGACAGCGACCTCCTCGGCGTTTCGCCGAAGCGACCCAACCACGTTGAGGACGGCCGGGTTGCCACCGGAGCTGAACCTGCCCTCCTTGGCATTCCGCCACTCGAGCTGCACCGTGCCGGCCGCGTTGCCATCGCCGAGCTTGAGAATGCCGACGCCGCCTGTGCTCGTGTCGAGGGTCAGCGCAGGGACCGGGTGCGTCGGATCAGCGAACATCCCGAGGTAGGTGGCATTGAAGGCGCCGCCCTTGATCTCGATTTGGAGTTCGTTGGCGACGCCGCCCGTGTCGAGTTGCAGGAAGGACGTCCCGGACCGCCAGAACCGGACGTCGGCCGGGCCGGACCCGGGCCCGAGCGACAGGTATGGCTTGTCGTCCGAGCGCATCCCGAGAACGACCCGAGGCCCGGCGTCACCCCGGAGCTTGATCGACGAGAGGAGCGCCGACACACCTGAGCGCTCCGCGTTGAGGATGAGCGGAACCACGGGGCGTCCGGCAGGGACGCCCCGTGGTTCGTCAATGCGCGGTACGACCGGCACGGCCTAGTAGTCGCCGCCCTGGGCGAACACCGTGAGGGTCTTGGCCGCTGTCACGGCCGACTCGACCGCGCACTTGAGGACGTCCGACGGGCCGAGGATGATCGTGCCGTCCTCGAGGACGCCCGGGATCTGCGACGCGACGAGCAGGTTCGCCGACGCGACAGCGCCGGTGCCAGCCCCGATCGCCACCGTGACCGACCCGATGAGGTAGTCGGTCCCGGCGCCGCCGCGCTGGATGTGCAGCCTCACGACCCGGGCGGACGTGTCGTCGCTCGAGGCGTTGAGGAACTGGATCTTGGCTCCGGCCGTGCCCGCGGTGTAGACGCTCTTGGTCGCGGTCCCGTCCGCGTTGACGAACGTCTGGGCCGCGGTCTTGATCGTCCCGACGAAGATCGGTGCCGCCGCCATTAGCCGGCCACTCCGACTTCGCCCTCACCCTCGATGGAGAGCGATGTCCCTGCGCTCGCGCCACCGACGAGGAAGTCGGCCGTGTCGAGCCGGAGTGCGCCGTACCAGTCGACGTAGCTGTTCGCCGGGACCGAGAGCCCCTGGCCGATGACCTCGGTGCCGGCCGCGTTCCCGCCCGTGGCGCCCAGCCAGAACGAGCACGTCACCGCGCCGGCGGTCTTGTTCACGATCCGGATGTGCTTGAGCACGATGTACTGGCCCGACGACCCGCCGTTGACGCCGCCCGTCGCGGCGGCCGGGTTGAGGATGTTGGTGGTGAGCGTGGCCGTCAACGCGATCGGCCCGAACCTGAACGTCTTGTTGCTTGCCATCGACCTCTCCTTTGGTGCCGCTTGCGCCGATCCTAACTCCCTAGATGCCCACCTGAACGAGCCAGAGGTTGTCCTCGAACCCTACCGACCCCGAGCCTGCCGGTCCCTGCGGTCCGGGAGGCCCCGGAATCAGCGAGTCGGCCCCGTCGACCCCGTCCCAGCCGGGAATGCCCATCGGCCCCTGGGGACCAGTAGCTCCGGGCGCGCCGGCGGCACCTGATGGACCGACCGGACCCGGGATGGGGAAGGCGTCCTCGGCGTCATCGCCCGGAGCGCCGGGCGGGCCCATCGGCCCGACGGCACCCGCGGCGCCGGCCGTGCCCGCGGGTCCGGGAGGGCCCGGCAGCGGGAACGCGTCATCGCCCGGAGCGCCATCATCGCCCGGAGGCCCCATCGGGCCGACCCCGCCGGCGGACGTCGAGATCGTGACCTCGACCTCCTCGTCGACCGGGTCGTCGACGACCGTGAGGGTGATGCCTGTTCCCTCGTTGACGCTCAGGCGCCGCCGCGTGCCGACCGTGGCGCCCGTGCCGTTCTTCCGGACAGCCAGGCGCGCATTCGCGTTGATCGGCGTGGCCTCGCCGACGTCGACCACCCTGATCCCGGCCCGTGAGAGCTCCCCGGTGACATTGAGCGCGCCGCGGATCCGGCCCGTGCGGACGCCGGTGCGCTCGATGATCCAGTCGTAGGCTGACGTGCCGCTACCGAACTGCAGGGACGCCGGCTGCCCAGCGTCGAGCAGGACGGACGGCAGGGGGTCGAGGTCGCCCTGCAACACGACCCGAGAGGGCGACGCCGCGGGCTCACCCGCACCGTCGCCGTTGCCGCCGCCGGTCCGCAGACGGGCGATCAGCGAGTCGGCCAGGTCGTTCTGGCTGAACTGGCCCGTGCGTGGCCGCCACGCGCGCAGCGTGGTCGGGCTCTCGAGGCGGTCGATCGCCTGCTGCTGGTCGATGGCGACCAGCTGTCGACGCGACTGGCGGACCGCAGCGGCCAGGAGGCCGACGTTGATCGTCGACTCGCGCTTGAGGTCGACGAGCTCGCGCTCGACCTCGGCGATCTGGCGGGAGAGCTCAGCGGTGGTCGTCATGTCGTCGGCAGCTGGACATACAGCTGCGGGTGGTAGCCGTTCTGGTCGAGGAGCCCGCGCACCCCGATCACCCGGTAGTCGTCAGCGATCACCGTCTGGCCGCGGTTGATCTCGACGTGCAGCGTGTCCTCGATGTCGTAGCCCTTGAACGGCTCGACGAGCTCCGGCCTGACGTCGAGCAGGAGTGACTTCGAGAGGCGCGTGGCCTCCTTCACGGCTCGCGCGGTGATGGCCTGCTGGGCGTCAGCCTCGGTGGCGCCGGCCGCGGAACCGGCCAGTGTCTTGATCGTGAACACGTCCTGCCGCCGCCCGTAGGTGGTCGCGTTCGCCTCGTCGGTCTTGACGATCTCGTTGGCGCTCCCATCGGGCCCGGTGCCGATCGTGGCGAGGTCGTTGCGGAGCGCCGCGTAGCCGGGGACGTAGTGGAAGCCCCTGATCGCCCCTGGCATCGTCAGGCGCCGGCCCGTGATGGCCGTGCCCGCGTTCTTGAGGAACGTGAAGGTGAACGGCGCCTCTCGAGAAATGCCCATCGTGACGTTGTTGAGGGTGTTGGCCCGCCCGATCTCGGTGAGGTCGAACATGAGCAGGAGCCGAGGCACGTCGATGACGCCGAAGCGCGAGTCGGTCTTGATCGGCGTGACCGCGTCGATCCCGAGCGGATCCTCGATCGTCCCGGTGACGATGTGGTTGAGCAGCGAGTGTGAGGCCGTCTTGGCAAGGTTCCACTCGACGGCGGCAATCTCGGTGCCGATCTTCTTGTTCTGGTACATGACCCGGTAGCCCGTCCTCGAGAGGCTGAGCTCGGACAGGTAGTTCCACGCGGTCCAGATCACGTCGTCGCCGGTCTGGTCAGGCTCGGTCAGGCGCCCCGTGAACACGACCTTGGTGTGCCCCGTGCGGGGGTTGTAGTAGGTGATCCGCAGGTGCGTGAGCAGGGGCACCAGGCGGGCGTTGTGGACACTCGTGGCGCGCAGGGTGAAGAACGCGTTGGCAGGGTAGCGGCTGTACCAGCTCCACCCGACCGAGAGCGCGTCGTGGATGACGCCCCGGAGGGTCGACGGCCCGAAGGTGGAGCTGTTGTTGTCGAAGTACTCGATCAGGAGCGAGGGCCCGCCGATCGGATGCCCGCGCGGTGCTGCCGCCGGGAAGCTGAGGGCGACACCGCCCCACTCGACCGCAGCGCCGGTGATCTGCGGAGAGATCAGCGCGAAGGCGTGCATCGCGACCATCGTCGGGTGCCCGCCGCCGGACATCGGGACGTTGTAGTCCTCGGTCCAGCTGGTCCCGACGCTCTGGTCGACGGAGCCCGAGTCGATGAGGAACCCGGCCACGCAGAAATCGCCCTCGCGCCCCGTCGCGTACGTCCCCAGGGACTTGCTCGTCGATCCCCCTTGGAACGACTTGGACAGGACGGCGATCTGGGCGAGGTTCGGATCGGCGAGCCCGGCGACCTCGTAGAGCATGACGTGCTGGTTCTGGACCCCCCAGTAGAGGGTCTGCTCATCCCCGCTGGCGACCCGCCAACCGACGCTCAGGCCGTCCGCGCCGGCGATGTCGCCAGCCCGGATCCCGACGGCTGCAGTCGGGATCGTGAAGGCACGCTGCGGACCGATCGAGTTGTCCTTGTTGGGCTGCATGATGACGGCTCCGGTGCCGCCGTTGCGCTTCGCGCAGACCTCAACGAGCACGTTCCCGGCTGTGACCGCGGCCCCCAGCGTCAGGGTCAGGCCACCACCACCAGCGATGCCGCTGGCCGACTGGACGATTGTGACGGCCACGGGCCTAGCCCCTGGCCTGCCGGTAGGCCAGCGTGACCGACGTGATGTTCGTGTTGTTCGTGCTTGAGGCGACGGCCCCGCCGCGAGGCACCCGCGCGAAGAGCGTGTCGGCGGCCGAGGTCCGGAGGTCGGCGCGATGCGTCGAGCCGACCTGGATGATCCCGGTCCGCGCCGACCACACAATCGTCGCCGCGCCGACAGCCGAGAGGTTGAGCACGAGCGGCGACACCCCGTCGCCGGCGATGTCGAGCGTGAACGAGGACGACCCGTTCCCCGATGTGACGATCGTCACGGTGGGGGGCGTCGCGATGCCCATGAGCGACGACCAGTTCGGGCAGTTGGCGGAGTACGAGTTTCCGCTGTTGAGGACGACGGACTCGGCCGTCTGGATGTAGCGCCGGGGATCCGAGCACACGAGCTCGGCGGCGAACAGGGCGGTGTCGCCGCCCGAGCGGCGCTGCGTGACGATCGGCGGACCGGAAGGACGCCCCACGATCCGCTCCACGACGTAGTAGCCAGTCTCGCCGGTCAGGGTGCGGTCCGCGTAGGCGGTGCCGCGCCCGGTGTCGAGCCGGGTGACGTCCGTGTAGGTGAAGGCACTCTCGCCGTCGGTAGTCGGGTCGTCGAAGAGCGCCTCCTCGATCGACCACGTCGAGAACAGCTGCGCGATGCGGTCCGACAGGTCCATGCCGGTCCTGTCCTTGATGACCCCCGCGATCGTGACGTAGCGGAACACGCTGGCGGCGTCGCCGAGGTCGCCGCCCGAAAGGACGTTGAGCGCCTCCCGCTGGTCGCGGAACTGGATCCGCCCGAAGTCCAGCTGATTGACCCGGAAGGTCGCTGCCTCCTTGGTCGTGTCGAGCGCGCCGGCCGCGGTCCGGTGGCCGTTGAAGGTGAGCCCTCGGTAGGCCATCGGGAAGTCGTAGAGGTCCACGACTCAGCCTGTCTGCAGTCGCGCTCGGTGAGCCCCGGTCAGGTTGCGAGCGTTCTCGCTCAGGGCACGGTCGAACTCCCGCTGGCTCTGCCGCAGGAGCTCGAGGACGTCCGCCGGCGCGAGCGCGTTCTGGCGGTTCTCGTTCTGGTGCCGCTCGAAGTTGGCGAACTGGTTGGCCTTGGCCCTGTACGCCTCCACCCGGGCCCCGGCGAGGACGACGTGCTCCAACCGCGGCGGCAGGTTGCACGACGCCGTCCCGTTGGCCGGGATCGTGTACGGGGCGTAGCCGATGAGCCGGAGCGTGAGGTTGGCCGTCATGTTGGCCGGGAGGAGGAGCCGGATGGTCGGCGGGTCCGCTGCCTCGTCGACGTACAGCTGCCAGGACCGGACGCGGTCCGAAATGAGCGTGCCCGTGGTGGGGTCGACGACCTCGATGCGCTCGATGTCGTAGAGCGTCGAGAGGGTGTATTCCTGCTGGTCCGTCACCGTCACGAGGGTTTCCCGCGTGAGCCGGCCCATGCGCGGCCAGAGCTTTGCGAAGGCGGACTGCAGGAAGCCGTTGCGCGCGGCCGTGTCGCCGAACGAGTTGTCGGAGTCGGCGGTCAGCCCGAGCTCAGAGTTGAGCCCGGGCGTACTCGTCCGCAGCGCGTCGAGCGTCTTGAAGGCCACCGACCCCTCTCCTTACTCAGCCGCGGCGTCCGCCGCGTCGTCCGCGTCCGCGTCGTCCGCGGTGCTGGGCGCCGCCGTCACGGAGGCCAGGAGCGCCTCGTGGCCCTTGCTCCGGAAGTGGTTGATGAGGCCACCACGGGTCGAGAACTCCTTGTCGGCGTGGATCGGGCAGATGAACACCTGCACCGGCCCGCCGTTGGGTCGGACGATCTCGACATCGCCCGTCGCCATGAGGCGCTCGAGCAGCGGGTGATCCTCGTCGACGATCGCGATGCCCGGCTCGAGGCCGGCCTTGAGGCCGAACTGGATGGCACCTGCGCCGTCGCCGAACGAGTACCCCTCGGACCACTTGTGCCGGAGCTTGATTGTCGCCACCGTTCTCTCCTTGGTGGGTGACGGGCCCCGGCCGGTCCCGGTCAGGTAGCCGGGGCCCGTCATGGATGACCGGGACCTGCCCGGGCTTAGTTGCGCTGCTGCAACCGCTGGCGAGTCTCGAGGACGATGATGAGCTCGCCCGCCGTGAACGCCGTCCCGCCCGACGCCCACTCGATCGTGAGCGTATCGGTGTCGAGGAAGTCGGCGTTGGCAGCCGTCACGGGGATGTCCTTCACGCCGCCGACGGTCGCGCCGTCGGCCAGGGCGTACGTCACGGTCGCGACGACCGTGCCCGTGGCCGAGCCCTTCCGGATGTTGAGCGTGCGCGTCGCGCCCGCGCCCGTGGCGGCGACCTTGGTGACGGCCGAGGCGCGGACGACGGAGCAGCGGAACCCCTTGGGCAGCGACAGGACGGAACTCGCCTGCCCGGTGCCACCGGGGATGTTGATGGCGAAGGGGGTCAGCGCGTAGATGAACCCTGCGCCGGCGGCTTCACGAGGCATGAGCGGGGCTCCTTTCGAGGAGGCTGGGCCCCCGGGCGCCGAAGCGCCCGGGGGGCGAGGTCATGGTTGGCCGGTCAGCCCGGAGGGCTTAGAACAGGCCAGTGGTCGCGAGGCCGAAGATCCGCGCGTGCGACTTCTCGAGGCGGACCTCGGCGGTGTACTCACCGCTGATCTGCCAGACGTCGTACTCGCGGGAGAGCGGGGGCAGCTTGGTGGTCGCGAGCGCGCGGCCCTGCAGCGGCCCAAACCCGATCTTCGACTCGTCGAGGATCAGGACCTCGTCGGTCGGCATGTGCCGATCGAGGAGGATGTCGACCTGGCCGAAGTTCGTCTTGTAGCGACGAACCATCGAGCCGAGGGTCTCGTCCGAGTAGTCGGTTTCCCGGTACCCGTCGAGGAAGGTGTTGATCCGGCGCTGCTGGGTGGCGTTGACGACCATGAGGGTCGGCTTGCCACCAGCGTTCCAGATGTCTTGCATCGCATCTTCCAGATGCGCCTGGGTGAGCGCGGCCGACGCCTTGTTGTAGACGTTGGTCGCGACGACGACGCGGATGCCGTCCATCGAGCCGGCGGTCGAGGCGGCCGGCTGCACCTTGCGCCCGAACAGGAGCGTGCGCTCCATGTTCACCCCGAGGATCTCGAGCTGGTTCCCGATCTGGTACTCGGGGTCGTTCTGGCGCGTGTACTTCGCCGTCGACTGCATCGTCGCCGACACCTTGACCTCTTCCTCGAAGATCTGGGTGTAGTTGAACTTGCCCGTCTTGGTCGTCGAGCGCGCGCCGAGGAGGTCCGAGCCCTGGATCAGGGCCGGGGCGACCATCGTGACCGTCGTGTTCTGGACGTGGGCGGCGGCGGTCGATCCACCGTATCCACGCGAGATCGTCAGGGCGTCGGTGGCGACGGCCGTGACGAGGACGAGCTCGTCCTCGATCTTGAGGATGTCGCGGGCCCGGAACTTCACGCCGTCGCCGGTGCTCACGTTCAGGGTCGTGGCGCCCGAGCTCAGGGGGTTGTCGGTGACGAGGGACGTCGTGCCACGGACGTCGTCCTCGAGCCACTCGTGCTTGACGGCCGTGCAGGCGTCACGCAGCGAGTCGCGACCGATGCGGAGGAGGAGCGGGACGTCCGTCGGGCTCAGCTTGTCGAGGGCCGACGAAATGTCGATCGCCTCGTTGACCGAGTCCGAGTAGGTGAACCGCTGCCCGGTGATGACAGCCATGAGAGGAGCCTCCGAAGGTTATGAAGCCCCGCTACTGTCGGGCGGTCGCTGCTCGCTCGGCTGCTTCCCTGAACAGGGAGCGCACCGTCGTAATCGCACCGCTCTCCCGACGCCCAACGGGGGTCTGAGGTCGAGCGGAAGGCTCTCGATCGCCCTCAGGCACGGGAATGTCGGCCGGAGGGCCAGGTGCCGCGCTGGGGGCTCCACTCCCGGGGGCCGGCTCGGGATCCCGTCGTGCAGTGATGTCCTCGATGAAGCCCACCACCGACGTCACGATCTCCTCGGGGTCGTTCGTCTGGCGCAGCGTGTTCGTCAGGTCGACGACCTTCTGGCCGAAGCCCTCGCCGTAGATCGGCGAGTAGATCGCTTCCTGCACCCGCATTTCTGCGGCGATCGCGCGTCGCTCCGCTTCACGTTCCCGTTCGGTGAGGCCGTCGTCCTCGGTGTCGCCCGTATCTGGCCGCTGTCGCAGCGCATCCACGGCCGCGAGGACTTCCTCACGCGTTGCCTTTGCCCCCAAGCCGAGTGTCGCCCGAAGCTGCGAGAACGCCTGTTGGCTCCGGGTGTATTCCGCCTGGGCGAGTCGGGAGTCAGCCGCCGACTGGTCCGCTGGCGGAGTCTGCGCGGTCGGAGCTGCTGGTTCCGTCGCCTGTGGGGCGTCCGGAGTGCCGCTCGAGCCGGGCTCGACTGCCGCGTCGGGTGTCGGGTGCGTCCCTTCCATCACGCGCCACGCTACAAAGCGCCGGCGCTCGCTGTCAAGGAAGCCGCGTCACCGGGGGCACGGGCTCCGGCGGGATCGGCTCGCCGGCGCCGACTCGGTCAAGCTCCGCGCCCATCTGCGACGTCGGCGCGCCGGACGTGGTGGAGCCGTTCTTGCCCTTGCGCGTGCTGATGACGGTCGGGAGCAGCTGCTCGAGCTCCGAGCCGAATGGCAAGCCCTGGCCGCTCAGTTCCCGCACCGCCCGGGCGGCGAAGCCGTAGGTGGTGAACGGGCCGAACCCGAGCACGCCGAAGGGCCGCTCATAGTGCGGTCCAACGCCGGTCGCCGAGAGCGCCATGCGGGTCCACGGCGAGAGGGTGACGCCGATGTCCCAGGGGGCGATGGGCAGGAGCATCTGGGCGAGGAAGTAGAGCGTCGCGTTCTGCGTCAGGTCGCGACGATAACGCTCGTCGTTCCGCATCCGGTCCATGTGCTGCTGGTAGACGCGCTCGAGCGCGACCGCCCCGAGGGCGCCAGTGTCGACGCCGAACGCCTCTTGGAACATGAACCGGGCCAGCCACTTCGTCGCCTTGATCTGGTAGCTCACCGGCCACCACAGGAACGGATGGTTGAGGACCCGCTGCAGGTTCGATCGGTTCTCCTGGCCGAAGAACGTGGCGGTGAGGTCGTGCATGAGCCCGTGGTTGATCTGTGCCAGCCGCTCGTACAGCACCCGAGCGCCCGGCTCGAGCGACGTGCGGGCGAGCTCGCGCTCGATGTCGGGATGGCTCGTGTACCGCTTGGCCTTGACGTACGCCTCGAACGTCGGCTGGTCGATCACGCCCGACTTCAACCACGGACCGAAGAACCCCGCCGCCTCGGCCTCGCTGGCGAACTGGCGCTCGCCCCGTTCAAGCAGCTGGAAGTCCCGGTCGAGCCGGTCGAGGAACTGGCGCGGTGTATCGCCGAGGTCCGCCATCACCCGGCGCAACTGCGGGTCGCGGCCCAGCATTTCGTGGAGAGCCTCGGCCATCGGGCGCTCCTGGCGCCGGGCGAGCTCGCGCATGATGACCCGCCAGCGCAGCGGCGTGACTTGCTCGAGGTCGGCCACCTGCGCCCAATGGGCGTAGCTGTTCATGTAGGCCCGCTGCGCGATCCCGCCGAAGGCCCGTGGCGGTGCCGCACGCGCCGCGCTTTCAACGGTGCGTGCTTCGAGGATCGGCTTGACGCCTCCGTGGAAGATGCCCAGGGCGATCGGCTCCGTGAGCTCGAGCGCGAGGTAGCGGATCTCGGACGCGAACCTGAGGATCTGGTAGACGCCCTGCACCCACCGCGAGGTCGAGCCGAGCTTGGTATCGGCGATGCCGCCGTAGAGGCGCTCGATCTTGGACGTCAGCGGCAGCGAGGACTCCATGAGGAACTGGCGGATCCGGTTGTCCGCACGTCGCCATGCCACGTCGACCCGGAACTGCCCGCCGGCGTTCTCGTCGAGTGCGGCGAGCCCTTCGGGGAAGTGCTGCTCCATCGCCGCCCGGAAGAACCTGTCCATCTTCGGGGCGCCCATGAGGTCGATCCGGCGGTAGATCGCGAAGGGCAGATTGCCAATGTGCGTCGTGGTGATGTGCTCTCGCCACGCCTCCATCGTCGCCGTCACCGCCCGCTCGAGCTTTGCGAGCTCGGGCGAGGACAGGCTGCCCCGGCCCATCCTCTGCTCGAGCTCGCGCGTGAAGGCGGCGACCGCCCGCTCGCGCATTTCGCGGGTTGATCGCGGCCCGATGACGTGGTCGACGACCGAGGCGAGCCGGGACCGCCGCACGCGCTCACCGAACTCCATCATCCGGCCCGCCGTGATCTCCTCGCGGAGCCCAGGCACCAGATCGGCGTCGGCGAGCCAATCCCGGTAGGGCAGGCGAGGCGTGAGCGCACCACCGTCCGCGGCCTTGGTCGGCGGAAGGCTCGGAACGTACTGCGTGCCAAGGAAGCCGTCGAGCTTCGGGAGCGACGGGTCGCTGATGACGGACGGGGCGAGCTCGTCGGACAGGCGATCGAGTGACGCTGCGAACCCGTCGGCGTCGAAGTCGTCCGGGCGCCGCACGCGGGCCGTCAGGCGCGCACGGTTCGCGCCCTTGACCGCGCCGCGCGCCTCGGCAACGGTGCCCTGCGCCAGCTGCATGAGCGTGGCACGCAGGCGTGTCGCCTGCTCGGGCGTGAGCCCGACGCCTGTCACGGGATCCGTGATCGCCCCCCGGTCGATGGACTGGATCGCGTCCATGACCTCCGAGAGCGATCTCGGCTCGGCTGCGCCCACGGCGGCGGCGATCGGGTCCTGGCCTGCCGTCATCAGCTTCTCCCAGAGGACGAACTCCTCCGGATCCGCGAACACCGAGCCGCGCTCCACGTCGGGCGGGATGGGCGGATTGACGTCGAACTCCGCCTGCTGGCGCCGGAGCTCGTCGAGCTCCGCCCTGGCCCGCTGGGCGAGCGCCGTGAGCCGGTCGACCTGTGCCTGTCCGGTGGGCGCGTTGAACTCGAGGACGTGCTGCCCGGGCGGCTCGACGTTGGGCGCCTTGATCGCACGCCGGACGGCCGCTGCGACGGTGGGGTTCGCGTCCGTCGTGAGGGTGTGCTCCGAGGTTGATGCCAAATCCGCGGCAACCGGATCGTCGGGACGGTGCGGCACGCGCGGCCCTGTGGCGGAGTGGAGCTCGGCCTCGGCGATCGCGTCCTGACCCCGAGGCACCACGAGGCGCGCGGCGTTCGGGTCGGGCACGGCCCGGTCGAGCCAGGCCAAGTCGGCGGCGATCTCGGCCTCGCCCGCGTCGATCCGCGCGATCCACTCCTTGAGGATCTCCTGTCGGACCACGGGCGGGTTGTTGATGCGCCCCCTGCGCGATCGCCGAAGGTGCTCGCCGAGGATCGACCGCAGTACCGCCCAATCGCCGGGGGCGATCGTGCCCTCGTTCGCGGACTCGATGAGGCCGGCGAAGTAGTCGGACGCCGCCTCCGCATCGGAGAACGTCCGCGCGTTGAGGAAGGCGTCCTCGACGTCGGCCCGTACAGCGTCAGGATCGGCCCTGTACGCCTCGACGAACGCGCGCTCGCCCGGATCACGCACTTCGACGTCCGCGGGCCGCTCCGTGGCTCCACGGGCGTCAGAGAGCGTTTCCGCCTGCACCCGATGGCTGCCAGGCGCGCGGGCGCTGATCGCGGCGCCCACGTTCTCGACCGGCTGGGACTGCAGGGGCGCCGTCGCGGTCGTGCCATCCGGGAGGTCGCGCGGCCCGGCGAGCGGCGTGTCGTACGGTGCATCGGACGATGGCGCATGGTCGAGCTCCGGGCGTCCAGCCTCGCGCCGCAGGGCGTTCCAGCGGTCGATGCCGGCGTTGAGGATCCCGGTCGCATCGAGGCGCTGGTCGGCGAACAGCGCACCGCCGTCGGGCGCGTTCGCCTCGGCGGCCTCGGCGATCCTTCGGAGGAACTCTCGGACCTCGCGCTGGCTCGACGAGGAGGCGAGCAACCGTGCGATCTGGTTCTGGTGCCCGGTCAGGTTGAACTCGTCGAACGCCCCGACGTTGTCGAGGGTGTTGAGGATCCCCTGGGCGTTGAGCCCCTCCTTCTTGAGCGCGATGATCCGCGCAAGCGCCGGCACCATGTCGTCCGTGACCTGCAGGAACTCGGCGCCGATCGTCCCGGCCTCGGCCTTGTCCTGCGCCTTGAGCATCTGACCCGCCGCCTCCGCGAGCCCGCCCGCGATGCGCCGGATCTCCTCGGCCTCCTGCTCGACAACCTCGAACACGACCTGTCGGGCCTCCTCGAACCCGGGCAGGGTCCGGTCATCAGCCCGGAGGAGCTTGCTCAGGAGGGCCCCCTCGAGGAGTCGCGCGCCCTGTGCGTTGACGCCGGTCTTGGGATCGAAGTAGCGCGCCTGCCAGTCACGGGGTAGACGTCCGATCATTTGCGCGACCGCTGCCTCGTTCCGCGTCGAGTGGAGCGCGTCGAGGAGCGCCTGCTCTTCACCGACCTCGAGGCGCGCGATGTCGGCTCGCGTGAGCGCAGAGGCCACCGCCGGGGCAAGATCGCCGAGCGGCATTTCGTTCAGCTGCCAGGCAAGGCGTGTCTGGGTGACGGGGTCGACGTCGACGAGCTCCCGCACGAGCACGGGCCGCTCCATCGCGTCCGCCGCCGCTGGGTCCAGCCCATGACGCGACGCCTCCTCGGCGAGCCGGTTGCGGTACTTCGCGTATTGCTCGCGCGAGGCCAGACGGATCGCCCCGATCCGTCCGTTGCCGGCGAGGACCGCGCCCTCGGGCGTCACGACCGGCATCCCGGATCCGCCCTCGGTCGTTCCCACGAGCTTGTCGGGTTGGAGGTTCTGCGCGTACTCGCGGATCTGAGCGTCGCTCGAGGCGCGGACGTCGCGCGATCGCGGCTGCAGGTTCGCAGGGAACCCGGGCTGATCGCTGGTCAGGACGTCGGCTGCGTCGACGAGGACGACCCGGCTCCGGATCGGCGTGGCGTTGTCCTGGGGATCGAGGAACGTGACCTCGTTGCCGGCGCCGCCCGCGCCGACGGGCGGCGCCGTGTTTCGCCGCCTCTCGAGCTCCGCCCTGATCTTGAGTTGGTAAGGTGACCTCGGCACCGCTTTCAGGGCCGCGATCTCGAGCTGGCCGACCGTGGCCTCGCTGGCCGGCACCATCCTGCGACCGACGCGAACGCGCAAGTCGCTCGGCGGGGCCGCGGGGGGCGGTGCCTCCACCGGCGCTGCGGCGGCTCGCTTCGAGAGGTACGCCTCGACGTGTGCCCGGAACGCATCCTGCCGGGCCGCGTCCTCGGCCTCGACCGCTGCCGCCTTCGCGGTCGCGATCCGGTCGGCCTCCGCAAGCTGCTCAACCACCACCGGGCCCTCGATCGGCTCCGGGGCGTAGCGGGTGTAGCCCTCCGGCATTGGGGTCGGTGTCCGCCCGAGTACCTGCTGGGCAAGGTCCCGCGCCGAGGCTTCCTCGTAGGCGGTCCGGAACCACCACGGGTCGACCGTGGGCTCGTCGAACAGGCCGCGCCCTGCTGTGCCCTGCGCGCGGGAACTATCCCGCGCGTCGCGGGCAGCGAGCCAGTCCTGACGCAGCTGGTCGGCGCCCGGCGAGTCCCACGGCTTCGGTGCCGCCGCCGCCGCCTCATCCTTCGAGAAGAACCCGACCTTTGTGCCGACGTCGGCAACGTCGAACTCCTGGCTGTCGCGCCATTTGAGGTACGCGTCCTCCACGGCGAGGCGATCGAGGAGGTACTCGTCGCCGAGCTGGCGGGCCACCCAGCGCAGCGCGTTGTTGTCCGGTCCGCCGCGCGCGCGGAAGAGCTCGAAGTCCCTAGGGTCGTCGAAGCGACCGTAGCGCTTGCTGACATATTCCGCCCGTGCGAGGAACGCGATGTCCTCCGGCACGTTGGTTGGGCTGTCGGTCGACGTGAACAGGTCGGAGAACCGCTCCCGGATCGTCGGCGCCTGACCGTGGAAGGCGTCGTAGTAGAAGCGATCGAGCCCGACCGAGGCGAGACTCCGGTCGATGTTCGGAAAGCGCCGCAGATACTCGGCCCGGAGCGCCTCGGGCGCAGAGGCGAGGAGTCGGTAGTACCGCGGGGCTCCGTAGCCCATCTTGGCGAGCTCGTCGATGATGAACCTGGCGTCCCCGGCCTCGCCACGGCGGACGGACGCGAACGCACCGATGTCACCGAGAACGTCGACGCCCGCCCGGTTCTCGGTCAGGTAGGCCAGCTGGCCGAGCAGCTGAACCAAGTGATTCACGCCGCCCCACGCCACGTTACCCCGGAAGTCACCCACCGTTGCCGGCAACCATTCGTTTGCGGAAGGGGTGTACTCGGTCCCCGCTCCTCGGTAGTCGCCCTCCGGGTACTTCGCTCGCTCCCAGGCGAACCCGGCCGTCGTCGGCTCCGTGTCGGCGTAGTCCTCGAGGATCCGAGGACGCCCGTCGTCGGTCCAGCCGACGACGCGGTGGATCGTTGCGTTGCCGGTCGAATACCTGCTGGCCGTGACGAGGTACTGCGGTCGGGCCGCGGGGTCCATCGCGACAATGCGGCGCTGGACATCCTGCACGACGCTGTTGTGGTCGGCCGGCTGGTAGCCGTAGCCGCCGTGGTACTCATCGACCCGGAGCCGCGGGTCGATCGCTCGCGGCGTCAGCGCGAGGCGCGGTACCGGCTGATCGGCGAGGGCTGCGCGGATCTGGTCGTTGACCGCGGCTGCCTTCGCCTCGGCCCGCGCGGCACGCTCCTTGAGCGCTGTGATCTCCGGCGTATCCGCGACGCCCGTCGTGTCGATCGGCTCCTCGTCGTCGTCGACATTGGCCTTGCGTCGCTTGTTGGCTGCCCGATTGCGCCGCTTGGCCTCGAGCTCGAGCGCCTCCTGCGCCTCGCTGTGAGCGGTCTGCGCCTCCTTCGTGCGCGCCGCGAACTCGTCGCCCAGGGCAACGACTTCGGGCCCGAGGACTTCGTCGGGCGCCCGGATGCCGAACTGCGCGTAGTCCGCAGGGTCGATCTTGCCGTAGCCCTCGTATCGGACCGCGGGCAGGTCCTCGCCTCGAGGCGCCTCGATGGTCGCGTCGACGGGCGGGCTCGCCTTCACTGCGCCGCCCGACTCCGGGGTGCCGCCGCGATCCACGCCGACCTGGCGGTTGAGCTCCTGCCCGGTCGCGATGTCGCCCGCGTCGTAGGCAGCCTGCACCGCCTCGGGCGTCGCGGGGCTCTCAGGCGGGGCCGGTCGGACTTCGTCAATCGGCCGTGTGATGTCCGCGTTCCGATCGGCCTGCGTGATCGCATCGGCGAACGTGTCGAACTCCATGTGCCCGACAGGCGTGCCGTCCTCGACGCGGGTGATGCGCCACTTCCCGGTCCTCGTGTCGGGCGAGACAAGATGCTCGACGTTGGCGCGGTTCCTGTCCGCGAAGGCAATCGACCGCTCGCCGCCGGCCACAACGGAGTCGATGCGGGCTCGGAACGCGTCGTACTGCGCCCGCACCGCGTCGACCGGACTCACCGGACGCTCCCGCAGCGTCCCGCGCACGACGCCCCACTGCTTGCCGCCGCGCGGGCCCGGCACGGCCACGACCGCCGCCGCCTGCCCGTCGGCCATGAGCTGCTTCGCGACCTCCTCGGCGTCGCGCTTGAGCCGGTGGCTGGATACCGGCTGCGACTCCCACTCGAAGTCCGACCGAGTCAGTTTCTCGCCGACCCGGGCCGATGCGAGATCCAGCTGCGAGGCCAGGCTGACGACCTCGGCTTCCTTGGCCTGCACGGTCGCGTCCAGCTGGGTTCGCATGGCGCGCAGCCGGGCCTCGTTCGACACGCGCCGCACGCCCTCCTTCGAGATCGGCAGTGACCGCCAGCGGGCGACCTCGGCCTTCGGGCCCGTGCCCTTGCCGATCTTCGTGGTACCGAGCGCATCGGCCTCCGTCACGAGCTCCGCGACATCGGGGGCCATGATCCGCTTCGGGTCGTGGTCAACGATGAGCGCGAGGTCCCGCGCCAACGACGTGATCTGATCGCGTTCCTTGGCCGCGGCGATGGCCCCTTCGGTCATCGAGTCGACGTCTGCGCGCGCCACCGGGCGCGGCTCCGCGTCGGGCCCCAGGACTCGCGCCAGCTGGTCCGCGTAGGCGCCTTCGAGGTCCGGAGCGCCAGCGACGATCTCGCTGAGGTTGTCGACGCCGCTGTCACGCAGGACCGCCGCCTTCTCGAGCGGATGAGCTGCGGGGTCCTCGAGGATCGCGCGCCCCTCGGCGGTCAGGCCATCGAGCGGCGCCTGCCGGTCGAGCTCGAGGACGCGCCCGACTTCCTGCTCGATCGCGTCGCGGATACCCGCGTGGTAGCCGGTCGCCGTGAGGACCGGCCCTTCGGGCGTGTCCGTGACCTTCATGCTGCGGTGCGGATCGTCGAGCCACGCCTGCGCCCGGTCGACGAGCTCCGCGACGCGTTCCTCGCGTCGGGCGAGGATGTCGGCGATGAACTGCGGGATCGGCTCGCCGGCCACGGTCGCGTACGGATGCACGATGCCCGTGGTCACGCGCTCCATCGCCTGCCGGTTGATGTCCCGGTCGATCGTCCGCATGGGGATCTGGTCGATGACGGCGGCGAACCGATCGAGCGTCGCCACGGCCTCGCCGCGCTGGACCGCCGACTCGAACGCCCGCGAGTACCACGTCGCCGCCCGCTGCCAGGCTGCCTGCGGGTCGCGCGCCATTTCCTCGGGCGAGAGCCGGTACACCTTCCGAAGCACCTTGGCGAGATCGCCCGGGATCGGTCCGAGCGCGTCGATCCCCCCCTCGGTCGTCGCCGTCTGCAGGGCGCGGATCGTGTCGGTACGCAGGTTGAACGCCTGCCCGATGCGGATGGGGTTCTCAACGTCCACCGGGTCGATCGCTGGCACGCGCTCCGACCGGGGCGCCGCGACGTTGGCATCCTGGACACGCTGCTCCGACTCGAGCTCGTCGAGCATCGCCTCAAGCTTTGCGCGAGTGATCTTGGGCACCCGGCGCTGCGGACCGAGGCCCGCGATGCGTCGCGCCTTGGGCACGAACGTCGCGAGGCGGTTGAGGTCGCCCGCCCGGATCGTGTCGCCGGCCTTCGGGTACGCCTGCCTGATCTCCTCCCGGAACGCGGTCAGGAAGCTCGTGTTGACATCCGGCCGGAGCGCCGGGACGTACTCCCCGCCGAGCGCCTTCTGGACGATCTTGCTCATCCGCAGCCAGGACGCGAACTGAACGAGTGCGGTGTGAGGGTCGTACGGGCCGATGCCGCCGAGGGCACCGAGCTCCGACGCCTCGGCGGTGCGGATGCGCGTCCAGAACTCGCCCTTGATCTGGTCCGAGATCGTCGTGCCCCGCCCGCTGATCTCGTCGCGCAGGAGCTTCGCCGCCTCGTCGCCGAATACCCGATGGAACTCGACGGCCCGGGGGCCCACGCCCCCGCCTTCGATGAGGCGCGACTCGGGATGCCGGTCGCGGACGATCTGCAGCGCGACGTGGTAGAGCCCGTTCTTGAGGTCGTGGACCGTCACGCCGCTGTCGGGGTTCTCGAAGATGCCCCGGACCGTGGCCTCGTCCCAGCCGAGGTTCCGGAGCGCGCGCGCGTTGAGCTCGTCGATCCCGACGTCGGCGATCTTGCCGATGCTCCTGGCAAACGCCGGCGAGACTGGCTCCTCGCCGTGGCCGGCGATGCGAACGACTGCGCCACGAGCGCCGCGGTACGCGCCCTTGAGCCCTTCGATCGGATGGACCGTGAACGCGTCGACCAGCATGAGGCCCGGGTTCTGACTCAACGGAGTCTCGTACAGCCAGCGGTCCGCCGTGTCGACGATGGCCTGATCGCCGAGGTAGATGCCGGCCTGCTTGAACACCCACTCCCCGAGCCGGATCCCGGCACCGATCTTGATGCCCGTCGGCGAAAAGCCCGTGACCGCACCGGCGCCCTTCACGACCGGGCGTACCCAGCGCCACGCCTGCGGCATCGACCACATGCCCGCGCGCTCCGCCAGCGCGGCGAACCGGCCGACGCCCTGGCCCGCCGTCAGTCCCTCGATGACGCCCCCCGTGAGCCCGAGCTCGCGCCCTGCGTCGATGCCGCGGAGCGCGAGGCCGGCTCCCCTGATCTCACCCGCACCGATGAGCAGGGGGGCGAGGTTGATGCCGAGCTCCGACACGATGGACTCGAACGCGTTGTAGCTGAACGGCTCCGCCTTCGTGAGCTCGAACAGCTGGTCCTCGTTCATGTTCGGGTTCTTCCGGATCGCCTCGACGACGCTCTTGTCGAGGTTCCACATCTCGGCAACCATCTCGGTCGGCGTGACGCCCGCCTCCTGCGCCTTGCGGACGATGCCGTCGTAGGTGGTCAGACCGTTCAGGTCGAAGATATGCGTGAGGAACTGGACGATCGACGGCGTGCCGTGGCCCGACCGGAACATTTCGGCCACGCCCTCGGCGCGGTTGCGCGCCGCGTCGTTGCGGACCCACGCGACGCCCGCCTCGATCGGCTTCGAGATCGCGTCGCCGACCGCTCCGAGGCCGTCGATGATGTTGTCGATGACGCCCGGGAAGTCGCCCTGGCCGATGTTGCGAAGGAGGTCGTCCTTGTTCACCGGCCCGGCCGGAGACTCGTACATCTGGCCGGGTTGCTGGTAGTGGTGCCCGAGGATCGACGTGATGACCGCGAGGGGCGCCTCGCGGGCGTAGGTGGCGAAGTTCTGGGCGTTGACCGGCGCGGTCGCGATCCGCTGCCCCGCGAAGTCGACGGATCCCCCGCGCTGCTCCGGTGCGCCGAGGCCAGCGGCGACGCCGATCGGCGACTCGAGCGTCTTGTTCGTGAGCTCGTCGAGGATGTTGAAGTTGAACCGGATGGGCGGACCCGGCGGCTGGTACTCCTCCGCGGTCGGACTCGTGCCACGGAGGGCTGGGGCCGTGAGCCGCGAGGTCGCGTAGCCCGAGAGCGACGGCGGCGTGTAGGGCTGCCCGCCCACGCGATTGAAGAACGCATCGAGCGCCGATGTCGCGTCGTAGCCAGCGCTGTACCCGGTCTGGGGCCCGACGTCGGGCAACCCGTACGCGTCGGCCATCAGACCGGGCGGGGCGCCGGCGTCCGGTTGCCGGTCGGTGCGGGCGGAGGCGGTGTCGGCGCCGACGGCGGAGTGACCGGCGGGATGTAGAGGTCGTCCAGCTGCGGTCGCGTGAGCGGCGCCAACTCAGCGGGCGGCGGCGTGCTGATCTGCGGGGCCGTCGCTCGGCGAATGGGCGGAGGCGTCGCGCCCTTGGGCGTCGCGAGCGTCGGCGCCTTGGGCACGTTGAGTTGAAGCTCGAGCGGCGAAAGCCCGAACTGGCGCGCCCGGCTGGCTGGCATCTGCTCGATCGGCCTGATGCCAGGGCGCCGCACCGTGACGACCTCTGAGGGTCGGGAGCTCGTGGCTCGCCGGCCGGTCGGCTCGATGAAGTCGCGCTCGGGCCGGGGCCGCACGACGTTCGGGCCGACACGGTTGATCCGTGCGTCCTGATTGAACCGCGCAGCCTCCTCGGCGTCGAGGATGCGCTCGGGCCGGAGGTCGATCTGGCCCGTCGACGATGCCTTGCGCGTCACGAACGACACGCCCGGGCCACCGAAGTCCTCGCCGGAGAGCAGCGTGTCCTGGCTCGACCAGAACCGGGCCAGCGAGATCACCTGCTCGTAGCTGGCGTCCTTCCCGTCGATCTGGAAGTGGCCGTTGTTGCCGAGCGTCACGTTCGGCGGCAGCACCACACGGGGCAGCTGGGACGGCCCGTCGGACGGCAGGCGCACCCACGTCCCGTCGCGGGAGAGCGTGGGGTCGTTGAGGCTGACCCACGTCACTGCCGTCGGCCGGCCGTTGATGCGCTCGTAGGTGATGGTGGTGAACACGGGCATCGTCGCCCACACGGGAACGCCGTTGATGGACGCCTGCGTCGGATCTTTCACCCGCTCCGGGAGCACCGCGCGGTTCGCGGCGTCGATCCGGGCGTGTGCCTCCTGCGACTGGCTCATGCCCGCGAAGTTCGACCCCTGGGTGTAGATCGGGAGCCCCTCGGGCGTCCCGGCCACGGTGTCGCCGGCCTTCTGCTGGCCGGGTCGGATCACCGGCTGCCAGACCACGACGTTGTCGCCGAATGGTCCGGCGACCGTGACTGCGACGCGCGTGTCGTAGTACGAGGGCACCTGCTGTCCCGTCTGGGGGTCCGTGCGGAACGCGTCCGGATCCGCGGGGTCGACCGTTTCGATGACGACGCCGCGCTCGGTCTGCGTCAGGTAGCCCCGGTTCGGATCGAGCTCGGCGGACACCATCTGGGGGTTGCCGTTCGCGTCGGTCACGAACCGCGCCTTGATCGTCCCGTCCTCGAAGTAGGCGAGCGTGCGATCGCCAGTCGGGTTGTAGGTCGGGCTGGCAGGGTCGGGGTTGTACGGGCTGATCCCGACGACCGCGTTGTTGATGCGATCCCGGTCCTCAGCGGTCAGGAACGGGCTCGAGAGCCAGGTCCGGGCGAACGCGGCCTGCGACTGCACGAGGCCGTAGTAGTCGCTCAGGTGCCCGCCGGCGAGCGCCTTGAGCTTCTGCTGCTCGATCGCGCCCCAGATCCGGTCGAACGTGTCCTTGGCATAGCGGGCGCCGTGGGACTGCTGGTCGTTGGTCCCGGTGATGAGGCGTCCCGTCCACGTCTGCACCTGCGAGGCGCTCGTCGCAGCACCGAGCCCGATCCGGGCGTAGACCATGTTGAGGTCGTCGAACTCCGACATCATGCCCGGCGTGAACGGCAGCTGGTACGCGTTCCCCGCGGGGTCGTAGTACGTCCACGTCGAGGCGCCGTCCGTGAACGCCGCCGTCGCTGACCGACGGTTGTTCGACCACCACTGCCAGGACGCCGGCTTGGTCGGGTCGATCCGGAAGAGGTCGGCGAAGTTCGGGGGCGCGGCCTTGCCGCCGAGGATGTCTGCGAGCGCGCCGGCGCCGTCGATGAGCGGACCGCTCTTGAGCACGCTGTACCCGCCGCCGCCGCCGCCACCACCGCCGCCGCCGCCGCTCTGACGGCGCAGGGAGTCGATGGCGCCCGCGATGGTCCGGTAGCGCTCGGACCCGGGGTTCATCGTCTTGAGGTAGCCCTCGTAGAACCGGATGAGGTCGTTGACGCTCCGCTTGCCCTTCTGGACGTCGTAGCGCAGCTGATCCTCGGCGAGTGAGTAGGTGTATTCCGACAGGCGCGTCCCGGCCCGGATCGACTCGGCGGTGCCTGGCGGGGCCGCAACGTAGGCGTCACGCAGGTAGGCGAGATAGGTAGCGTCGTCCATCGTCCCCGCGGCTCGCGCCGCCTGCACGTCGGCCTCGGCCTTGTCCGCCTTCTCGCTCTTGACCCGCTCGGCGAGATCCTCTCGGGCGCGGTAGAGCTCGGCGTAGGCCGGTGACGACGGATCGAGCCCGGCCAGCTGGCCGTCGAGGGTGGCGAGCATCTGGTCGCCCGTGATGCGGTGCTGCTGATAGTCCTGATATGCCTTTGCCCGGCGCTCGTCCTCGAGGCGTCGGTCGAGGCTGTCGATCGTGGCCTTCCACTCGTCGAGGTCCGGATCCCCGGCGTCCCGCGCGGCCTCGTACATCTGCCGCGCGATCTCGCGCAGGGACGCGGTGGACGCCTTGCCGTTGTTGACCTTCTCCACCTGTGCCGAGTACGCGTCCTGTCGGATGTCGCCCCGGATGCTCGCGATCCGGTCCTGCTGCTGCTGGTATGCCTGGCTGCCGACCGCAGTCATCGAGCCGAGGGCGTCCTTCTCGTACTTGAGGAGCGCGAACAGGGCGGTCCGGCGCGTCGCGTGGTCGGTCGCGTTGTTGACGTCCCTGACGAGCGCGTTCCGCCCAATCGAGTACTGCGCGTCGTGCAGCCGGTTCTCCGCGGTCACGCGCTCGCGCGTGCCGGGCGACGTCAGGTCGACCATCTTCTGCAAGGCCGCCAGATACTCCGCGTCGGTCGCGGTCCCGTTCGCCCATGCAACCGAGATCGCATAGGTTTCGTACTCGGCGAGGGTGCTGATGTCCCCGCCGATGTTGTAGCGGCCCAGCCCGCCAGACGACCCGCCGAACGGATCGAGCGTGCCGGTGAACGAACCCCGTCGCACCACGGCCCTACCCCTTCGGCTTGCGCCGAGGGCCGGGACTGAGGCGGCTGAACTGCTTGATGGGCGGCATCGACTTCGACGGCCGACTCGACGGCGGCGCGTTGTAGCTGCCGGTCCCCATCGTCTTGACGCGGAACGGGAAGTTGAACGTCGTCTTGGCGGGTCGCGGGCGAAACGCGCGGGCCATCTAGTACTGGAACCTCTTGAACTGGACCGGCCCGACCCGGTAGGTCTGGCGCTCGGCCTTCTTCGGCCTGGGCGTGGCCCGCTTCGCCGCCGCCTTCGGCTTCGGCGCTGCCGGCTTGGGCGCCGGAGGCTTTGACGCCCCGGGCGACGCGATGGGCGGGAGGGCGTCGCCGAAGAACCCGCCGATCGCGTACCGGCTCAGGTCGCCGGCCGATCGCAGTCGTCGAGAACGGAACGCGCTCCCGGCACGCGGAACCTCGGCGGCGAGCCGCTGCTGGCCCTGAACGATCGAGGAGCGCGCGAGGTCGCGGGCATCCTGCTTGGCCTGTTTCTCCTCAGCCGTCGCCATCACAGCCTCCGCGTCTGCAGGTATTGGTTGCTGACCTCGCCGTTCCGGAGCAGCGTCCCGGACGTCAATGTCTCACCCGGCGATCCGGCCTGTCCAGCCCCGGGCGCAGCGCCGGGTGCCGCGACTCCGGGTCCGGCCGCCGCCGGAGCCCCGGAAGGAGGCGGAGCCCCGGCTGCTGCTCCGGGCGCCGGCGAGGGTGCCGGTCCTGCCGGCGCGGACTGGCTCGCGATCTGCGTCTGGCGACCCAGCCCGACGGCACCCGCGACCGTGACCGGGTTGACGTCGCCTCCGAACCCACCGCCCGGGCCGAGTTGGACGCCGAGTTGCTGGGCGTACGCGATGTTGTCGAGCTCGGCGCGCTGTGCGAGCAGGAACGCCTGGACCTTGTCGGGGTGCTGGAAGATGTTGAGCGCCTCGGCGAGTGTCTCCTCGTGTGTGTCCTCGGCTGCGTCGTCGCCGCTCGCCCGGATCGCCTTGAGCGTCGTGGTGAGCCCCGCGTCGCGCTTCGTGATCTCGTTCTGCGTGACCTCGAGGAAGTCGCGCGGCTCCATCGGCGGGAACTCCCACCGGAAGTCGCGGTACCGGCTGCCGTCGCCGGCCGCGAACAGCGCCTTGGCGCCCTTCCAGTCGTAGAGCTCGGCGTACTGCAGGACGAGCGCGAGGTAGTCGTCATAGCTGCGCTCGGCCCGCAGGAGCTTGGGCGCGAGGCGTGCCTCGGTCGCCTTCCACGACGCGGTCAGGGCACGGCCGGACGTCTGGGCGTTGGCGATGAGGCCCCACACGATCGGCGGCAGGCCCGAGACACGGTGCAGGAGGTCGGTGAGGATCTGGAAGTGCTGCTGCGTCGGGTAGACGTCGATCCGCGTGAGGATCTGCTCGATCCGTTCGGTGTCGGACAGGCTGATGAGCTCGAACGGGCCCGGCATTTCGACGTCCTTGCCGAAGATGCTGCCGAGGAGCTGGAAGCGGGGAGCCGAGTAGCTCCCGATGATGTCGCCCTCCTGGCTCAACCGCCGGTTGAACTCGTCGTTGATGTCGATGACGCTCGCGATGTCGGACCAGCCGAACGCGTCGCGCTCGTCGGTGTTCTCCCAATAGACCCACGGCAGGAGCCGCCAGCCGGGGTAGTCGCGCCGCTCCACGATCCGGTCGGCGACCCGGACGACGCAGTGGACGCTCGACTCGACGACCTCGTGGTTCTCGTAGCGCTGCTCGCGCCACCAGTACTCCTCGACCCAGACCATCGTCCGGCTCTGGTTGAACCAGCGGTCGTTCACGTCGCGGTACCGGCCCGAGTCGTTGCCGAGGATCAGGCGCCCATCCTTCGAGTCGAGCCCGAGCCCGTACTCGCGGTTGGCCCGGACCGCGTTCTTCTGGTAGGCCACGAGCACGGCCTCGATCTCGCCTGGCTCCCTCGAGCTCCAAAGCGGGTAGACGGTCGTCGGGTTGCGGAGGACGAAGCTGCGCGGACGCTTGTCGGTCGGGTGCGGCCACACCTTCATCCACGAGAACCCGTAGAGGTTCTTGCGACGGGTGGCCGTGAACGCCTTGAGCGCGTAGTCGTCGAGGCGCATGTAGTCGCGGATCACGTTGGCCCGGTGCTGGGCCTCGTACGCCCGGAACTTCTTGAAAGCGGAGGCCACGAGGCGCTCCCGGAGCTCGGTGCCCTGATCGAGCGACGGGACGGGCGGCGGGACGCGCTCGGGCTGCGCCCACAGCGTCGCGGCTTTCGCGGACTCGAGGGCGGACCAGATGTCAACGACGGCGCGCGAGATCGGGAAGTTCGCACGGGTGAGCCCGACCTGTGATGCCTGGAACGGATCCAGCCACGCGTCATGCGTGCCGAGGCGCGGCTCGTAGGGCGGGGAGTACCAGTTGAGGTAGGTCCGGCAGCGCTCCTGCACGGAGAGCATTTCGCCCTCCATCGCGGAGCGCATTTCGTCGATCCGGCGCCCGAGGTCGGCGTCTTGGTTCTCGACGGCGTAGGAAGGCGCCACGGTCATCGCCATCGTCCGCTACTTCCTCATCTGGATCAGGCGCTTGTAGATCGTACTCACGATGCCCGGCCCACCGCCGGGGATCGTGAGCTTCGCGAGAGCCCCAACGAGCGTAGTCGTTGCCGACAGGGTCCGTTGCACGATCATCGCGGCCCCGAGGGCGACGCCCATCGTAGCCGACACAGCCAGCAGCACGGGGACTGACTTCACGATTGCGACGCTTCCCGTCATCGTCACGGCCAGCGTGAACGCGATCCGGCGCTGTACCGACGGAGTGAACGTCGACGTGGTCGCGAGCGTGATGAGGAACGTGGTGCGGCTGCTCAGGGACGTAACGAACGTCGACGAGCTCGCCAGCGTCCGGATGAACAGCGCCGGCCTCGCGAGAGTCGGGGTAAACGTCGAGGCGACGGCGAGCGTGCGGAGGAAGAACCGCGATGCCTGAACGCTCACCGCGAACGTCGAGGCGACGGCGAGCGTGCGGTCGAAGAACCGCACCACGGTCGGGGCGAAGGCCGAGGACACCGCGAGGGCGCGGGGGTGGAGGCGCGTCATCGCCGGCGAGAGCGTCGACGTCACGGCGAGCGTGCGGACGTACGTCAGGCGCTCGGTCACCGTTGCCGCGAACGTCGAGGCGACGGCGAGCGTGCGGTCGAAGAACCGCACCGCCGCGAGGCCCGGCGAGAACGTCGAGGCGACGGCGAGCGTGCGGAGGAATGCACGAGCCACGCTTGGCGTGAACGCGGAGGCCGCGGCCAACGTGCGGAGGAACAGGACCGAGAACGTCATCGTCGGGGTGAAGGTGGACGTGGCGGCGAGGCTGCGGCTGAACAGCGCCGTGCGAGCAACGTCCGGGGTGAAGGTCGACGTCGCCGCGAGCGTCTGGCTGTACGAGGCGGCGGCATCGGGTACCTCGAACTCCGCCCACGAGACACCGCCGCCGTTTCGGTTGTTGGGGTTGCCGCCGTTCGACGAGTCCGTGATCCGAAACCGCAGATCACCATAGTTGGTGATCGAGTCGGCCTCGGCACCCGTGAGGGTGTAGGTCGACGTGGTCCAGGTTCCGCTCGGGACTACGCTCGCCGATGCGATCAGGGTGGCGCCCTGATAGAGGTCGCAGTTGAGCGTGATGGCGTTGCCGCCACTCGTCGTAGCCCCGCCGTGGATCCTGGCGCGGCGATACCGGATGATGTGACCCGTCGACGAGTTCGGGTCCGTGACGGAGGAGAGAGCAACCTCTAGGGTGTTCCCTCCGCCGGCTGCGCCGTAGGCGAAGTCAGTATCACTGGCCGTGACCTCGTCGATCTCGGCGAAGCCGCCCGTGAAGCCGGTCTGCGTGACATTCGAGGACGGGCGCGCGAACTGTGCCACGGCTCAGGCCGGGGTCAGCTCGGGTCGATCGTGATGGTGAACTGGATCTGGTCGTTGAGAGCCAGGGCGACGCCTGTGAAGTCGCCCTTGACGATCAGGGTGCCGGCCGTGCTCGCGTCGAAGTTGCCGGCGTTGGTGATCGTCTTGGCACCGTTGGCCGTCATCGTTCCCACGACCTGATACTTCGCGGCCGAGCCGGTCCCCTGGGTGCTGACCGTCCCGGCGACACGGGCCTCGCTCGCCTCCGTGAACAGGGTGGTGTCCCCCTTGGCTGCCGTGCCGGCGCCCGTGCCCCAGCCGATGAAGTGCCCGTCGAGCGAGCTCGCCCCGGACATCCGGTCCGCGGCCCACTGCTCGCCGACATTCGTCAGAACTGTCGCCATTTATCCCTCCTCGACCGGGCCGTGGGTTGCTGCCAGCCGAAGTGCCTCGAGGGCCTCGGGCGTCATGTCGACAACCTGTTCGCTCACAATACCGAGATCCTCGACGCTGCCGTCGGCGCGGATGACCCGGATGGCGAGCGTTGCGCGGTGAGGGCTCACGACGGAGCCGACCTCTTCCGGCCCTCCGGGCTGGCGCCCCCAGGACTTCCTGCCCGCCCGGGTTTCGGCCTGCAGCTTCGCTGCCGCCCATGTGTCGGACGCGAGGAACGCCCGGGCAGCGGCGAGGAGGATTACCACCGCGACGGCCGCGATGACGAGCTCCACCGGCCTAGCCCTTGAGCTGGATGGTGAACACGCGGTCCGCGCCCTGGTTGACCGGGAGTCCGGACGTGCCCGACCGAAGGCGGATGTGCGTGAGCACGGCCAGCTGCTCGAGGACCGCCTTGTTGACGATCACCCGACCAGCAACCACGCTGCCCGACGCGATCGAGACTTCCGTGCCGTCGTCGCCGTAGACGGGCGCCCACGTCAGCCCACCGTCGGCGCTCCCGTCGAAGGTGATCGCCGCCGCCGTCCACGCGGCGGGCAGGAAGAGCGCCGTGAAGGCGTACGGACCAATCGGGATCACGCCCGAGAGCGCGGTGCCGTTGGTGATCGTCGCCGTGACCTTCGACGTGTGCCGGAACATCGGTTGCGCGCCCATCTACTTACCTCCGGAACGGGCGCCGGCGCTGGCCGGCCATCATGTTGAAGGGCTGCGTCCGCGGCGCGGCTGCGTGACCGATCAGCTTCCAGAGATACCACGCCAGCATGACCAGCGTCATCGCGGCGTCCTGCCGGAGCTTCTCGTCGGCGCGCCGCATCACGGACAGCTGGCGACGGAGCTTCTGCCACGGGCCGGTGGTCGGGAAGCGCATGAGGCCGTACGCCGTCCCGGCCGGCGGCTCGGGCCAGACGTCGATGTAGCCCTCGACCGCCTGGGCGGGTAGCCCGTAGCTCAGGAGTCGCTGTACCGCCTGCAAGCCGTACTCCTTGTTCGTCACCCACTTCGCCGCGCGGCCTTGGAGGTTGCAGTCGATCGCCGGCAGACCGTCCTGGCGGGCCTTTCGGTAGACCGACAGGCCACCCTCTCCGGTCGAGTCGATGATGAGCACCTTGCTCCGGTAGCCTCGCGACTCGCGGGAAATGTACGCGTGCAGTTCGTCGCCGGTCAACGTGCGGCTCGACCGGATCAACTCCATGTGAGCGCCGACCACCGGGTTATCGGGTGTGATCGTGTGCGGGGGCCACGGGCAGTCGAGCGTGATGATGACGTTGTCGTCGTGGGCGAGGGCGTGGTCGAACGCGGTGAGGAATACCCGGTTGTTGCCGCGGCGCTCGAACACCTTGTCCGTCGGCACGGGGACCCGCTCGGGCAACGCCGCGTCGAAGGCGTTGGCGAGGAGAAACTGCGGGTAGAGCGACGACGACGTGCCGCCGAGGGATCCGCCGAGGGACCGCTCGGCGATGTCCTTGTTGATCGACAGCCGGCGCTGCCGGTCGATTGACGCCTTGGTCTGGGAGAAGTTGGCCGTCCGCGCAGCCTGGGTGAAGTTCCAGTCGGACGGGTTGGCCGTCGCGATCTCCTCGAGCTCCGCGTAGACGTGCTCGCTCTCGACCGTGGCGGTGCCGGCCATCACGACCGGGGCGAGGTAGTCGGACGACCGCGGCAGCATCGTCTGGTCGAAGATCGTCGAAATGTCGTCGGTCGGAACCTGACGCGGGAACTCGTCCCATCCGATGAGCCACCACGCGTCGGACTCAAGGCGGGCAGCCTTGCCCTGGGTGGACCGGAAGTCGATCTGGCTCCCGTTCGCACAATGGACGGCTGGGCGGTCGACGCCGGTCGCGTCGACGACCTTCGTGGCCGCGAAAAACGGCGCGAGCGGGGCGGGCCGCTGCGTGTGGGTGATCGGGTTGCGCTGCTGGATCGACGCGCCGCTGATGAGCTCTTCCCATAGCTCGTATGCCTTGCCCGCGAGCTCGCCGAGGGGCGCCGCGTGGAGCACCTTGTAGCGGTAGGCGAACCAGTCGTCGAACTCCGCTGCTTCGAACCGCCACTTGTACCAAGCCGCCCACCCGTACAGCACGTCGAGCCCGGTCGTCTTGCCGGTGCGGTTGGCCCACCGCCAGACGTGGACCGTGCCCGGAGGCCAGGAGAGAACGTCGTTGATGTGCTCAAGCTGGGCGTCGTTGAGAACGATCCCGAGGCCGTAGTAGGCCCACAGGTCGACCGCACCGTCCTCGAGCCATGCTCGGTGCCTGCGCGGAAGGTCGGCGATCGCGGCGAGGAACTCGGCCCGGCTGCTCACGACGCCGTCGCGCGTTCGGCGAGGAGCTTGCGCTCGACGTCGAGCTCGTCACGGAGGTCGACGACGTCGCCTTCCTGCTCGCCCGGCTCGCGCGGCGTGGCGAAGTGACCCGAGCCGAGGCCGAAGATCGCGGCCACGTCGATCGCCTGCTGGTTCCGCTTGAGGCGGCTCGCCTCGCGCGTTTCGGCGGCGCGCATCCCGAGCTTCGCGGCCACGTCCAGAACGAACTTCGGCTGCATGACCGCCATCACTTCGCCGTGCTCGTCGAGGAGGCGCTCAATCAGCGCGGTGGCCTTCATGCCGACGCGGGTGTTCGAGTCCATGACGCCCGCGAAGTCCGTCGTCACCGGGACCTCGCCCTGGCGCCACTGATCGGTCGGGCGGACCTCTCGCCACGACTCCTCGATGTGGTCTGCGTGGCGGGTGATCGTCTTGGGGTCGCACGTCGCGAGGCGCGGCACGCCCGAGTCCCGGGCCGTCCGCATTCCGTCGGCCCGGTAGGTGGCGGAGCGCATGATCCCGTCGCCCGGCCAGATGGCCGCGTTGATCGCGACTCGGGTCGGCTCCGGCGCCTGGCAGATGAGGCAGTCGCCCTTGAGCGGCGCGGCCCTCACTCGGGACCCTCGTCGTGGCGACCGGGGTTCCGCAGCGCGGCCCAGCACTTCTCGCACAGGACGATCGCGCCGACGCGCCGGCCGCGCCCGACCCGACCGGGCTTGAGGAGCTCGAGTCCGAAGGGCATGAGCCTACGCCTCGTCGTGGAGCAGATGTCGCACGCGACGACGCTCACAGCGCCGTGATGTTCTGCCCGATGACTCCGACGGCCTCCGTCGCGGGGTTGCGCTCGAGCCCGAGCCGCGACAGGGCCCGGCCCTCGAGGCGGTACAGGTCGCACTCGTCCTCGATGCAGGCGAGCCGGATGGGGCACTTGCGAGCGCAGAACGTCCCGACCTCGTCGATCGCCGCCCTGGCCTCCTCCTCCGAGGCCGGGGACCACGCGTTGAGCGGGCTATCGGTAGCTGGCGAGTACCCGGTCGATGACGGACTCACCGAAGGGTCCGCCGTGGGTGGTTCGGGTGGGGAGTTCGGGTCGAGGAACGCGGTCATCGTCAGCCTCCGTACGCCGCTGCATCGGCGTCTGGCTCGAGAGACTCCCGCCCATCGTCGTATCCGGATCCGATGTGTACGGGACGGACAAGCTCTCGATCATCGCCATCATCCGGGCGGAGTTGCGGTTCCGGCGCTCCACCGCCGCGCTCGTCAGGGCGCCGAGCTCCTCCATCATGGCTGCGAAGGCCGAGGACGACCGCTGCACGGATTACCTCCTGTCGCTCGCGGAAGAGGACCGTCCGGTCGACCTCGTTGGCCGGCGCAGGCGGGGTGTGGGCGAGCCACCCGCCGACGGCCACGGCCGCGATCGCGACCAGACGGAGCTCGAGCTCGCCGACCGATGCCAGGAGGATCCCGGAGCCCACGGCGACGAGCACCATCGCAGCCGGACCGCGGACGTCAGGCCGAGCCGGTAGCCGGATGTTCGGCGTGCGCGGCCTCCCTCGGTCGCGGTAGCGGCGAAGCTCGCCATCGTCGAGGGCCTCCGCAGTGATCCGAGCCATCAGGTCCCCCACGCTACGACGCCGGCGGCTCAGGAGTCAACGCAGCCCCAGCGGCTTCTGTGCGTTCCGGGCCATGAGCTGCCCGAGGTAGTCCATCGACAGGTCGATGAGGACGGCCCGGCGCCCGAGCGCCTGGGCCACCATGCCGGTCGTTCCGCTTCCGGCGAAGGGGTCGAGGACGACGCCGCCCTCGGGACAGCCGGCCTTGACGCACGGCTCGACGAGCTTCGGCGGGAAGGTGGCGAAGTGCGCGCCGGGGTAGGGCTGGGTGGCGATCGTCCAGACGGAGCGGATGTTGCGACCGGACGCGACGGCCTCGCGATACTCGACAGGCCCCGGCATCCGGCCGTTGTTGCGGGTGGTGACGTGGCCGCCCTCCGCGGTGTCCCATCCGGCGGGCACGCGCTGCTTGCGCCGGCGTCGGTCGTCGGTACGGCCGTCCGGCAGCCCGACGTCCTGCCGGTCACCGAACTCCAGCAGTTCGGGCCTCGTCGTCGTCGATGGCTCTCTTACGGCCGCGGCGTCGAAGTAATACCGCTGGCTCTTGGCGAGGAGGAACAGGTACTCGTGGCTCTTGGTCGGGCGGTCGGTCACGGACTCCGGCATGGGGTTCGGCTTCGCCCAGATCACGTCGCTGCGGAGATACCAGCCGTCCGATTGCAGGGCGAACGCGACGCGCCAGGGGATGCCGACGAGGTCCTTGGGCTTGAGTCCGGACGGTCGGTAGTTGCCGGCCCGATTGCGTGCTGGTCCCTGCTTGACCGGGGGCTTGCCGCCGGGGTTCAGGAACTCACCCTCGCGATAGCCGCCCGGATCGTGGGAGGCGTAGCTGTCCCCGAGGTTGAGCCAGACCGTGCCGTCCGCCCGCAGCACGCGCCGGACTTCGCGGAACACCGCGACCATGTTGGCGACGTACTCCTCGGGCGTCGGTTCGAGGCCGAGCTGGCCTGCCTCCCCGTAGTCCCGGAGCCCCCAATAGGGAGGCGAGCTAACCACACAATGGACCGACTCGGCCTCCATCTGCGACATAACCTCGCGAGCGTCGCCGTGGTAGACGGTCAGGTGCTCGTCGGCGAAGTAGGGCGTCATGCCGGGGGCTCGTCGGCGATGTAGTCCTCCCACCATGACGGGCGCTGGGCCTCGCGGATCCGGGCCATGCGGGCGCCGGACGGGAGGGACGACCACCCTGCCCGCGACCCGGCGTCGACCGAACGGCAGAGCTCGAGGAGCTTGGCCGGGTCCTCGTCGCAGAACCGGCAGCGCTCCGGGTGGAAGAACGTGACGCGGTCCACGAGTGCGGCGGGGCGCCCAGACCCTCGCCACCGAGCCAGGTAGCAGACGGCCGCGGCAACCGCGTCGGCTGGCGTGCTCACGGGACGAAGATCGCGCGGGCCCGGGGGCGCCGGGATCGGATGACGATGGGCTGGACCGAGGCGGTGCGGCGCCCGCCGGCGGCTTGGTGCTCGTTTCCACGGCGCCGGGACGTCCAGCCTCGCCACGGGCCGGGAGGAGGCAGGCCGGGGCACTCGTCGAGCGGGAGGCCGCAGTCGTCGAGGCCAGCGGCCTCGAGCTCGTCGTAGGTCATGGACCGCAGCCGGTCGGGTGTCATTGCTCCTCCTCGAACATCATGCTCGCCACCGTCGAGCGCGGGCGAGCTCGACCTCCCGGCGCAGGCGCCGCCGGTAGTCGCGGACGGCCTCGACGTGCCGCCGACGCGCCCGGGCCTGCCGGTGCGCTTGGGTTCGGTTGTGGTCGGCGACCGCAGCCAGGATGGCGACCGGGTCGTCAGGTGCGCTGATCGTCCCGCCGCAGATGCAGGGCTCGTGCCTCATCGTGGGGCCCCCTCCATCGGTGAGGCAAAGCCCCGTACCTTGGGTCGTTGCCCACGGCCTTGTGGCACAGGCGCGCCCGGCTTCTGATTCGACGGATCTACTGGAACCGATAGGTTCCCCTCTTCCTCTACCTCTACCTCTACCTCTACGCTGGACTCCGATGGACTCCGATGGACTCCACCGGATTGACGCGGAGTCCGACGCTTCCTGTCGGCATCCTCGGCGCGCCTCGCCCGGAGGGCCGTGACGCGCTTCTCGAACCCGCGCAGGTGGCCGTCCTCGACGAGCTTGGCCGCGGTCAGCAGCTCGGCGAGCTCCGGATCGTCGCCGAGGGCCTCGAGGACGGCGTTCTCGTCGTCGTCCCGCCACGCATCGGCGGACGCGACGAGCCACAGGCCAACCGCGGCGAGGAAGGCGCGTTCGTTCTCGGCGAGCCGACGCAGGCGGCGGAACTCGGGGTCGGCGAGGAAGTCTGAACGGACCGGGACCGTATCCCAGCCAGCCCGCCTACCCATCGCTCGGGACGGCAACGTCGAGGAGTTGCCGCACCAGGGCGGCCTCGGTCGCCGCGAACGACTCGGCCTCCTCGGGAGGCGGGGGCGTCACGAGCAGAACGCTGCGTAGCACGATCGCCCGCTCGAGGTCGTGCTGCGCGGCGCTGATGCCGAGCCGCGCTCCCAGCGTGAAGGCCGTCGCCGCGATCGAGGCGAGGAGGGCCGACATGGGCATCGGGACGCCGGCGGCAGAGTCCGTGACGGCGTGGACGGTTTGGATCGCGACGACGCCGACGATCTCCTCAGCCTCCGGCCTCATCGCCGGAACCCGGCGCACGCGGCGCACAGGGCGCGGCCGTAGCCGACCGGCTGGTCCTGGCCGTAGGCCGTCAGGGCGAAGAGCACGCGCCGGCGGCGGCATGACGTACAGCGTCGACGGCTGAGGCGGGTGGTGACGACCTCGATCGCGATGGTCAGGCGACCGGGTGGCTCGGCAGGGACGGGAGTGTCCACGGTGATCCTCCTTCTGACGGTTGGTGGACGGTATTCGCCATGCTAGCGAGCCGGCCCCCGACATGCAACTCGCCCGCCCCTCTGCATCGCACAGAGGCGGGCGAGTGCGGTCGCGTCCGACGCCTGGGCCGTCAGTCCCGAGCCGGAGGATCGGCTCTCACCCGAGCCCGTCGAACAAGGTGGGCCCGCCGGGTGAAGGCTCCGATCAGCCTACCAGACCGAGCATGGCGCCGCGCTTGGCGACGAGCATCCAGCGCCGGCCGTCGATCTCGAGGATCTGGCCGACCGCGACCTCGGCGTCGAGGCGCGGCTCGACCGGCGTGACCACGACGTCGCCGCGACCGCTCCGCAGCAGGGGCGCCAGGACGAACACCGGCGCGCCGACCCACGCACAGGGCGTCGACGTCAGCTGGGCCGGCTGGTCGTCCTCCGGGTTGGCCGCGTAGCGGTTGATGCGGTCGGCGAGGTTCTGCTCGTCCTCGGACGTCCACTGCGGAACGAGATCGGCGGGGTTCTGGGCCATGACCGGGTCCTCCATGCGGGTTGACGACGCAGGGGAGCGGGGTTGTCCGTTGCCGGCGGGGGGCCGGCGGACGGTGGCGAGCACCACGGGGGAGCCACACGGTTGCCCATCACCCTGCCGGACGAGTCTACGACGCCGCGCAACGACCGCCAGCTGCGCCAGGGCGAGGACCCGGAGGCCGAGGACCCCGACGAGGACGGCCATCGCCGCCGCGTCCGGGTCGAGGTAGGTCCACATGCCTCGCTAGGATGCCCCAGGACGCCCGCCGACGCCCCGGAGCGCCTCCGAGTGCCAGTCCGGGGGGGATCGCGGCACCACGGGGCCGTCCAGGAGGCCACGGGGAAGCGTAGGGGGGCCCCAGAGGTCCCGGATGGGACCCACGACCGATGACGGGCTACGGTCCGGGGGGCCCCACGGGGGAGGAACGGGACTCCGGGAGTTCCGGAGGAACCGGAGTGGGGGCGACCCGCCGCGAGCGGAGCGAGCGGCATCTGGTAGCCCCCCCGGTAGGGGGGGCTACGAGGGTCCGGGCTCCGCCGGACTGGTCCTGCACCCGGGCCCGACAGGGCCGGAGGCAGGTGCCGATAACACTGGTTATGTCGGAGCCGGCCCCCCGGGCCCCGGCACCACGGCCCCGAGCCCACCTATGCCCCGTGCCGAGCTCGAGGAGCGGGCTGGCGGTGGAGTCTCGGCGCCCCGCACCCGCCCCCCATCCCCTGTCCCATGGTCCCTGTACCACTCGGGCTACGCCCTCGCCCCTCTCCCCCTACCCCCTCCCCCCACGAGCTCTCATGCCGCTACCGGCTGCCTGGCCGGCAGGACGATCGGCCCACCAGACCCGGTACCGCTAGCGGCACACAAGGCGCCTGGTCCCCGCTACAATGGATGCCGAACCCGCCGCCACGTCAGGACGGCGGGCCCACTGAGAGGAGCGCGAGGATGCGCCAGCTCTGCACCTGCCAACGGCCGGACCGCATGGTCGAGACCCCCGACGATGACGCCCGCTGCACCTGCGGCGGACGCATCGTCGGCGAGCTCGGCGGCCGCTGCCACGACTGCGGCCACGCCGCCGACATCCACGACCGACGCGGTAACAACGACAGCTGCGACGACTGCAACGACGCCGCACAGGTCGGCCACTACGCCCCGTGCGCCACCCGATGATGACCGCCGACCGCGTCTACCAGCCCGCCGCGGCCCTCTGCCGCGGCTCTGGTCAGGAGCGCCTATTTCCCGACCCGACGCCGTGCCCATGCTGCGGCGCCGACCTCGGGCCCGGCGCCGTCCTGCCGGACCACCGGCCCGCGTCGAGCGACGCGGCGCCCCTCGAGCTCTGGACAATCCGAGAGGAGACCCGACCATGAAGTGCCGCCACTGCGCCTACATGCCCGCCGACGATGACGCCGTCCCCGGGCTCTGCCAGCAATGCGCCGACCTCGCCGTTTGGGGCGCCGCCTGCCACGATTGCGGCCGCGTGCCGACCGGCCGCGAGTCGGTCGGAGACTACGAGCTCGCCGTGCGCGGTATCTGCCGCCCGACTCCGCCCTACGTCGACCGCACCCACCCGGACGCCGTGGCCCTCGCCGAGAAGCGTGGCCGTTGCCCCGGCCCGGCCGGCTGCGAACCGAACCCCGCCGGGACCGCGTGCCGCTACTGCGGACGACTCGCGACCGATGGCGGCCCCGTCTACATCGTCACCGATGCCGCTGGCCGCGTCCGGCTCGAGCTCGAGAACTGAGAGGGAGACCCTGCCATGCCAACCGATCGACTCGCACCCGTCTACGCCTACACCACCACCCGCCACCGGATCGCCGATGTCCCCGCGCCCATCCGGGCGCCGATCGACGCCATGCCCGCGCTGCGCGCCCTGCTCGACGACCGCGAAACCGAGGCCCTCGCCGTGCTCGTGCTCAACTCGAAAAACGCCGTACTCGCCGCGGAGATCGTCTACGCCGGCAACGTCAGCGCGTCGCTGGTCCGCATCGGTGAGCTCTTCCGGCTGGCCGTCCGCATGAACGCGTCCGGCGTCATCATCGCGCACAACCACCCGTCAGGCGACCCGACGCCCAGCCCCGATGACCTCCACTTGACCCGGGAGGCACGCGCCGCCGGTCGCCTCCTCGACATCGACCTACTGGACCACGTCGTCCTCGGCGCCGATGGCGCGTACGTCAGCCTCCGCGACCGCGTCGGGTCCGACATCTTCGACAAGATCGGCCGCTAGCCCGCGACGCCCCGACGGTAGGCCCGGGCCCCGGGCCCTCCGCCGGTGCGGCACGTCAGACCGCAATCCGGTAGCGCACAGGAGGAAACCATGCGCGCAACGCACCCTCGACACTCGCGGCACGGTAGCCGCGACGCCCGCCGGGCCGTCCGCCTGGCCGTGATCGCCGAGAAGCGGCGCCCGTCCGCGACGGTCGCCGAACTCGCCGCGGAGCTCGCACGATGAGCGCGCTTATCGTGACCCGCTACCTCGGCCCGACGGACCACCACGGCGCGCGCGTCCGTGCCGCCGCCGACCTGCCGATGCGCCGCCGCCGCCGTCCGCCGCTCGGGTCGTACGTCATGCGCGACGCATCGGTGACGGTCCCGTACCCCTACGAGCTATCCGGCCCGGACGCGCACCGCGCCGCCGCCGTGGCACTAGTGGCGCGAGTCTGGCCGGATCCCGCCGACCGACCCGACGTTATCTACGCCGGGCACCTGCCGATCGCCAGCCGCGACGCGTACGCGTTCAGGATCGCATGGCCGGAGCCGGAGCCCACCACCAAGAGAGGAGCGACCAAGTGAGCGAGCATCGGTTTACTGCCTACGGCGAGGCGCGCGCGTTCGCCGCCGGGCTCGAGCTCCCCGCGACACTCTCCCCGGCGCGCGCGATGACCGCCGGGGAGGATCGCGCGGGCACGTTCTGGGCGGTGCATACCGCCGGGGACGGATCCGCCATCATCGACCACCGCGCGATCGCCAGCCGGCGCCACCCGGCCGGCCTTGCCGTCCTGGCCTTCACGGGCTGCCTCTGGATCGCTGCCGCGCTCGCGATCGTCGGCGGGCTGTACCTGCTCGGCGGACTCAGCGGCCCGGCGATCGCGCCGTGCGCCGAGCACGCCGTTCTCGTCGGCGTGGGCGACTTCGACGGGCAGCGCTGGACCGCGTACGCGTGCGGCCCGGCGCGGGACGACATCCGATGACGGCGCAGCGCGTGACGTTCCGCCCGCCCGTATCGCTTGGCGTGGCGCGCGACACCATCGCCGCCGCGCTCGCCGATGAGGGGCTCGCGTTCGCCACCCGGACCAGCGGCCAACGGCCCGCGGTATGGGCGGCGCGCGTGATCGACGACGACGGGCCCCGCCTCGACGTGTACCTCGACCCATCCGCCATCGTCGCGCTCGTGCCGGAGCTCGAGCCACGCTGCGACCTGTGCGGGCGCAGCGATGGCCCCGGCCCGGCGGACTGGAACGGCGAGACTGGCAACCATCGCAGCTGTGAGGAGGACGCCCGATGACCCCAGACGACACCCTCGACGCGTGCGCCTACTGCGGCGGGAGCCGGGCCCATGAGCCCGGCTGCGCCGAGCTCGCCCCGCGCGCCGAACTGACCTACGACTTCGCCTGTGAGCGATGCGGCGGCGAGCTGCCGTACGAAACGTCAGGTTGCGGGGACTGCGACGGCGGGACCTCCCGCGACCCATCGGTGCAGCGATGACCGCGGACGACCTCGATCGGCTCGTGCGCGGCCTCGTCCCGCCCGTCGGCGCCGACGGCGTGCGATGCACGACCACCGGCGGCGCCGGCGCCCCGGTTCGGTTCGCAGTTGTCTGGACGATGGACGGCGGCCGTCGCGACTCGGAGCCGATCGCCACGTTCGACCGGGCGCGCGACGCCGTGCGCCTGGCTCGACGGATGGAGGGTGGCGCATGAAGTGGGCCGTGCAGATCGGCTCGACGATCGTTGCCACCTTCGCCACGCAGCGCGGCGCCGGCGTCCGGGCCGCGTTCGAGAACACGCGCGGCCGTCCCCCGCACGAAGCCGCGCGCGTGGTCGCCATGACCGGCTCGAGCGTCGCGCCGTGCGCGCTCCGCCGGTGTCAGGCGCCGGCGGCGGCGCGCATCGTCGACCCGACCAACCTTGGACCGCACGTCATCGCGCACACATGCGAGCCGCACGCGGCCAGCTGGGCGCTCGGCGATCGGCTCGTGGTCGGGTTCCTCGACTGCCTCGACTGCGGCGCGTCCGGCGCCGTGCGCGGTCGGCCCTGCCGCCGGTGCCGCTCCCGGCTGGCCGCGTTCGGGGATCCGCCCGGGCCCGGCGAGCTCGTGGAGGCGTTCGGACGATGAGCGACCTCGTCGGCGTCGCCGAGGCGGCGCGGATGCTCAACCGATCCGAGCGTGCCGTGCGTCGGGCAATCGCAGTCGGGCGGCTCGACGCCGTCCGCATCGGCGCCCGATCGTACGCGATCAGCACGGACGCGATCGCCGCGTATCGGGCCTATACCAGTCAGCGCGCCTGGCGGACGGATCCGGCCAGCCGACCGGGCCCGAAGCCCAAGCCGAGGAAGCGACGCCGCTAGCCCTTCGCGATCCGCCGGTACGCGTCCGCGCCGGCCACCCGGCCGGAGCCCAGCACCACAGGCCCGTTGCTCGCCGAGCGACGGGCCTGTTGCGTGGGGTGCGTTCGGACGATGAAGTCGCAGAGTTGCCGGAGTCCGGCGTCCCCGACCACCACGCACGCCAGCGCACCCGTGTCGGCCAGGATCTCGAGCCACGCGGCCTGATCCCGGCTCAGCCGTCCACCTTCGGCCTTGAGCTCGACGTACATCATCGGTCGGAGGCCGATCGCATAATCCGGCCAGCCCTTCGGCGAGCTCCGCGA
Source organism: uncultured Anaerolinea sp. (assembly GCA_964625345.1). Classification (GTDB taxonomy): domain Bacteria; phylum Chloroflexota; class Limnocylindria; order Limnocylindrales; family CSP1-4; genus UBA5189. The sequence goes on along the minus strand of CAZVDO010000009.1, from coordinate 2,359 downwards.
GTCGTGCGGGTGATACCAGCGGATGTCGAGGTCGTCGAGCAGCGCCTCGAGCGCCTCCTCGAGCTCCCGTTCGGTCGTCACCGTGGGCCCGTCCGGAGTTCCGTGGCGCCCCATCGTTCGGCGACGTTCGGCGTGTAGGCCACGGTCGGCTTCGGTGTCGGTGTCGGCGGGGCGGCCGGCGTCGGCGTTGGAGCGCAGGCCACGATGATGACCAGGAGGAGGGCGGCGGCTCTCATCCCGCACTCCGCGCTTCGAGAGCATCCGCGAGGGCATTGAGGGCGGCGGCTGGGGTGAGGCTGCCCCCATGGCCGAACCAACCCCCGGCTGTGTTGACGTGAAACGAGTCGCTTGTGCCCCCGAGTGCATACCCGTCGGCTGACGCTTCCCATCCATCCTCCCAATCGCCGACCAGCGCGATTGACCATCGCTTCGGTAGCGCCGCCTCGGCTCGCTGCCATGCCAGACCCAACTCGGCGGCGTCCAGCAGGGCGCGCACGGTGTCGGGGTCGAGGGCTGCCAGCGCCCGCAGGCGGTCGGTGTCAATGGTCATCGGGTTCTCCTTCGTGTCAATGGTCATCGGACTTCGCTTTCATAGACGTGACAGTGGATGCAGTGTCGTTCGGTGTACGGATGCTCGGGCGTTGACATCGTTCCGGGGACCCAGCCCCAGCGATGACACCAGCCGCCCTTGGCATTGCGGACGCACTGGAGCACGATCTTGCGGGTCATCGGGGTTCCTCCGCGAGGGCGGCGCGGACATCGGCCAGCGACAACTCCTCGTACTCGTCCCAATCGACCCACGCATGGGCTTCGGGATCGGGGTCGATGTCGTGCAGTTGAGCATCGCCGAGGCGGACACCGGCAGCGGCGAACGCCTCGATCGCCTGTTCGGCGGCGAGGACGCACCAGTCGCAGGGCGTCCCATCGTTGCCGTCATCGGCGTTGTGGGCACCACGAACGTGCGTCATGGCCCGAGCGACCTTCGCGATCAGCGCCTCTCGGTCAGTCATCGGGAGTCTCCTTCGGCGCGGGCGGCACGGTCAGGGAACAGGGCCACACCGAGAGCGAGGATGTCCGGGTCGCGGGGGTTCTCGAAGCCGATGCGCCCGTGGTAGACCCCCAGCGCCGCCGCCCGCAGCCCCTCGTCGCCGAGGCGGACACACTCAGGGCAATACGGCCATGCCTGTTTCACGGTCGAGCCGCGCGACGCCCTGTTCGCCGCCGAGAAGGCCACGACCCAATCAGAGTGGCTAGGTTGGGCGGCAGTTCCCGCTCGGCGGGTGTGCAGTTCTGCGGCATGCTGATCGAGGTTGATCGCCCGCAGCCTCTCGTCGCCGAGGCGGACACCTGCGGCGATGAGGCGGTCGGCAAGCCGTTCGCATGTTCGCGGGTCGCCTACTTGGTCGTCGTCACAGATGCCCTCTGGATCGTGCAGCAGCGCCGCCAGCGTCTCTCGGTCGGTCATCGGGGTTCCTCCGCGAGGGCGGCGAACGACTCGCAGGCGCACGGCTCGGCCTCATCGGGCTCGCCTGTCCAGCCAAAGGCGCACTCGGTCTCGTGATCTGAGGCGGGATGCCCGCAGACACAGATCCGAGCGCGAACGACCGCCGCCAGCGCCTCTCGGTCAGTCATCGGTACCTCCTCACCACGACGACACTCGGGGTTCCTCCGCGAGGGCGGCGCGGGTGCCTTCTCCGATCTCGTCGAGCGCCAAGACGCCCGCCGCCACCAACGCCCGACAGAGGTGGCAGTCGTCCTCGGGGTCGGGTCCCGCATACCGCGTCATGGCGTAGCGGCCGTGGTGAGTGTGCCGTCTGACAATCTCCGCCACCGCCCGCAGCCCCTGGTCGCCGAGGTGGACACCGGCGGCGCGCTCGCGGTCCAACGTCGTGAGCAGGGATTCACGATCCCGAACCGCTGCCCATAGCGCGTCCGCGATGCGTGTCGGGACGTTCCCCTCGTCCTCGTTCCATAGGACCGACTGGTCGGCCCGTGACCGGATGGCTGCCTCGCTCTGATCCGTGATACGGAAGGTCAGCGCCTCTCGGTCAGTCACAGGTAGCTCCTCCCGTTCCACGTGCAGGTGTCGGGGATGGGGCAGATGTCGGCGTGAGGGATGGCGGCGATGGCCTTGCCGTACGCCGCCTGCGCCTTGACGAGCGCCGCCCACGCCTTGTCGCGCGCCGCCTGCGCCTTGACGTACGCCGCCCACGCCTTGTCGCGCGCCGCCTGCGCCTTGATGACGGCCGCCCGCGCCTTGATGACGGCCGCCCGCGCCTTGACGACGGCCGCCCGCGCCTTGACGACGGCCGCCCGCGCCTTGACGACGGCCGCCCGCGCCTTGATGACGGCCGCCCGC